>NZ_QWEZ01000001.1:1200000-1529897 GCF_003864255.1 Aestuariirhabdus litorea
TGTCGATTGATCAGGGTCACTACCGCCGCTGGTGCTTTTTTCTCTTTCCTGGATGGAGAGACTACCTCAATGGGTCGATAGAAAGGGTCTGTGCAGAGCAGTATCGCTCAATGAACCAAGCGATCATTGATGACGCTCAAGGGCTTTCTGCGGGGAGGTTTATGGAGGTTAAATATGAACAGATTCTTGAAGATCCCATCGCCAGTTTTGACAGACTCTACCGCTTCTGTGGGTTGAACTTTACTGCAGCGGTCAGGGAGCACGCCGAAACCGTATTAAGGCGGCCCTACAATGCCTTTTCAGAGATAAAGAAAAACAAATGGGTCGACTCTGGTAACGCGGCGCGAATCAAGCCTGTGCTTGGGCACACAGAGTCGGTTGCGCAGCAGATGGGCTATGAACGTTCTGATTATATGGACGCCCCTGAGTGATCGTTCTGGTGTTGCTGATAGTCGTTGTGCTGCTCGTCAGCTGGGTTCTGTTGTGGGTCAGGTTTGGTCCTGTGCTAAGGGCGGTCTTCAGGGAGCCTGTGCTCGCTACCCCTGTTTTTATACTGGAATGTGACGATTGGGGCGCCGGCGACCATGGTCAAGCGGACAGCCTGAGAGATATACGCGAGATACTGGAGTCCTGCAAGCTTTCAGGTGGAGGGCACCCGGTGATGACGCTGGGAGTGAACCTGGCAGCACCCAGGGTCGTCGATACGGAGCAGGGTTATGGGTTCGACACCGTTACCCTGTCGGCGGCGGAGAGCAGGGAGACCCTGCTAGCCATGCTCGAAGGGCACCATTGTGGGTTGATGCCGCTCCAGCTTCATGGCTTTACACACTTTAGCCCGAGCCAGTTTCAGTCTTATCTCGACACGCTGAAGCAGGGGGGAGAGGCTGGGCCATTTGCGCTAGGAGCCCCCTTGTTGACCGAGCAGTTACCCTCAAGCGTGCAGTCGCGATGGTTACCCGCGCAAACCGATAGCGAGAGCCAGGCTCAGTGGGAAGCGCAAGAACATCAACGGTTATTGGGGATTCCCCCCTGCGTTGCCGTTCCCCCCACCTTTGTGTGGCGTGCAGATATCGAATCAGGGTGGGCAGCGGCTGGCGTAAAAACGGTGGTCACCCCAGGGAGCCGTGCCGTCAATCGAACTTCTAAGGGGTTTGAGTACGACAAAACCAATATAGCTAATGGTGACCTGAGTGAGTCTGGTCTGCTTTGCCTGGTCAGGAGTGTTTACTTTGAGCCCTGTAAAGGGGTCGGCAGTGCTGAGTGTAGACAGGGAATCGAAAGATCCGTCGCCTGTGGGCGACCCGCCATAATAGAGACCCATCGCTGGAACTATATACACCCAGACCCCTCTACCCGAGCGCAATCTTTTGCTGAGCTGAGAGCGCTGATCGCCTGGGTCAACCAGCAGCATCCAGAGTGGCGGTCGTTGAGTACCGCTGCGATAGCGCAGGAGTACCGGCGTACCGCATCGGGGGGGGAGTCAAAAAGCGGGGTTCGTTTTGAACGCGATATGGGTGCCCGGGCCCTGGCCTGGCGGCGGCGGTTAACCTGTAGCCCAATCCCTGGTGTTTTGTGCTGGGCAAGCGGTTTGATGGCGGCACTCTGGTTTGGACAACGCTTGTGGTGGACCCGCAAGCGGGCGTTTTCTGCATGAGTGCCTCGCCTCGTATCTCAGTCATCGTCCCGGTATATAACGGTGCGCGTACTCTTGCCAGAGCGTTGGAGTCCATATTTGAGCAAAGCTTTCCAGCCTGTGAAGTGATTGTAGTGGACGATGGATCCACTGATGACAGCGTTGCTGTTGCCCGCTCCTGCTCGGGGAACATCCAGCTGATACAGCAGGAGAATCAAGGGGTTTCGGCTGCCAGAAACCGTGGCGTTGAGCAGGCACGGGGGGAATGGGTTGCGTTTTTGGATGCGGATGACTGGTTCTATCCCGATCGTTTGAAAGCCCATGCGTCATTGATCGAGCGATACCCTGCGGTGGAGTTGCTCAGTGGTAATTTCGAATACTGGCACACCGACGGCAGCCGGGTACAAAACCTGGATACGCTGTCATGGAAGCATGAGTTGGTGGCCTCTGAAGAGGAAGGTGTGGTTCATGTCACCCCTGAGCTGCGCCGGCTCTATGCGGGGCAGCATGTGGGCGATACGCATACACTCACGATACGTAAAGACCTGTTCACCCGGGTAGGCGGTTATCCAGAAGGGGTCGCAATAGCCGAAGATATGTGTCTACTGCTAAAAGCGCTCGACAACTCCAAGCATCAGGCCGTCGTCCTACAACCGCTGGCCGCCTACTTTGTTCACCCTGAGAGTGTGATACGCAGTGACCCTCTTGCATCACAAAGGGCCGCATTGGAGACCTACCGTCGCTTTATAGAGGGGTACGACTTTCACAAGGAAGAGGTTGCACAAGGAGCTAATGATGCACTGCGAAGGGCGAGACTTGACCTCTCCTACAGCTTGATCAGGCATCGGCATTACCTGGCGGCGCTCACCAATCAGCTAGGGGGCGTGCTCCGAGATCGAGGGCCGGTCGTGGAACGATTGCGCGATCTTTTGTCAGTTGTTCGAGGGTGATGATGTGGATCGATCCTTGGTGGTCGATCAATAGGCTTAACCTAGAGCCGGGATGACACTAAGCTGAAATAAAAAAAGGGAGCCGGTAGGCTCCCTTTTTCGTGACATCCCTGTCACGCGGGATTGGATACTCTCAACTCTTATGCGGAGCGCTTACGCTGCAAGCCACCCATGGCCAGCAGGCCTAAAGCCATGAGCGCCAGCACACCGGGCTCTGGGATAGTGCGCAGATGGGTGATGCTGAAGGCTGCCTGGAACTGATTCACCAAACCCTCTGCGGTCACCATACCAACGCAGCCACTCTCTGCTCCGGCGCGCGCACAGGCGGCATCGGAAAGAACCTGCAAACCAGGACCCGTTCCGGTGTCATGCAGGAAGATGGATGCTGCATAAAGTTCGCCCGCGAAGGGGAAGAGCTGAATGAAGGACAGGGTTTCACTATCAAAGCCAGCGCCTTCAACGTTGAGGACAAAGATGTCACCACAACCAAAGGTCTCTGACCAGGGCACCCCTTCAGGGCACAGGATAGCGGTGTCGGTTGGATGCCAGAAGTTAGGGGTTTCAATGAACTCAATCTCAAAGGTGAGCGGTGGTGCACTGAAACTATCGCCAGGCCCGGGAACCGCAGGCGGATCCGGCAGTTCGGGGTCCAGTGTCAACACATCAAACAGTGTGGCGGCGGTCAGTGCTGTACCGGTAATAACAAAGTTATTGTGGGTGTAGATGGAGGTATCGACAGGCCCTTGGTTGGTTTGTACTGATCCGGTATTTAAGCCAGCGTTATCGACCGATAGCGAACTGCGCTGCTGTGTTGGGTTTAAGTCTGTATTGTTGACGGGATCACCCCACTCCAGGCGGGTAAACCCTCCCAGTGAGGCATTGGGTATCGATGCATCAACACCGGCTGGTTCATAGGCCGTAAAGGCGCTGTTCAACTCATAATTCCAGTCGGTCACGATGATCGCGTTAGCGGAGGCCGACACCAGCAAAGGGGCTGTCAGGCACGCGGCGGTCAGTAGGCGTTTTGCAGTAAACATGATCATTCCCTCGTTAAAAGATCCAAATCCCGGTCGTTTAGGGTTTCAGGCCGGTTCGTCCTTGAAGCTGAGCCGCTAGGCCTGAATGCTCTTATTACGACTGCCTTAAACTATGCAAGGCAGTGGCCATGTTTTTTCTGGTTGTGGTAATTGATTGTTTTTAAATGATAAAAAATGCTTTGCTATACTTCGTTCGCGGTCGTCAGGGGTTACACGCACTGAGGTTGTAAATACTACTGACACTTGTAACCACAACGCCTGAATCCAGGGGAAAGGAGAGTTTTAAATGGTCGATGAGAGCAGCCCGTTGCGAGCGATGGTTGATGTTGCCCGCCGATATCCTTCCGCAGATAACTCACAACCCCTACAGTTTTATTTGGGGGGGCAGACGATCAGCCTCGAGTGCTCTCCCAGTCGCTGCAATGAAGGCCATTATTTCTCCCCGGGATCCCATGCCGTTCAATTCAGTCTTGGGTGTGCCCTGGAGAGCCTGCTGATAACTGCAAAAAATATTGACACACCCGTACAGGTCCTGGAGGGAGAGGGGCGAGTGAGCTGTCGCTTTCCAGATATCGCCAGCGCTAAGGTTACGCCGGCGGCTACCGGCGCCCTGTTAGGACGCCACACAAACCGCGGGCCCTACCGGCGAGAGCCGTTGCCGAAGGCGATACAACAAAGCCTGGCAGGACTATCCGAGGGGCCGGTGTGTGCGCAATGGTTTGAAACCACTCAGGCGAATCCGCTGATTCAGTTGTTGAAAGAAGCCTCATCGTTGCGTTTTCGCTCTCCCGACCTGGTGCAGTTCCTGGCGTCATCATTAAGGTCCAGGTCGGAGGAGGTGGCCCGCGGTGACGGTCTTGATATAGATACGCTTTGTTTGCCGCCAGGGGGCGGTGGGCTACTTGCCCTTAGCACCTCTGAACGGTGGCTCCCCAGGCTGAACCGCTTAGGTTTTCACCGTTTGCTGGCCCTGTTTGAAGGAATGATGCTTAGCCAGTCAGGGGCTTTGATGGTTATCTATGGCGGGAGCCTAGGGGCCGATGCCCGGTCCGCAGGGCAGCTCGCGATGCGGATTTGGGTCGAACTGAATGCCGCAGGACTGGCGGTCCACCCCTACTACGTTGTAACGGATCAACTGATTAGGAAGCAGCGCGGGGCCGTCAGTCTTGCCCTGGCGCATGAGGTGGACAGGCTAGAGCAGTCCGTCATCGATCTATTGGGCGGCAACGCGCTGCACATGGTCTTGCGGGTAGGGTATGCGAGACAGGAGGTGGTTCGCTCCAGGCGTTTGCCGATCGGCGATGTGTGCGAACTGGAGTGATGGGGAGGACGCTTTTGGGGGCGGGTCAGTTGGCCAGGAATGCTTGTCGCACCCGGTTCATAACAAACCGTGTCAGTGGGTTTCTGTAGCCGCCGGGGCGCCATGTGTGCTTAACCGTATTGATGAAAGGATCATACTGGAGACCGTGAGGGGCCGGTAGAATACGCCCCCGTCCGGTTAGTATTTTCAATACCTGGGTAGCCGCAACGCCTGCGCATACCTCGCACCCCATAATGGTTGAGGGGCCCTTTTGTTCGGACAGGTCCACTCGCGACGGGTCAACCAGATAAGAGGCGTGTGCCATGGAGGGCGCCAGCCCAACAAAAAAACGCAGCGCTTTTTCGAGCTCTGTCTGCCCCTTGAAGCCGAAGTACTGTTCGAAGCTCATCCGCTTTGGCATAAAGGCCAAGGTCGCTGCACCGGTGCCCAGTGGTGCGGCCGTTATTGCTGGAATGCTATGAAGGTGGCAGTGGTGAAAAACCAGCTCACGTGCGTCAAACGCAAAGAAGTCCAGTCCATCGACGTAGATATCCACTTTTGAAAAAAACTGCTCAACATTCTGGCGGTTGACCCCCTCTCCGAAGACTTTGATATCGAGTTCGGGATTAATATCCAATGCCATTTGCTGCAGTGTGTCGGCTTTTTTCTTTCCATATGTGGATACACGGGCGCCTGCCTGGCGGTTCGTATTTTCAACACCAAAGCTGTCAAAGTCGGCTATATGGAAATGCCCAACACCCAGCCGGGTGAGGGTCAGCAGGTGTGCCCCGCCTACGCCGCCCATGCCGGCAATGGCAACCCGGGATTCCCGCAGGGATTGTTGCTCCTCTTCGGTTGTCCAGCCCAGATTTCGAGAGAATGCTGCCTCATAGTTGAATTGGGTCATAGAAGGCCGTGACATTAACCAATGTGTGTTTTCAAGTGGATGTTCTCCTTGGCGGCCGGTGAAACCAGTTGCTGGAGTACGCTACTGCGTATTGACTCGTACAGCTCTTTCATCCCGCCGGTAAGGTGGCGCGTCAAATCCTCTTTGGGGATATAGTAAAGCGCCCGTAGGCCATGGTAGTCCATGACATCGCTGCCTTGTTGGAAGAGCACCCCGAACCGATGGAGATGACGTGCAAGGCGGGGCTCCATCATCGCAAAGACATAGTCGATGCTGGCTAGGTCCACAATGGCCATGCCTGCAAGGTACAGCCCCATTGCGATATGGGGGAAGTGGCGTTTGTCGCCATGCTCTTCGCCAGTGTTTTCGGGGGGGAAAGGGACTGCACTACGGGACTCATCCTTCCGGCGCCGAAAGCTGGAAGGTACGGCGAGTCGGGAAGCTTCGCCATAGGAAACACGGTCCAGGATGGCCAGGTCAAACTGCTCTTTGGCTATATGGGCGGCACAGTACTTTTCGAAAGGTGCCATCTGGGAAGCATCTATGGGATCTGGAATAACCAGTCGAACACAACCTGCGGGGGTGTTTGTGCGGTTGTGGTAGATAAGGCAGTGTATTGAGTAGCGGTCAAAGTCATCGCGTTCCATCTCCTCCGCAGAGAGCTCTTCCCAGCCAAACTCCTTGGCGAATACGTTGTAACGAATGCAAAATACCTCTTTCTGCAGTTCGGGAGTCAGGGCGAGGACAACCCTAAAATAGCTGTTGAACTCATCGCAAAGCGTTTCGCTAGACATCTTGGTGTCTCCGCTATCAAATATAAAAACCCTTATAATTGAATGTTCTAAATGGGTGCGTACCAGATCACGCTGCGCCAACGTTAAGCGTGTTAGCCTACTCGTGGTTATTTACAAAATGGAGAATAGCACAGGGATTTTCAGGTGCAGGGGATCATTAGGCCAATTTCAGGCTGCTTGGGGGAGGTATGACCGAGAGGTTGTATGAGGTATTCGTTGCGGATACCGAGTTTGCACGAACAATAAATTACCACGTTCGATACCAGGTTTACTGTGAACAGAAGCAATATGAAGCACCCAATGCCGAGTTTATAGATCTTGAGCGGGATGAGTGGGATGACCGCTCTGTTCACTTCATTGCACGCGAACGAAGTACGGGGGAGTGGTGCGCTGCCCTGCGATTGGTTAAACCCTCTTTCGATGAGGTGCTGCCGTTGGAGCAGGTGAGCCAGATTGATCATGATCGTATTCAGGGTAAGCGGCACCAGGCGGTCGAGCTGTCAAGGCTCTGCAAGCCGAAGACGGGTGACACTGAGGCCTGTTCCCAGGGCAGTGGCGGGGCAGAGGTTGTGCAAACCCTGATCTCCTCTGCTGCGCGCTATTGTAGGGATCATGGCTATCTTGAGCTTTTTTGCCTGACATCACCCTCTATTGTCCGCCTTATGCCCCGCTCATGGGGGTTTACGCCAGTTGGTCCGGCCACCCTGCATCGAGGCCTCAGGCGGCCCTATTGGTTGGATATCGATAGTATCCTGAGCTTTTACGATGACAGGGCTCCCCAGGCCGACTACCGCAGCTTTTCGCATGCGTTTGGTGGAAGCGTCCTTGCGGCAGCCTCTTAATGTCAATTTGAAATAAAAAAAAAGCGATTACTTCTATTTGTTTTTTTGGTCCTACAAAAAGCACTATTTCGAGCTCTGTGATTAAAAAGGCAGTAGAAAAATTGAACACTTGGAAATTGGGTATATAATTTTTTCTTAGCATCCAGCATCTAACGGAGTAGATAAAGATGATAAGAAAAAATTGCCAAATTTTTGGCGCGATGCTTTGCTTTACACTTGCAGCTTGCTCCTCTAACCCCTATCCCTTACTGGAATCTGCAACACTCTACCAGCCAGTTACCACTACGCCTGAAAACTACCGCTACCTTATCGGGCCGGGGGATAGTTTAAGTATCTTCGTGTGGAGAAACCCCGAGGTGACGACCACGGTAACCGTGCGTCCGGATGGGTTTATTACGACCCCGTTAGTCGAGGATGTTCCCGTCAGCGGTAAAACCCCCACGGAGGTCGCTCGGCTTTTGGAGAAGCGACTTTCCTCTTTTATCAGGGATCCCCTGGTGACGGTCATGACCCAGGATCATCTCGGTCCCTTCAAGGAGCAGGTCAGGATAATTGGCGAGGCTGAAAAGCCTGAGTTTCTACCGTATGTTGAGGATATGACGCTGCTCGATGTGATGATCTCCGTTGATGGCCTAACCGACTTCGCTGATGGGAACCGGGCCAGTATTGTACGGGTGATTGATGGAGAACAGCGCCAGTACGGTGTCCGCCTGGATGACCTGATAAAGGATGGCGATATTTCTGCAAACGTGGATATTTTGCCCGGCGACATCCTCATCATTCCAGAAACCTTTTTTTAAGCTGGTTGCCAGGAGCACGTAATGCAGGAAACACTCGACCTGCTGGTTAACTATGCTCGTGAACTCAAGCAGCGCCAGTGGTTCATACTTATCGTGAGTGGAGCGTTGTGTCTGGGCGGGTGGTACTTTGTGTCAAAAGTACCGGACAAATATGAGGCCAATGCAAAAGTTTATATAGATACGCAAACGATTTTACGGCCACTTCTTAGTGGTCTTACGGTACAAACCAATACTGCCCAACAGGTATCGCTTTTAGTTAAAACGTTGCTAAGCAAGCCAAATATTGAACGCCTGCTCCAGATGGCAGATCTGGATGCTGTTGTAAGGGAGGAGGTCAGAAACAGGGATTTAATTAACCGCCTGCAGAGGGAGATAAAGCTTACAAAAGAAAAGCGAGAGAATATTTTTTCTATTAGTTATATGAGTTCTGACAAACAAGCTGCCAAGCGGATTGTTGACTCGGTACTCACGCTGTTTATGGAAAGCTCCATTGGAGAAAACCGGGAAGATACAATCAGTGCAAAGCGTTTTATCGACCAACAAATCCAGGAGTACGAAAATCGTTTAAAAGCCAGTGAGGTAGAGCTTAAAGATTTCAAGAAAAAGCACCTGGGCATGATGCCCTCAGATGGCAATGATTACTACCAGCGGCTGCAGTCCGCGAGCAGGAAGCTTGATGAAGCCAAGCTGACCATGCAGGAATTGTTAAGTGAGCGGGATGCCGTCGAAGACCAGCTTGCGGGTATCGAGGAGACGACAATCACTGTTACCCAGCCAGCCTATGTACCTCACACCATAACGACCCGATACGATGAGCGAGTAGCGCGGCTGGAGACACAGCTTGATGAAATGCTGCTGAAGTATACAAAGCAGCACCCGGACGTTAAAAACCTGACAGAACAGCTTAACGCCCTGAAATTAGAGCAGAGCAAAGAGCGAAAGGCTGCAATGCGTTACCAAACCGGATCTGCTCCGGTTCAGGTGGGAGTGGTAGGAGGGGTTGATCTTTATAACCATTTAAAACTGACCCTGTCCGACCTTAATACGAAAATAGCCTCCATGGAAATTCGCCTTAGAGCCTTCGAAAAAGAGGAGCAGGAACTCAAGGTATTAGTGGATACTATTCCCGATATTGAAGTTCAGCTGGGTGAGCTGAACCGGGATTACGGTATCACTAAAAAGCGCTACAACGAGCTACTGTCTCGTCGAGAATCTATAGAGATATCCAGGAAGGCATCTCAGGATACAGATGAGATTCAGTTCAAGGTGATTGAGCCCCCAACGGTCTCGGACCGCCCTACCTGGCCAAATAGGGCTATGCTGTTTTCAATGGTGCTACCGGCCTCTCTTGGGTTTTCGTCAGGGCTGGCACTGCTGCTTATTATTGCCAACCCAAGGGTAATGTCTGCCAAGTATGCTGCGGAGGTAAGCGGGCTTTCCGTGATTGGAAGTGTATCCAGGGTGAGCAGTGCGGCTGATGTCCGAAGGGGTAGGTTGCTGCAGCTGATCTTTGTGCTTTTGCTTTCTACGTTAGTTTTGGTAAGTGCGATTTTTGCGCTTTATCAGTAGGACTCTAAACCGGTGAATATATGGATACCATAGAAAAGGCCCTGAGGAAGGAAGCGGAAGCGAGGGGAGAATCCCCCCCTACAAAAAGCAAAGCTACCAATCAACCTCAGCAAAGCGCGAAAGTAATCACAAAGGATACCCTCGTCAGAGCCAATAAGGCGGTGGAGAAGCCAACTGCACCGGTTGAGAAGAGTCCGCCAGTAAACGCTC
Organism: Aestuariirhabdus litorea; assembly: GCF_003864255.1. Lineage (NCBI taxonomy): Bacteria > Pseudomonadati > Pseudomonadota > Gammaproteobacteria > Oceanospirillales > Aestuariirhabdaceae > Aestuariirhabdus > Aestuariirhabdus litorea. The sequence continues at coordinate 1,210,043 of NZ_QWEZ01000001.1, forward strand.
AAAGTAGGCGTGTCACTTCAAAATCTGTGGAACCAGAAAGTAAGAATCGGCTGCCAGCCGGGTCGCCCATAACCCTTAATGAATCTGTTTTACGGTCACGAAATATCATTGTACCGAATGAAGAGAGATCTCTGGCCAAGGAGCAATACCGTCATATCAAGCGGTCAATACTGGGTAAAGCGTTCACCCAAAACAACACCGCCAAAGGTAAATTTAGTAATCTGGTTATGGTTACCAGCACAGAGCCAAAGGAGGGTAAAACATTCACCGCCATCAACTTGGCTATGAGTATTGCCTTGGAACCAGATCGCAAAATTTTGCTGGTTGACGCTGATGTTGTTCAACCGTCATTTTATTCGGTTCTTGATATTGAACCGTCGTTGGGGATCGTTGATTACCTAAGCCGCGATGATGTCCCGTTTGAAAGTATTTTGCACAAGACCAATGTCAAAAACCTATCCATGGTCCTGTCGGGTAGTCGCCATCATCTGACAAACGAGTTGTTAGCCAGTGACAGCATGAAGCGACTCATGAATGAGTTGGCGACTCGCTATCACGATCGGATTGTTTTGCTCGATACACCTCCACTGTGTCATACAACAGAGGCAGCCATTCTGGCCTCTTTGGTAGGTCAAGTGATCGTCGTTGTAGAGGAGGGTAAAACAACACAAAAACACTTGAAGGAGGCTTTGTCATTAGTTGGATCACATCCAGACGTTTCTCTTTTAATGAACAAGTGCAGTTCTGCCAAGGAAGGTAGTTACTATGGCTATTACTAGGGTGAGCCGCCAAAGTTATTCAGGTCAAAAGCCGAGTAGAAATGCCTCGATTCACTCGCTGGCATTAACAGGCAAAGTTTTTGTATTCGCCTGTTTTACTGTTGGTTATATACCGGACAGTGTGTCTTCGGTTTGGAGTTTCGCACCCAGTGTGGCTGCTGATCTAACGTACTCTGATAATGTGGACCTGAGTGACTCCGACAAGGATGACGACTGGATTTTGCAAGTAAGGCCCGCCGTTGATTTTTCTAAAAGAGATGGGCGGGTCAATGTCGGGGGACGCTACTCTCTGCAGAGGGCTCAGTATCTTAATGAAACCGATAATAATGATACTTACCATCAGCTTCGGAGTGGCCTGGATGCTGAACTGATAAGGAATAATCTTTTTTTTAACGCAGCGGCCAATGTGCGACAGACCTTGATTGACCTGGCAAATCCGGGGAGCTCTGACAATGTGAGTGGATCCGATAACATTGCAACAGTTGTCGATTATAAGCTCGAGCCGGTGTTTCAGGCCAACGTCCTGGGTTTTTCAAATCTCTATGCCTCCTACCAGTATGGCTCCGTGCTATACAACGATAACAAAAACACCGGTTCTGATAGTGATCAATATGGGTATAGCATTGGTTTAAGTAGCGATACCGACAATCAGAAGTACTACTGGGAGCTCTTTACGCAACAGATCACAACGAATTATGACTCCACTAATGATACTGAAATCACCGATTATAGGGCCAGGGTTGGGTATTACCTGACACAAAAACTGGATGTGAGCGCCACCTATGGTTATGAAAAGCAGGATAACGATCAAGATAATTTGAGAGACGACCCTGACGGCAGTTACTGGCTACTGGGATTTCGCTGGGAACCTAGCGAACGAACCTCAATAAGTGGCTCAATGGGAAGGCGTTACTATGGTGATAGCTACAGTATCGATATTTCTCAACGCCACCGAAGGAATACCTTTACCTTTGGGTATAGCGATCTCCAAACCAGTACACGCGACCAATTTATCTCTTCACCCAACGGGTTTATTTGCCCCGAAGCCGGGCCGGTCTCCGACTGCCGTAGCGTGGACTCAGCCTTGCCGTTGGGGATTCAGATCGGCGAGGGTGAGGTCCTGTTTGGCGATGTATCCATCGTGACGGGTATCAATGACCAGATTTTTGTATCCAGGACGTGGCGCACAGGGTATCTCTATACCTTCCGTAAAAGCCGGATTAACTTCACCGGTTTTTACCAGAAACGCGAGTTTCAAACGTTCATAGCGGAGGAAAAAAGCCGAGGAGGAACGGTCTCCTACTCGCTGGACCATAACGCCAGGACTTCATCCAATGTCCGCTTCGGCTACACTAAAGACGAGCTTATCGACGGTGTGGAAAATAAGACCAATCGACTTAGCTATGGTTTAAGCAGAAGGCTCGATTCTGAAACAACCGCTAATCTACGAGTTTCCTACAATCGCCGTACTAGCGATCTCACTACTTCAGAGTACAAGGAGCACCGAGTTGTAGTGGGGGTGTTACGCTATTTTTAAAGGACAGGGATATGTACGAGAAGTACTATGGGTTTACGAGCAAGCCGTTTCAGCTTAGCCCAGATCCACGGTTTTATTTTAGCAGTCGCGGGCATAGCCGGGCTATGTCCTATCTGCGCTATGGGCTTGGTCAATGTGACGGGTTCATAATTATCACCGGTGGTGTAGGTACAGGAAAGACCACCCTGATCAAAATGCTTTTTTCTGATCTGGATCAGGAACAGATTGTTGCAGCTAATATAGTTACCACGAATATCGAATCAGATGACTTGATGAGGATGGTTTCATCCGCCTTCAGCCTGCCCACCGAAGGGCTTACTAAAGCCGATCTTTTACGCCAGTTTGAAGCCTTTCTATTAGCTTGCGACTCGCATGGCCGAAGAGTCCTCCTGGTTATAGATGAAGCCCAGAATTTACCAAAGTCGTCATTGGAAGAGTTGCGCATGCTGTCAAACTTCCAGGTCAATAATCGTCCGCTCTTGCAAAGTTTTTTATTGGGGCAGGAGGAGTTCAGGGAGACACTGCAGTCCGATGGGTTGGAGCAACTCAGGCAAAGAGTGATTGCATCCTGCCACCTGGCAGCCCTGGATAGGGATGAGACAAAAAAGTACATCGATCATCGATTAACCTTTGTTGGTTGGAGCGACAACCCGCTCATCGGGCAAACAGCCTATGATGCTATTTACGAGTTTACTGAGGGCGTTCCACGTCGAATTAATGTTTTTTGTGACCGCCTACTTTTATACGCTTACCTCGAAGAGTTGACTGATATCAATAAGGATGTCGTCAAGGCCGTAGCGGATGAGATGAGCGCAGAGATCACACACACGCGTAGCGATAAAGGCCGTTCCGATGAGGTAAGTGCGGCGGCAACAAAAAAACTGGCTGAAATTGAAGAGGCTGTTGAGAACGTTAAGTTTACGACCGAATCTCTTGAAGCGGCTTTTGCCTCACGTATGGGAACGTTAAAAAAACTGATTTTGAGCATTGAAAATCTAGCTAAACAAAAGGTGGAGTAATATGCGGTTGATCCACGTAGTGGGTGCTCGACCCAACTTTGTCAAGATGGCACCACTCTACCAGGAGCTAGAGAAACGATCCGCGTTCAAACAAACCATTCTTCATACGGGGCAGCACTTTGATCCTGAGATGTACCAGGTTTTCTTTGACCAGTTTGGGTTGCCTAAACCTGAAATTGAACTTGGGATTACTGGCGGTAGTGTCAATGATCAGCTAGCCCGCATGTTAAGTGCCATCGATAAAATACTCAGCAATCTGGAGCCTTCCATGATTGTGGTCTACGGCGATGTAACCTCAACTCTGGCTGCGGCTTTGGTAGCCGTCCGCTATTCACACCTCTTGGTCCATGTCGAAGCGGGATTAAGAAGCTTCGACAATAGCATGCCCGAAGAGATAAACCGTATTGTGGTCGACCGCTTGGCGCATCGCTTATATGTAACAGAGCAGTCTGGAATCGATCACCTGTCGACAGAGGGCGTTGACCCGGGAAAAGTCGTTTTTGCCGGGAATATTATGATTGACTCTCTCTACCGTTATCTTTCTAAAACCTCACCAGTGACTGATATAGAGCCAAGGCTCAGTGATATCAATGGCTATGGCGTCCTGACACTGCATAGGCCCGGTAATGTTGATAACGAGTTACGCCTAAGGGCCATTATGGATGGCATAGCCAGGGTTGCTCAGCAATTCCCTATAGTCATGCCAATACATCCACGAACCCGGGGGCGGTGCAATGAGTTTGGCATAGCGTTGGAGTCCATAGAGGGTCTTATCCTGCGCGACCCCTTGAGCTATATCGATATGCTATCGCTTGTGAAAAATGCATCGGTAGTATTGACCGATTCCGGAGGGGTACAGGAGGAGACCGCGGCGCTCTCAATTCCTTGTGTCACCATTCGTGATAACACAGAGCGGCCCGCAACCATCACTTGCGGAGCTAACCGCCTGGTAGCTCCCCATGCCGAGGCTATTGCAGGAGCAGTAGCTGAGGCCCTTAAGCCTGGCTCTGATATGAGCGTGCCCCCGCTGTGGGACGGTAATACAGCCAGTCGTATAGCTGATGACCTTTTACAGCAAGTCTGGGCGATGGAGCATGCCTGTGCTTAACGCAATGACCGTCGATGTTGAGGAGTACTTTCAGGTATCTGCGTTTGCAAATGTGGTTAGCCGTGCTGACTGGTCCTGTTATGAAAGTCGAGTGCAAGCTTCCATGGAAAGAATACTCGCCCTGTTCGATCGCCATGGGATCAAAGCAACTTTTTTTGTTTTAGGCTGGATTGCCCGAGAACACCCAACGCTTGTGCAGCGGTTGATATCAGAGGGTCATGAAGTTGGGAGTCATGGTATGTACCATGACCGTGTTACCGATCTCTCCCCTGACGAGTTGGCATCGGATCTAGCTGACTCAAGAAAACTGCTAGAGGATATCTGCGGGTGCGAAGTTAAGGGGTACAGGGCTCCCTCCTTTTCGCTTCCGCTGAATCCACTCTCATACGAGGTGCTTGCCCAGGCAGGCTATCGCTATAGCTCCAGTATTTATCCCATCAAGCATGACCATTATGGGGCACCCGAGTCGGAACGTTTCTCGTTCGAAGGCGGGAGTGGAGTACTGGAAATCCCCATCAGTACTCTGCGGTTTTTTGGGAAGAACCTGCCTGTAGGAGGTGGAGGCTTCTTCAGGCTTCTCCCTTACCCCTACCACCGGTATGGCTTTTCCAGATTGAATAACCTGGAGGGTAGGCCTGGTGTGTTTTATATGCATCCCTGGGAGATCGATCCTTACCAACCAAGGCCTTCAGGGCTGTCATTAAAAAGCCGCTTCAGGCACTACCTGAATCTGCACAAGACATACACTCGCTTGGGGCGCCTGCTGGGTGATCACCAATGGTCAAGCATAGAAAGGATATACGAACTTTAATGGGAGGCTAGGATGAGTCTCGTGATAGAAGAGGTCCGTGGAGCACTGGCCAGAAAGGAGTGGAATGGGTACCTTGATCAACATGAACATTCCACGGTTTTTCACCGCTACGAGTGGGGCGAGGCGGTAGTTGCCACCTATGGTGGCGAGTATATCTACATTGTTGCCAAGGAGGAGGGGAGCATCCGCGGAGTCTTGCCTTTAGGGCGCAGCAAAAGCTTTCTCTTTGGTGACTACCTCTGTTCAGTACCCTTTGGTGTATACGGTGGCATAGTCGCAGACACGGAAGATATTGCCCAACAGCTGGATAGCTACGCCTGTCGCCTTGCAGAAAACATGAACGTCGATTACTTGGAAGTCAGGAATCAGCAGGGGACGGGTCGAGGCACTCCCGGACGCGATATTTATGTCACCTTCAGAAAGCCGATTCTGGAGGGGGCCGAAAATAACCTCAAAGCTATACCAAGAAAACAGCGGGCAGTGGTAAGGAAGGGGATTAATCTAGGGCTATCTTTCTCAATAACGAAGGATGTAGACACTTTCTACAAGCTTTACTCAGAAAGTGTACGAAACTTGGGAACTCCGGTTTTTTCCAAAGATTTGTTCAGGAACATACTTAGGTTTTTTCCAGATCAAAGCTTTATTCTCACGATCTTTGATAAAGATAACCCCGTCTGCTCTGTGCTGACCTTAAGCTATAAGAAAGAGATTATTCCATACTATGGAGGAGGAGGGCATTTAGCCCGAGCTCTTCACGGCAATGACTTTATGTACTGGAAGCTAATGGAGTGGGCCGCTAATTCAGGGTTCACCTCGTTTGATTTTGGTCGTAGCAAGGTGGGTACAGGGTCATTTTCTTTCAAGAAGAACTGGGGGTTTGAGTCCACTCCACTTGCCTACGAATACTTCCTGGTCCGCAAACAGTCTGTGCCGGATAAATCGCCGCTCAACCCGAAAATCAAGCCTTTAATTGAGGTGTGGAAGCGGATGCCGCTCTCGCTTACCAATACCATAGGTCCATTCGTATCCAAGTCGCTGGGGTAGTCGATGGAATCAGTGATTTTTGCGGTTCACCGTATTCCTTATCCACCTAACAAGGGTGACAAAATCCGCTCATTTCAGATGCTGAAAGCACTTTCCCAGGACTATAAGGTCATTCTTTACTGTTTCGTTGACGACCCCAGGGACCTCCAGTTTGTTGGCAAACTGAAGGAGCTCGCATCTGAGGTTTATTATGAAGAGTTGACGCGCTGGCAGGTTATAGCCAGAGCGGTAAAAGCGCTGCTCACGGGTCGATCCATTACCGAAGCCGTTTATTGCTCCAGACGTATGCGAGCCGCCCTTAAACAGCGTCTGTCGAATGGGGAGGTCCGTTCCATGGTCGCATTTTCCTCTTCCATGGGGCAGTACCTGCCCGACAGTACCAGCGTGACGAACAGTCCAACTACCCTGATAGATTTTGTGGACGTCGATTCTTTGAAGTGGAGAGACTACTCACAGCAGAAGAGAGTGCCAATGCGATGGATATACGGTCGCGAAGCCAAACTGTTGAGTCGTCTCGAAAAGGAACTTACCGCCCGCGCCGGAGTGTCCACCTTTGTAACCCGCGCGGAAAAAGAGCTTTTCTGCCGCCAACTCGATGCACACTCAGCCACGGTCAAGGTATTTGGTAATGGCGTTGATCTTGAGTTTTTTGACCCGTCGATAGAACACCCTTCACCCTATAATGCGCTGGGGATGATGGACCTTATGCCTATCTGTTTTGTCGGGGCGATGGACTACTATGCCAATGAGGACGCCGCCGTCTGGTTTATGGAACAGGTCATGCCGTTGGTCCTGAAAGCCAGGCCCGACAGTGGTTTTTTTGTGGTGGGCCGGGATCCCAGCCACCGCCTTAAGCGTATCGCCCGATCGACACCTGGCGCCTTGGTTGTTGGTGGGGTCGCTGACGTTCGACCTTATCTCCAGCACTGCGCCCTTGTGGTGGCCCCCTTGCGCATCGCTCGAGGGATGCAAAACAAGGTATTGGAGGCACTGGCGATGAATAAATTCGTCGTTGCCTCCTCGGCCGCTGCTGAGGGGGTCGATATCGACATGGGTAACCGCTGTATGGCGGCCTGTCGCTCTGCCGAGGAAATGGCTGCCGGGGTGCTTGCCGCCTTTGACCTGGAGCATGAGCATTGCGATGGCCGCCAGCAGGTGATGGCGCACTATGGCTGGCAGCCTCAAATGGAAAAATTCATGGGGCTGCTTAAGTGAGTTCTGTGGGTATCAACCCCTGGCCCAGGGCCCTACTAACATACCTGGTAGGAGCCGCTATTGTTCTGGTGGGGTATCGCGATACCCTGACCGATATGGTTCTTATCTGGAGCCGGTCAGGAACATTCAGCCACTGCTTTATTATTGCCCCCATCTGTTTCTATCTGGTTTATCGAAAACGTGCAGAGCTTCGAGGCTTATCGCCCTCACCGTCCTGGATCGGTTGTTTACTCGTTGCCCTTCTCATCTTTATCTGGACCCTGGCTGAAATTGTAGAGGTCCAGGTGGTTCAGCAGTTCTCACTGGTCCTGATCTTGTGTTCGTTGGTACTCGCCACTATGGGGTGGCGTGTAACTCTCACGTTACTGTTCCCTCTTAGTTACTCGCTCTTTATGGTTCCTTTTGGTGAGTTCCTTATTCAGCCCATGATGGAGATGACCGCATCCTTTACGGTCAAGACCATTGCTGCTCTGGGCATTCCTATTTATGTTGAGGGGCTTTTCTTTGAGCTTCCTACCGGGAACTGGTCTGTGGTCGAGGGTTGTTCAGGTGTACGTTACCTGATTGCGTCGACGGCTCTAGGAACGCTTTATGCTTATATCAACTACAACTCAATGCACAAGCGAGTGATTTTTATACTCGCGTCTATTGCTTTACCCATCGTAGGTAATTGGCTGAGGGCAACCGGCATAGTATTGCTGGGGCATTACAGCGGTATGCAGCTGGCTGTGGGTGTCGATCATCTCCTATATGGGTGGGTGTTCTTCGGGGTGCTGATGCTAATTCTGTTTATGGTGGGTAGCCGGTGGAGCGATCCACTTTCACAGTCAGCCATCTACAAAACCGCTCCACGCCACTATCGGCAAGGAGTGGCCGTGGCAATTCTGCTTGTGGTGCTTCCAGCAATCATCTGGTCAGTCATTGCGACCAAGCGTGAACCCCGTGCTGCCGATTTTAGCCTCGCTGTGAGTTACCAGGGCGCAGCCTTGGATCCAGACAATGGCCCCTTACCCTTTGAACCCCGCTTTCAGGCCGCCGACGCAAGCGGTCGTTTCCGTATCGATACCCCGTTGGCTCAGGGACGATTACTGGCCTATTGGTATGGCTATGGCCCTGAATCCAACAAGCTTGTTACTTCCACCAACCGGATTGTGCCGCAAAAAGACCCCTTATGGAGGGCTATAGCGTTGTCTGGCGAAGACGCTTCATGCCCCAGGAGTAATCTGTTAAGGGTCGAGTCAGCCACTGAGACCTATGAGGTTATCTCCTGGTACCTGATTGATGGCGCGGCTATATGTGACCCGGTTAAGGCAAAGCTCGCCCAGCTGCTGTTGCGGCTTAAGGGGGGGGAAGAGCAGGGCGTCCATATGGCGTTGATCCTGGAGCCTGGTTCGCGTTCCGATGCACCCGCTGCACTGGAGCAGCTGATTGCTGGGATACGTTATGAGGGGGTGGCTCATGCTCCATGAGACAACCTCCCCAATCTGTGTGATGCATGTTATCTACCGGCTAGCGGCCGGAGGCCTTGAAAATGGGCTGGTCAATATCATTAACCGTACACAGGGCCCGGAGATGCGCCATGTGGTGGTGGTGCTTTCAAGTGCCAGCGACTTCAGGCAACGCTTGCCCAACGAGGTTCCTGTCCATCTGTTAGAAAAGCGTGCCGGTAATGATTTTTCTCTTTACGGGAAAATCTATAGCCTGATTAAACGATTTCGCCCGGATGTCTTTCATACTCGTAATCTGGCCTGTATAGAATACCAGTCGATTGCCTGTTACCTCAGGGTCCCCCGACGTATTCACAGTGACCACGGATGGGATATCGAAGACCCCAATGGAGAAGCGCTGAAGCCTGCACTTATTCGCAGGTTATTTGCCCTGTTTACCACCCATTACGTTGTGCTTTCTCAACAGGCCGAAGCCTATGCTCTGGAGCGGGTCAGGGTGCCACAGAGGAAGCTATATCGTATATGTAACGGGGTGGATACAGCACACTTTAGCGTCGATGAGAGCCCCCTCTCAGGGACAGGCCAAGGGGTGCGTGTTGGCATCATCGCCCGGCTTGAACCGATAAAAGGCGTCCTGGCGGTTGTGGATGTAGCCAGACTTACCCAGGAGCTGCGTACAGAGGGGGATACCCCTGTCTGCTTTTCCATTGTGGGAGAGGGGGCGTTACGAGATGCTCTTGAAGCACGCATTAAGGCGTTATCCCTGCAAGGGGTGGTCTCTCTGGAGGGGGCGTCAAGCTGCCCCCTTGATTGGTACCGTCAATTTGATCTTTTCCTGCTAACCTCAAAAGCAGAGGGGATCTCCAATACGATTCTGGAAGCCATGGCTTGCCATCTTCCTGTCATTGCCACACGCGTGGGTGGAAACGCCGAATTGGTTGAGGAGGGGCGTAACGGTTATCTGTTTGAGGTCGATGACCTGGAAGGTATGGCACTTTGTATAAAGGGCTATGCCGAGGATGTCGATAAGCGTATTGCCCACGGCCATCACGGTAGGCAGCGGGCCGTTCAGCAATTTTCCATTGACGGTATGGTCAGTCGTTATAGCAAGCTCTACAGGGATGGGGGAAGTGTGTAATGTGCGGTATTGCCGGTGTGGTTGAAGTGGTTGTTCCCGCGATCATCGATATCGAGCGTGTTACGCGCATGACCAACAGCATGCAACACAGAGGGCCCGATGGAGCCGGTATCTTTCACAATGATCGTGTGGTGTTTGGCCATCGACGACTCTCTATCCTGGACCTGGACAACGGTGCACAACCGCTGGTGAGTGAAGACGATAACTTCGTATTGACCTATAACGGTGAACTATACAACTACCGAGAGCTACGCGAAGAGCTGAGGCTTTGTGGCCACTCCTTTCATACAGACTGTGATACCGAAGTGTTGCTGCATGCCTGGCAGCAGTGGGGAGAAGGAGCGGTTGACCGCTTCAGGGGCATGTTTGCGTTTGCGATTTGGGATCGTCAAAAACGTAGCTGCTTTCTGGTAAGGGATCGTCTGGGCATTAAGCCACTTTATTATACGATAGGTGAGGCCGGAGAGTTGATCTTCGGCTCCGAGCTCAAGGCCCTGTTAAGTTACGGGTTGCCGGAAAAAAAGCTGGATCCTACCGCGATCGATGACTACTTTGCGCTGGGCTATGTGCCGGATCCAAAGTGCATCTATAAAGGTGTTTATAAACTTAAAGCAGGACACCTCATCGAGTTTAATGCGGATACCCGCTCGCTTGAGGAGCGGCATTACTGGAAGCTGCGCCGCCAGGCGTTGACGAGCAAGGGGGATTCCACCGGAGAGGTCCTCAAGGCGCGACTTAAGGAAGCCGTTGAGCTGCGCCTGGTATCGGATGTCCCGGTAGGTGCTTTTCTCTCAGGCGGTGTGGACTCAAGCAGTGTGGCTACGCTGATGTCCCAACTCAATGAGGACCCGATCAACACCTGCTCCATCGGTTTTACCGAGGCGGACTTTGACGAAAGTGAATACGCCAGGTCCGTGGCAGATAAAATCGGGTCCAACCATATAACCCGCCAGGTGACACTGCTTGACGCGGATCTGATTGACCAACTTGCTCGAGCCTACGATGAACCCTTTGCCGACAGCTCCGCGTTACCGACATACCGCCTTTGCGCGCTGGCCAGGGAGAAAGTAACGGTCGCCCTCTCGGGCGATGGGGGAGATGAGCTGTTTGGCGGATACACCCGCTATCGATGGCACCTGAATGAGGAGCGGTTCAGGCGCCTCATTCCAGATGCTATTCGCTGTCCGCTGTTTACATTGGCGGCTAAGCTTTATCCGCGGATCAGTTTTGCGCCTCGCTGGCTCCGCCTCAAGTCGACGCTATCGGCGTTGGGTCAGGACTCGATTGGTGCCTATTTTAATAATATTGCGGTTATTCCTGATACGCAGAGACGGGCCCTTTATAACACCCCTATGTGCGATGCCCTGGCCGCCTATAAGCCCAGCGACCTGTTTCGACACTACGCCAAAGAGGCTGACTCCAGTGATCCGCTGTGGACGATTCAGTACATCGACATAAAAACCTATCTGCCGGGCGATATCCTCACCAAGGTCGACCGTGCGAGTATGGCCCATGCTTTGGAAGTGCGTGTTCCGATACTGGACCATCACCTGGTGGAATGGGGAGCCACACTGCCTCAGGATCAGCGTATCCGCGAGGGGGAGGGTAAATGGATTCTCAAACACGCAATGCAGGGAGAGGTGGACGACGAGGTTCTCTATAGAAAAAAAATGGGGTTTGGTGTTCCGGTGTCCCAGTGGTTCACGGATGAGCTCCGGCCACAGGTGGAGGCATTAGGTAACAGCCCCTATTTATCCCGCCTTGAGCTGTTTGATATGAAGCAGATAGCTGATTTGGTGAGCTACCATGTGCGCGGCTTGCAGGATAATGGGGCAGCCCTCTGGACCTTATTGATGTTCGAGGCTTTTTTGCGCGTTGTTCATTTTGCAGGAGAGGATGCGTGAAAATCCTGCATGTTTTTGACCACTCATTGCCACTGCACAGCGGATATACTTTTCGGAGCCGCTCCCTGATTCGCTATCAGCATGAAATGGGATATGAAACCTGCCACTTGACGGGCTCCAAGCAGGCCATTCATGCCGGACCCTCCAAGGGGCTCAATGAAACGGCCGATGGACTCGAGTTCTATCGCTGCCCAGCCCCTCCCCGGTGGGTTGCCCATAACAGAGTCTTACAACAGTTGCACGTGATCACCTGGCTTCTGATCCGCACCTATCAGGTCTGCGGTATTGAAAAGCCGGATCTTCTGCATGCCCACTCGCCAGCGCTGAATGGCTTTTGTGCCCTCATTATTGGCCGTATCCGCCGCATTCCTGTGGTCTATGAGATCAGGGCCTTTTGGGAGGATGCCGCGGTGGACCATGGAAGTACCCTTGAAGGTAGCTTCCGCTATCGACTGAGCCAGTGGTTCGAGGAGTGGGTAGTCAACAGGGTCGGTGGGGTGGTGACCATCTGTAATGGGCTTATGTCCGATCTGGCTGGAAGAGCAAAACTTCCCCGCTGCACGGCCATCGTGCCCAATGCAGTTGATGTGGAAAAATACCCCGATCGAACCGACACCTTAAAGCTGCGGTGGCATAACAGGGACAATATTCCGGTCGTGGGTTTTATCGGTTCTTTTTACCGTTATGAGGGGCTTGACCTCCTGGTCGAGGCTGTCTCGCTTCTCCACAAAAGAGGCGTAGCGCTCAAACTGCTTCTAGTGGGAGGAGGGCCGGAGGAGGAGAGGCTAAAGCACCTGGTGTCCGAACATGGGTTGCAAAACATTGTTGATATGCCGGGCAGGGTACCCCATGAAGAGGTGGATACCTATTACGAGCGGGTTGATGTCCTTGCCTACCCCAGACGCTCTATGCGGCTGACCGAAACAGTCACCCCCTTAAAACCATTGGAGGCCATGTCGATGGGGAGGGCCCTGGTGATGTCTGATGTGGGTGGCCATCTGGAGCTTATCCCGGACGGTACCGGCGTTGCCCTTTTCCCCAGCGGGGATGCCAGCGCGCTTGCGACTGCCCTTGAAAGCGTCTTTCATCGACTGCGACAAGATCGGGAGCTGGGTTTTTTGCACAAAGCCCGTCAATATGTAGCAGAACAGCGTAGCTGGGCCGCATCGGTCGCCAATTATGCTCCTTTGTATCAAGCGCTGGGGCGCTCCGATGGATAGCCACCCGCACCCCCGCCTGGTCGTTTTTAGCACACTGTTTCCCAGTGTGCTCGAGCCCTTGAAGGGATGTTTTGTTTACCAGCGTGTTCACCGTTTGTTCAATTCTGAGGGGGTCGTAGTGGTATCGCCACAGCCCTGGTTCCCACTTCAGGGGCTTCTTGGGAAACTCTATGGCCATTCCAGGACGATGAACCCCTATGAAGACCGGTTTGGTGTGTTGACGGTTTACAGGCCCAGGTTTTTCTCTTTTCCGGTGGTTGGTAAGTGGTTGGACCCCCTGTTTATCGCGTTAGCTTCCTATCGCACAGTAAAGGAACTGGCCGAGGGAAATAGCAAAGTTGTGTTGGATGCTCACTTTGCCTTCCCGGACGGCGTAGCGGCCGCGTACCTACAACGCTGGTTGCATCTTCACATGGTGGTCACCCTGCGGGGGACAGAAATCAAGCATGCTCGCTATCTCTCAAGACGTCGACTAATGCGTAAAGCGCTGGAGGAGGCTGATGCGGTGGTTGGCGTTTCCAATGCATTGCTAACGGCAATGGAGAAGCTTGGGTTCAGGTTGAAACGGGCAGAGCGTGTGGGTAACGGGGTCGATATTCAGCAGTTTTTTCCGCAAATCGATGCAGACTACAGAAGCACTCTGGGTTTCAATGAGCGGGATCGACTAATGATTACGGTGGGGGGGCTGGTCCCAAGGAAGGGGCAACACATAGTGATCCGCTTGCTTCCCGAGCTGTTGGAAGAGTTTCCCACACTGCACTACCTGTTGGTGGGGGGCGCCTCAGGTGAGGGGGATTACCGGCAACAGCTGGAGCAGCTGGCCACTGAGCTGGGGGTGGCAGATCATGTTCACTTTCTGGGTACCTATACCCCTGATGAGTTGCGCCCCTGTTTAAGCAGCGCGGACCTCTTTGTGTTGCCGACCAGCAATGAGGGGTGGGCGAATGTGATTCTTGAGTCGATGGCTTGCGGGACCCCGGTTGTCGCTACCAATGTAGGGGGTAACGCGGAAGTGATCAGCGATCCCGTGGCTGGCATGGTCGTAGACTACTCGCCCGAGGCGATTGCTAAGGGCATTCGAGAGGGGCTCAGATCCGATTGGGATAGGCCGGCAATCGTTGCCTACGCGCAGCATAACAGTTGGGATACACGGGTGGCCCGTCTGGAGTCACTCTACGATGAAATTTTTTCTACTGACCCAGAGGTAGGTCGCTGTGCGTGATCTGTTTGTCACCTCGGTTGTAGCGCTCTCGCTGCTATTTATCATTCGCCAGCCCTACGTGGGCGTACTGGTCTGGAGTTGGTTGGGTTACATGAATCCCCACAAGCTGACCTGGGGCTTTGCAACCACACTGCCGTTTGCGCAGGTCGTGGCGGTGACCACTTTGCTGGGGATGTTGTTTTGCCGTGAAAAATATCGCATGCCCCGTAATGGGTTGGTTTTTCTTCTGGTGGTTTACAGCCTGTGGTTACTGGTGACCACCCTGGACGCTCGCTACAGTGCCTACGCCTGGCCACAGCTGGAAAAGGTCTACAAGATATTGTTCATGACCTTCGTGACGCTTTATCTTATTAACAGTCGTCAACGGATTGAGCTGCTGGTCGCGGTGATGGCTCTCTCGATCGGTTTTTATGGCATTAAAGGCGGTATCTTTACCCTGATGACCGGTGGTGGATTCAGGATTATGGGGCCCCCAGGTACCTTTATTGGTGGCAATAATGAGATAGGACTGGCCTTAATCATGGTGGTCCCCCTGTTCAGGTACTTCCAGCTCTCATCGCCATTGGCTGTGGTGCGCTGGGGGGCAGGCATCGCCATTGCTCTGTGCCTGGTCTCTATCCTGGGAACCCAGTCTCGCGGCGCTCTTCTGGGGCTGTTGGCGATGGCTTTTATGCTCATCCTTATGAGCCGAAAGCGCTTTGTATTACTCGTCTCTATGGCCGTCCTGCTTCCCGCTTTAGTGATGTTTATGCCTGACAGCTGGCATAGCCGGATGGAAAGCATTGCCAATTACGAGCAGGACAAGTCTGCACAGGGGCGTTTTGATGCCTGGCGCTTTGCCTATGAGGTTGCCAAGGCAGACCCATTAACGGGTGGAGGGTTTGAGGTGTTCGCTGGCAGGACCGATGCCCACAGTATCTACTTCGAAGTGTTGGGTGAGCATGGCTTCGTGGGCTTGGCGCTGTTCTTGTCGCTGTTGCTGGGGGGCTGGTTAGTTTCCGGGAAAATGGTGAAGGAGCGATCGATGAAGTGGCGCTCGGACCTGATGACCATGGTTCGTGTAAGCCTGGTGGGCTATGCCGTTTCAGGCGCCTTTTTAGGGTTGGCGTACTTCGATCTTTTTTACCACATGCTGGCGTTGATCATCGTGGCTCGTACCCTCGATCAAGCCGCCGACCGGACCTTGTCTGCGGTATCAGGCCCTGAGGACCCTCATGCCGATAGCCCAAAGCATAGGGGAGCGCAGTGAGTAGACGCATTAAAGACTACCTGGAGGAGCGTTTGATTGCCCTGGCAAAGGGGGGGTATCGGCAGCTCAGGGGGAGCCCCGTCAGGCAGTGCATACTGGTGGCCGGAGTACAACGATCAGGCACCAATATGGTGATGGATGTGCTCGACCGCTCCCTGGATACGGACGTTTATCATGAAACCGATGACAGGGCCTTCGACAATTACCAGATGGTGGCCATTGACAGGGTTCTGGCGTTAAAAAAACGGAGCAGATCACGCTGCTTCGTGATCAAGAGTTTGTGCGAGCTGCAGCGTATTGATGCGTTAGCCCGTGCTTTGGATGACGCTAAAGTGATCTGGGTTGTGCGGCACTACCATGATGTCGTGAACTCAATGCTGGTCTCTTTTAAAAACCAGGCCAATCAAGTCAGGCGTATTGTTCGTTACCGCACTTCCGATGGCTGGCTTTCCGAGGGGATGTCCGACCAGACTTACGCTCTGTTATGTGAACTGGTCGATCCCGATACCCTTGATGATGCCTCGGCCGCGGCGTTGCAGTGGTATTTCAGGAATATCTTCTTTTACGAAAAAGGGTTGGACACAAGCGACAACCTGTTGCTGGTGCGTTATGAAGACCTGGTGCAGCAGCCCAGAGAGCAAACCGATAGACTCTACCGGTTTTGTGACCTGGACCAGGCTTATTATTTTCCTAAGGCGATCTACTCTACCTCTATCGGCAAACGTAAACCGGTGGCTATTGATCCCACCATCGAGGCGCTTTGCGCCGGGCTCTACCAGCGCTTTGTGGATTACACAGAACCGAAGAAGTGATCATTAAGCTCATTTTTCAGGGACTCAAGCAGCTCTGGTTGCTCTTGCGAACACTCCTCTTCCATTAAAGGGTCCAACAGCAGGTGGTATAGAGACCATCTGGGGCCACCGTGGCAAGGCTTGCGAACCAAAATCCAGGGTGGGTGTATGATCGCCCGGTCTTTGGCCTGGTCAATCATTTCCAGAGCGGCCTGGTCCAGAACAATGGTACCCGTTTCGTGGTCCGTTACATCCAGGATCTGGTCTATGTCCGGATAGTACAGGTGGTCATCGGTAGCCGAGGGGGGACGTGTGATCCAAACGCCGGTTTCCAAAAACTGTGTCTCAACGGCGGTACCCTCGCCAGAGGCGTAGTCTTGGGCATTACCCTTGTCCAGCTTGGGTGGGACAAGGTTTAGGCGGGCGAGCAGCGTGGGGAAAATATCCCTATTGGAGCAGAAGCTGTCGTTTACCTCGGGTGCCTGATTGGGCACTTTAATAATACAGGGGACGCGGTTACTGAAGAGACCATCCAGATTATTACCCTGTCCCCAGGAATTTTTTTCAAAGAAGTCGATGCCATGGTCAGAATAGATGACCAAGGCGCAGTCATCGTAGAGCCCGGATCGCTTTAGATGCTCGATAATGTCGCCAACTCGCTGGTCAAAGTTGCTGATGCAACCCTCGTACAGAGAGATCACCTGATCGAGCTCAAAAGCCACTTTAGGGTCTCTTTGGCTTTTGATGATCTCTTCGGGTTCGGTTAATTTGACCATGCAAAAAGGTGAGGAGGTATCCCGCTGTTCACTATAAAGGTTGTAGTAAGGGGCCTCAGAACCAAAGGGTGGATGTGCCGTTGAGATGAAGAGATTCAAAAGGAAGGGAGCATCCTCCTTGCTGTAGCGATTGATCGCTTCGCAAAAACGGTAGGTGGATTGCCGGTTCTGCGGGATACCGGCAGCGTAATGTATCTCGGGTAGCATTTTCTTTCCGATACGGCCAGCGCTGAACAGGGACAGAAACAAACGATACTGTTTGGCCCCCTGGCCTAACAGGTAGCGGATATTCCATTGATCCGCGGGTGTTTCCCGGTCCTGGAATCCGAAATCGTAGCGTGCAAAATCACTTCCGGCCCAATCACTGCATGTGGCGGTGCGGTAGCCCATAGCGGCGAGGGTATGAAGGTGGGATTTCAGGTTAACCGATTTGGGGTCGGTGAAGTTATCCCACAGGCGAGTCTGGCTGGGCCACTCGGAGCAAAACAGGGACGCCAGCGACGGAGCGGTGCGGGCGATCGGGGTAATCATGTTGGTATAGCGGGTGGCGTGGCTGCAGAGGCTGTCAAGATTGGGGGTGAGGGAAAGGCCCTTTGATGAAACCTTGCCCAGATAGTCCGCACGGAAAGTATCGCAGCCAATCATGATTATATTGGGTCTGCTGCGTCCTGGTTGTGAGGTATTGAACTTAACGGCTTTCGGCTTACCCCGGTAACTCACCATCAGGTCATACTGGAGTACAACCATGGCTAACGCAGGGAAGGCAGGAAGCATCCAAGTGGGCTCCCACAAAAGGTGAGCAATGCCTGCTATGGCTGCTACCCAAAGAAGCCACTCCATGGCTGTGACCAGTCCCTCCGGGACCAGACTGCGTAGTCGGAGCCAGTGTCGACTCCTTATGCTACTGTTGACTGCGATGGTCGCTGGGTTTTCATAGAGCATAGCCAGGACGCGTAGTAACAGGATTCCCAAAGCGACTGCAACTGATAAAGCCAGCAAGGCCTCTGGGGGAAATTGCAAGTGGAGTGGTGCTCCTATGCCGAGAAGGATGAAACTACTGTAGCTGATCAGAGCGGAGAGTATCAGGGTTGAGATCAGCCATTGGCGAGCGATTGATAGAGCGGCAAGTGAGCGAAAGCGAAGCACTACGGATTTAGAGATACCGGGGCCCGTCCGCTTATAGGCACTGAGAGAAAGCAGCAGTATAAGGCTGGAGAGGCTGGCCCCCATGAGCAGTATCATAATGAGGGGCATGAGGTTACCCATGTTTGCGCTCACTTTTAGCATCCCTATATCGGCCAGTGTAGGCCGTAATTTCGCCTGCGGTGCTGGCGCTTCGCATCAGGTAAAACCTGAGTCTCGCAAGGGGCAGTGGAAGCAGTAGCTGGCATAGGTTCAGTGCCAGCTTGGTGAACAGAAAACGGGGAGGTAACCGGGGCTGTTGAATCTGGATATAGGCAGCAGAGCGGCTGCGCGAATAGGCTTTGCGTAACAGATAGCCAAGGGTTAAGCGCTCCGTATCGGCCCAGTGGTACTGTATGGGGGCCGGATGATAGAGAATCTTATAGCCTTTGGAGAGGGCGCGTCTGACGTAGTCTCCGTCTTCGCCCCCTCCGAGATTATGGCCGGAAGGGCCCAGGTTCTCATTGAATTGGCCAACCTGCTGCGTCACCTCCTTTGCCATCACCAAGTTACCCCCTCCGGGAAGCCGGTCGTCCAACGCGATTTCGCAGGGACCTTGGCCAAGATCGTAGTGAGGGATGGGTAGCGGGTAAACGGGATATTTCTCGCTATGTATCCACTGGGGCTCCTCTCCATCCCAATCGGGTATGATCCTTCCGCAAAAGATTTTGTAGGAGGGGTGCTTCTGTATTAGCTCTTCTATTGCACAGAGAAACCGGGTATCGACCCGGTGGTCATCGTCGATATAGATCTGGAAGTCACCCTTAAGCTGCGTGAGGGCATGGTTAAGCGCATAGGATTTTCCGGCACGTGGCTCGCGCAGGAGTCGGAGAGGAAAGGGGTACTCAGGTTTGAGGCTGGCGATCATCGCTTCGGTGTCATCGGTGCAATGATTAGCCACAACGGTAACTTGGAGGTGCGACCCTGAGGGAGCATTCGCCCTCGCAACAGATCGGAGCGTTCGCTCAAGCAGCCAGGAACGGTTGTGAGTGCAGATAACAATCTCTAGGCGCATTGACCTTTTTCCTTGTCATGGCGTCGGTCACGATATCCACGGATCATGCCCATCGTGTGGGATACCGTCATCCACTCCCGTATTGCCGGTGAGAACTGGCGCAAGGAGTGAAGCGTGGCGGTGGCTGTTTGGGTGGCTAGATTGCGATACAAGAATTTAGGCGCGCCAAACAGTCGCCTCTCGTACATCGGTTCGCGAAAGCGCCCCCGGCGGTAGCCCGCACGGTGATGAAGGTTGAGAAAGTAGAGACGTCGCAGGCGCCACTCCTCAACATAGTGGTCGACAGCCATCCCGGGAATGTAACCTAGCTTGATCGATTCGTTCTCCAGAAATTGGCGAAACATTATGCCATCCTCTCCACCACCCACCACATTACCTACGCGGTTGAAGTTTTTGTTGAATCTAAGCTCCGGGTAGCGGCGGAATATTTCCATTCGGTAGGCGATGTTAGCGGTCCATAACGGATGTTGGTCGTTACGGATCTCAAAGTCTTGATCACCGTAATCAATGGCTGCCAAGAAGGGGAGTAGCTCATCGCTGAGCCAGGCGGGGCGTTTGTTATCGAACGCGATCAATACCTTACCGCCGACAACATGGTACCCCTCTTTGAGGGCTAGGTAGGCTGACTGGATCAACCCTGGAAGAGGAATTTCGTCATCATCGATAAAAATCATGAACTCGTCGTTCAGACACTCCTCCAGCGCTCGGTTTCTGGCGGGGACTATGCCCTGTTCCTGTTCCGTCACAAAATCCAGTGGATGCCCCGGGAGTTGCTGTAGCGCCTGCAGGGTGGCTAGGGTGTGATCGCGGCTGTTGTTGTTGATGGCAAGAATACGAATGGGGATCTCACACTGCTGTTCCCGAATCGATGCAACCAGACTGGGAAGATTTTCCGCACGGTTGTAGGTGCAAAAGCAGAGCGTGATGCGTGTGCTCATAGAGGGTTCCTGTGCGATTTTAGATTGGCCGGTTTCCTGGCTATCATACTTTTAACCATATAGCTCAACAGCGCGCCTTTATCGGCATTATTGCCACCCAAAATTAATTTTCGCTGAAAGCTTGTCAGCGAGTCGCCGTTCTCGATGGTGATGCGTTTAAGCTGGTACTCCGACTCGCTGGCCGAAAGGCGACCGGCTTCAGTGCAGCAGGCGTACTCAAATCCACAGCTTTTAACGGTTTCGATCACGCCAGGGTTATAGCGACCGTAGGGGTAGGCTAGGCCTGTGACCCGCTGGCCCGTCAGCTCCTCCAGAAACCCCTTGGCCTCGGTAAGCTGCCTGCTCAACTGTTGCTGCGGTAGTTGGGTCATATCCTCGTGGGTCGCGCCGTGAACCGCGATCTCGATACCGAGCCCAGCCAGCCGTTTGATATCGGTCAGTGACAGCAGCGGGAGACTACGATCACTACCCGGCCAGTTACTCTGGCCACCAATATGGTTGGTCACGACAAAGAGCGTTGCAGAGAACCCCCTGGCCAGAATCAGCTCCAGAGCCTCCAGCGTATTTGCATAGCCGTCATCAAAGGTTAAAAGAAGGTTGGCACCGGAGCGCCTGCCCAGGGCGTCGGTGATCGATCCGGCGTTAAGGCCGGCAGCTTTGACCGCGTTGAGTTGACGCTCAAAATCAGCCAGGGCCAGTGACCATCGCCAGTTTTCTCCGCCTTTATGGGTGGAGTGGTACATCAGGGCCGTTTGAGGTAACCCCGCGAGTAGTTGGTTTTGCAGTCGGGTAATCATCGGCCGGGGGCTGCGCTGCTGAAAATCGAGGAACTGATCACTATGATCGCTCGGTATTTGGGGACTGACTAAAGGCCGGGTCTGTACCTCCAAAGATAGCAGCGGTTTTGCTTGCAACGGCTTCCCAGGAGAACTCTGTATGAGCCCGTTGCTGTGCGCTGTCTGCTAGCTGGCTGCGAAAGCGCTCGTCCATCAGTAACCGATAGACACCATCGTAGACCGCGTCGACGGAGTCGCCATCACAGTTAAGGCCGGTTTGTTCGTGGAGCACTGCCGAGACGACTCCGCCACTGGTTCCGGACACTGAGGTTTTTCCACAAGCGGCCGCTTCCAGGTAGACCATGCCGAAGCCTTCGACATCGCCATTCACCTCACGGTTGGGCATAACGAAGAGGTCGCAGGCTTGATAAAGGAGGGGCAGCTGTTCGGCCTCAACGGCACCCAACAGTGATACGGCCGGGCAAAGCTGCTGATCGTCGACCAACTTCTGCAGGTAGTCCTGATCTTCGCCGATTCCGGCAATGGCATAGTGTACGTTGATCCCCTGCTTTCGCAGGCGTCCAGTGACCTTAATCATGGTATCGAACCCCTTGCGGCGCGATAACCTGCCCACCGAGAGCATTAGAAGGGTCTCGCCCTGTTGCAGTAGCTGATCCCTCAGGGTGCTGACCTGGGCGTCACCGCGGGGGGTGAAATCCTCAATCATGACGCCCGGATGGATAAGGCGAATTCTTTGCGGGTCTACCCCAAGTTCCACGAGCCGTTCGGCTGTAAAACGGCTGTTGGCGATGACCATATCGCAATGGCGATAGGTCCACCTCATGAGCCAGCTTTTAATGGGGGTGCGCCAGGTCGTAATCTCCTCCCCGTGGGCGTAGATCAGGCAGGGCTGGCCGAACAGGCGCGCCAGCACTAGTGCGATCAACCCTTCGGGTAATACCCGGCCGGCATGGTACTGCCGTGGACGGTGACGCCAAGCGATTTTAAATCCGGACCATAGCAGACGCAGGTAGATCGCCAGCGACTCGGGACGCAACCAGGCCACTCGTTGCAGGTTAACCCGGTGGATACTGTTGGGGTGCTCCGCATCGACCGCTGCATCGCCGGCTGTGGCGGCGGTCAGAATATGCACCGATCTTCCCCCGAGGTGGCGGTAGACCTGATCAAACCAGACGGCGGTTCCACCCTTGGTGGGCGCAAAGAGCTCGGTGATCACCAGTGCGGAGTAGTGGGTATGGCTCATTGAGCTCCTCCCGGGCTGGAGGCCTGAATGGCCAGCGAGGCCCCCCGCATTGGCGGAGCCTCTCCGGCGCTGGCGGAGTGCTGTACCCTATCCATCCAGACTCCTAGGGCCATCAGTATCCAAGCGAGTTCACCAAAGTAGTGGGCATGCTCCCCGGCATTGAGCCTCATCACCTTGTCGGCCAGGTTAGGCCTGAAGTGGTCGAGCCCTGAGAGTGAGCTGATGGCATCGAAGGTCAGCTGTTGCAGCGCTTTGTCCTCCTGCAGCCAGTACCCATAGGGAAGGCCAAATCCATGTTTGGATTTTTTGATGATGGTCTCGGGCAAGAAAGTGCCCATGCTGCGTTTGAAGAGGTAGCGCAGCTCCTGGCGATGGACTTTCAGGTGGGAGGGGATCGATGTCGATAGATCCACCAGCGCATCATCCAGCATTGGGTAGCGGACCTCTATGCCCGCCAATGAGCACATACTGTTGACCTTGACCAGGTCGTTATCGCAGAGCGTAAATTTCCAGTCGAGGTAGAGCATGCGGTTGAGGCAATCCCCTTCGACTTCGGTGTAGCGGTGACGCTGCAGCTGCTCGCATGACTCGCTGTTGTATGCGGCTAAATAGTCCTGCGAGAGGAACTGGGTGAGATCAACGCGCTTGAGCAGGTTATAACTTTGCAGGCGATCGGGAAGCGGCGTACTGGCCTGCTCGATGTAACTGTTGGCTTTTGCCAACAGTCTCGGGCCTTTGGAGGCCATTGAGAGGAGGGCGCGCACCCCTTTTTGCAATGGAGGGGGAAGTCGGCTGTAGTGCTCAAAGAGAAGTTGTTTTCGGTAGCGCTCGTTACCGCCGAACAGCTCATCACCACCGTCGCCGGCCAGCAGGATTTTTTTTCCATCCCGTTGTGCCAAGGCAGCGCAAAAGTAGGTCGGGACGACGCTGGAGTTGCCGAACGGCTGCTCCAGTGCCCCGATGATCAGGGGGAGCTGGGCAACCAGCTCATCGGGCTGGATCGAATGACGGGTGAGGCGGGCGCCAAAATGGTCGGCGGCGCAGCGGGCGTATGGGCTTTCGTCGTACCGCTCGACCGGGAAACCGATGGAGTAGGCGTCCCGACCCTGGGTATAGCGGCACATCATTCCGGTGATCGATGAGCTATCAAGACCGCCGCTCAGGAAGCTTCCCGCTCCTGGCTCGTAGCGATCCACGACGGCTTGTTGAAGTTGGTGGAATAACTGCTCTTCAAGGTCGACCGCCAAGGCGGTTGACGGGACAAAGTCCGGTCTCCAGTGGGTATGGGTTACCAGCTCTCCTGATTGCAGATTGAGCCTAATCGATTGGGCAGCATCGAGGCGACTGATATTCCGGTAGAGGGTGATGGGTGCCGGTATGCAGTGGAAGTAAAGATAGTGAAACAGAGCTGCAGGGTCGAGCTCGGGGGTGGCTTCGGCCAATGCGACCACCCACTGGAGGCTGGTTGAAAAAACCTGGACCCCCTGTTGGCGGCTATAAAAAAGAGGGATCTGACCGAAGCGGTCGGCACTCAGTAGCAGGGTCGAGTTCGCAGGGTCCATCGTCAGGCTTAGTGCCGGGGCGGCCATAGGGGCAGACCCGGACCAGGTGAAACGATTCGCGGTCGAACGTCGGATATGTGCCTGTGGGGGTAGCGCATCTGCCATTCCGGGTTCACATCCGGGCAAGACCATCCCGATGGCGTTGCCTTTGGCCAACTCTCGGTAGTGGGTCCAGGCACAAGCAGGCAGAGAGGCTACCTGGCCTGCGCAGACAAGTAGTTGCTGTGATGGCATTCCTTTGCGAACTCGCTATTTTTTGTTGATTATCTAAGGCTTAAGTCTAGGACATGGGGGGATAGCGGGGGGAGAAAGCTGAGACTCTTATATAGTATTTGGCGATAAATAATTATTATTCATCGCTTTTGTTTTTATTGTGGGGCGAGGTTTAGCGGCGATCTGCACTACACTGAAATGGGTTTGATCCATTGTGGAGGGAGGCTGTGTCTAGTTCGAGTACGAGTGGTGGAGGATCTCGGCATATCGGTGGTTGGGGAGCGCTTTTGCTCGGCTTGGTGCTGTCGAACCATGCTCTAGCAAATCGGGTAGAAGATGATGAGATGGCTTTCCTGCCTCCCTACTGTTGGGCCCGGATGCGACCGAGCAACGAGCAGGAGGTGAGTCAGTGGGAAAAGGTCCTTGGGCCGGACTTTATGCACGTCCATCACTTTTGCACGGCCCAGGCCTTTATGCGCCGTTCCCTGGATCCCCGAAAAAATGCGATGGACAAACGGTATGATGTTCAGGTCGCCAAGAACAACCTGGAGTACGTTTTTAGTCACCTAGAAAATCCAGGCTATGTGCTGCTTCCCGAAATCAACATGCTCATGGGAAAGGTGTATGAGCGCTTGGATGAGCCGCTTTTAGCGGTACGCTATTACGGCCGTGCCATCGAGCTGAAGCCGGACTTTACACAGGGCTATGCGGTGTTCTCCGATTATTACAAGCACCAGGGTAATATGGTCAAGGCTAGGGAGCTACTTGAACAGGGGATCGCGAAAAACCCGGACTCGATCATTCTTAAGCGGCGTATCGAACGCCTTGAGACCCAAGAGTCCCCCTAGGAGGGGAGAGAGGGCCCCAGCGGTATCCGCCGCTGGACTTGAGGCGGAAGCAGCGAGAAGAGGATGTGACGCAGATCGGATAGACGCCACTTGCCCCTTCTCAGCAGATAGCGAAACAGCTGGCTGCTGGTGTCTAGGTTGGCATGCCAGAAGTTTCCATAGGCCTTGCGTCGTACCCGGTCCCA
Organism: Aestuariirhabdus litorea; assembly: GCF_003864255.1. Taxonomy (NCBI): domain Bacteria; kingdom Pseudomonadati; phylum Pseudomonadota; class Gammaproteobacteria; order Oceanospirillales; family Aestuariirhabdaceae; genus Aestuariirhabdus; species Aestuariirhabdus litorea. The sequence goes on from NZ_QWEZ01000001.1 coordinate 1,235,287, forward strand.
GGTCCAGTACTCTATCTGTTCCGGGGTAAAGCGGGCGGCAATCTCGCTGTGCTGTTTAAGGAAATCGAGTTGTACCTCCAGGTGAACGATCACCAGTCGGGCTTTCTGGCTGGTGATCTGCCCTGTACCATGGAAGCGGTAATAGGCCAGAACTTCGGGTACCAGGGTCACTTTTATATCCGGCGAGGCGCGTAGCCAGAGGTCAAAGTCCATACAGCAGGGTAGGGTTTCATCGAACCCGCCCAGTCGCTTGATGAGCTCGGCACGGGTGAGGGCAGCATGGATAGGCCAGATATTTTCCCGCATCAGCGCCTCAACAAGCCCCTCCTTGCTGTAGTCGGGGGGGACGTATCGAGGACAAAGCTTCTCCGGCAAGCCGGTTCTTTGCCACCCGCAATAGCTTATGTCGGCGTCGCTTGAGCGGGAGGCAGTCAGCATGGCTTTAAGGAACTCTGGTTCCCACCAGTCGTCGGCATCAAGAAAGGCGATAAACGCTCCTTTTGCAACTGAGAGTGCATGGTTTCTTGCCTTTGCTGCACCCAGGTGATCCTGTTGGATTAACTTGATACGAGGGTCACTCAGGAACGATTCTACCAGATCGCTACTGCCATCATCAGAGCCATCGTCGACGATGATTAACTCCCAGTATCTGAAGGATTGCTCCTTTACGGAGGTGATGCTCTGGGCAATGAAGGCTGCCGCGTTGTAGCTGGGCATTATGATCGAAATCTCGATTTTATCGGTGGATAGCCTCACGCTCGGGTCCTTTGGGGATGAATGCCCCCTTAGTTAAGATCAATTTTCACCACATTGGAAATGGCGCTCAGATTTTGGTCGCTATCCCAGCTTTTGATGGCCAGGTAATAGGTTCCGGAAGGCAGCTGGTCGATGGGTAGCCCCTTATCGAGTCCAAACCAGGCGTAGGGTAAAAGCTCCCTTAGGGTAAATCGTTCGGGTGTTCCGGCAGCAGATGGCAGCGGCTCTCCGGCAACGTGCTCGGCCATCCAAAATGCGTCTACCCGCTGCCAGTTCGGGTCCTCGAGAGGGAACTTATCCAGTTCACGCTCAATGGCATCCTTGTCGACGCGAAGATTGAGTTTTTTCTTGCCCTTGGACTGATTGCTTATCAGCTGCTCCACATCCGCAAGCGCTTTGTTTAATGCGGGCAGCCGCTGGGGATGGTTGCTGGCGGCGTACTCCACTATCGGGCGATTACTGAGCTTCACGAAATAGCGATCTGCGTGGCCGCTGGGCCCATCGTCCGTGGGGCTGCTCCATTGCAGCTGTATGCCACCGGCTCTTGATGCCTTTACCACTGTAAGGTCGAGGATGGCATCCGGTGCCTGGGTGGAGCGCTTGGCGATGCCGGCGGACTGCTCCCAGTTCACCACCTGGGTAAACCAGGGGCGGATCCAGCGGTTTTTTGCGCTCTCTTTCACCTGCTCATAACGCGTCCTCAGCCTAGGGTCGCCCGAGTAGTAGTAGAGCAGTGGAAAGGCTTGCAGGTAGCGGTCATGCCAGATCGGCTTGATGGGCGGGGAGGAAGCACCGTAACGGGTATGGGGCATAGCGGTTACTTCGTTAAACAGGCCCAACTGTGGGTAAAACAGCGCGTGGTTGGCAAAGTAGTCGGCCTGCCCCCAGAGGGCATCCAGAATACGTTCGTCCCGGTAGGTCTTGTAGGCCTCATGCAGGGCCAGGGGCGCCTGGGCCTCCATCCAGGTTTTGGCGTTCGATCCGTAGAGCTTGTTGCTGAGGGGGCTGAAGAGCTCGGGATGATCCCTGTCGATGACGAGGTTTTCCGGGCTATCCAGTGAGCCCAACACCTCATCTTTCCAGTTGCTGAACTGGCCGTGCCGTAGACGCAGCAGGGTCAGCGCCCGACGGATCTGCCAGCGGGCAAAATAATCCATCACCGGATTACCGGTGGCATGGAGTCCGGCCAGGTTGGTGTAGAGCATCCAGTTATAGATACGCGAGTAATGGGCGCGTCTGAGGGCGTTGCGGTCGCGTTCAAATAATTGGGTATCCTCCAGTGGGGGAGGGTTGCCCTGGAACATCCGCAACGACTGGAAGTTGAGCCCCCAACTGACAAACCCGTTGATGGTTTCGAGCGCCCAGGGGGAGCCGGTCAGGTAGTACCATTCGAACATCCGAAACAGGGCGTAGTGCTCGATATCGGGCAGCCATTTGTAAAAGTTGAGGTAGCTCTGCCCCTCACTCTTCTCTTCGCCGTCCTGGCTGCTGGCCCACAGGTAGATCTCCTTGCCACCGAAGCCCGCCGTTTGGTTCCATTGGTCGAGTTGCTGCTTGATGCCTCGATAGGGGGCCTCGGAGTTCCAGCTCAGTGGCCCCAGCCGATAGTTAAGTCCCGGATTATGGGTAATACTCCAGCGGCTTCGCGCCTCTTCCCGCTCCAGGCTTTCCCCACTGCGCTCCTGCAAGGGCGCCAGCCAGCTCGAATTCAGGCTGCTGTGGTGCCCACCCGAGTTGTAGCTGCGCTCCTCGCCGTAGCGACGGTATCCTCCCCGCTCCGCTACCCAATGACGTTTGCTTGATCTTACAGGAGGGTAGCCGCTAGCGGCGATCTCCTGATACCAGACTTCGGTATCCTGATACCAGCGCACGGGGGCCATGGCGCGCAGTGGGTATTGTGCACTTTGGGCGATCGATGCCAGCTCCTGCGGGCGGGCGGGGTAGGGAAAGGCCGCCAGCGTCAGGTCGTGGTAGGTACGCTCTCCGATATCGAGCTGGTACCAGGGCTTCTTATGCTTTGGTGAGGTGTTTGGGGGGAAGTCCTCTGGCCTAGCGTTAAACTCCACTTCAATGCGTTTTTCTTGCACTCCCAGCCTCTGTGGGGCCAGTTGCCAGAGGTCGGCCAGAGTTAGCATCAGGCTGGCCTGCTTGCCACTAACGGCGAGATAGCGGGCGATGGCATCCTCTTTCTTAGAAGAGGGATCCGAGGCCAGCAGCGGCCCTGGACGGGTCAGATAGCGCCCCCCCTTCTTGATGTTCTCGGGCGCACCCTGACCCAACCAGAAAGGTTCAGATGAGGAGTTGCTCGAACTATGGATCTGATCTTGATCCGTGCCTGACAGTCCGTAATAGAGTTTAGTTGGCGGTAGTGCAAGACTGATATGCCAGCCGCTCATGTGATAAGGCAACACCCAAAAAGGCTGGGAGGGACCGCTGTTGCCGATACTGTGTTCGATGCGCAGCCGGTTGCTGTCGCGATAAAGGTGGATACGGGTCTGGGTATGGTAAAAGGGTGGCTGGAAGGTACTCCCGTCTGCAGGCTGGAATCTCCCCCTGATCAACACAACGGCCCTTTGGCTGCCGTTTATCTCCAGCGTGACCTGGTCGGTTTGGTACTGACTGACGAAGCGTTGGGCTGGAATATTGACTGCTACCCGCTTACGTTCTTTATTCCAGCCGTGGGTATTCCAGGCGCTTCCCTGCATATGTTCGGCGTAGGGGGCCGGGTAGGACTCCATCACCAGTCCGTCCCCGGACTTGGCCGCCAGCAGGGGGATCCCGTCGATCGCCAGGGCACTGAGCAATCGGTTTGATTTGAGGTCGATCTCCAGGGACAGGCGACCGTTGCCCAGAGTCCAGCGATCGTCACTCCGCTGCAACTGGAGGAAAGGGGGGGCCGGTGTTGAGGGCCGGTTGGTGAGCCAAAAGCGTCGCTTCTGGTCCGCATCGAGGCTGGTTTGAAAATCGAGCAGTACCCACCGAATGGAGTTGTCCCGTGCCCAGTAGCGGCTAAGGACGGATATTTGGCAGGGTACCTCATTGCCCTCATCATCCTCCAGGCGCAGCTCCCCCGGCTCGTTTACCAGCCCATAGGGTAGAGGGACTCCACTACTGACGGGGGTGTTATGGTGAGGGGTTGATCCACGATCCCAGAGCTCCAGGGGAACGCGAAAGTGGGTGCCATCCCACTCATAGTCCTGCTGATTGTTGATCAGCCTTGCACCCGCCTGGGGGGCTAGCAGCATTGAGAGCAGGAAGCTGTAAAAAAAGATGCGGGGCTGCAAAGGGTTACCTCACTTGCCAGGAGCATAGTCGTATCCGGACACCTCCGGTAGGGAGCGCGGATTCAATGGCTACCAGATGGGTTGTTCCCAGAAAGGCCAGGCTAGGGTTGCGCATAGGCTCGGGGGACTCGAGCAGAACCCTTGATACCACTGCCGGCCCTTGCTCCCGGAGTTTGCCGACAAGTAAATGGTAGCCGCTTTCCCCGCGTGTCGCGGTACGGGCCACGCCGGCGACATAAAGATCTGGCTGCAGGGAAGAGGGCGTCGCGATCAGGTCAACAGGCCCATACAAGCTGTACGCCTCATCCATCAAGGGGAACAGTGTCTCGCTATCCCATCCGGAGTGGGAGCGTGGCTTTGCGTTACTGACGCTAATATGGGTAAGCGTTTGCGGATTGAATGCCATTGCCGGGGCCATTGCCTGGCCTCGGCCGACCACGCTGGCACCTCCAAAGAGGCATCTCTGGCGGTTGTAACAGAGAAGGAGGCCGTTGGTGCGTGCAAGTAGGGGGCTCGTCGGACGCAACAGTTGCTCGATTTCCCACCCCCCATCGGTGGCGGTGAGGCGGGCAAAAAACCAGTTGATGGCCCCGTTCTTGCCAGGAGACCATTGGCTTTGGTCCTGCCATGCGATCCACAGCTGGCCGTCGACCGACTGCAGTTCAAGTTGATAACCGGACAAATCGGGAGCCTCACCCCTAGCTTCGGGGGTGAACCCCCACCCCGGGTTGTAGCCATCAAAACCCTTTGCCGGCCGATGCAGGGGGCCGCTATGAACCCGGTGTCCGTCAGGGTCAAGCGTTGTGATGAAGGGTCGGTAGAATCCGTCGCGATACCCGCTCCAGCCGACAGCAAAGCCATCGTCATGGGGGATGACCCTTGGCCGGCTCTGATTGTTTGTGCTGCCATCAAGGGTCCACTGTCGCTCCACACTGATCACTTCACCTACTGATATCAGGGCCGCTTCGATATCCCAACCGGTGGTGCTCCTGAAGGCTTGCCAAACAACGAGATAGCGCTCATTAAAGGCAACATCAACCTCTCCGGCAATGGTTCGGTCGCCCGTTCGCAGATGGGTCACCTCCTCCTGCGGAGCGCCGATTGCCGAGAGTGTTGTCAAACCGATTTCGGGAGGCGGCTGTTGCGGATAGGGAAAGCCGCTGACCCAGGCCAGCAGGAATTGCTCCCGTCCCGATGCGAGGGCGGGGAGCAGTTGGTGAGATGTGTCATTATCCGAAGGCTCTGTGAGCCCTGAGCAGGAGGAGACCAGCAACGTAAGGGAGATCAGCTCAGTCGCTAGGCTCATGGTGCAAACCGGTAAAGCGTGAAACTGTGGGTCGGTAGTACCCCCTTACCGGCAACGAACTGGCTCATTCCTCGCCAGGGAACCAGCCCTGCGTAGAGATTGCCAGCCCAATCGCGGCCATAAAGGGGGGAGACCATCATTACGCTCAACGTCCCTTGGGGCATGAGCGTTCCCGTCTCCTGTGGACTGAAGACGGCGGGGCCGCGGGCCTTATTGGGGTGTAGACTGGCGTGGCCCCAGCGGCCGTTGCGCATCAGGGTCTGGGTAGGCTCGCCGGGGGCCGTCGGTACTCTGCGAATATCGTACTCATCGCCACCACAGACATAAACGGCGCTGCCGTCGGGGGCCACCACCAGGGAGTTTGGAGTGTCAAAATACGCCTCCCTTGGAGCTCCGTCTCCAATATGATGGGGCTTCGGGTGACGGGCGACGATACCGGCAAAGTGCTCCAATTTGCCCTCAGCAGATACCCTGACCACTACGTCCGGCGTACGTGATACGAAATAACTGTTACCCAGGCGATCTGCATCCCCCATCATCAGGTTTAGTTTGGCAGACCCTCTCCATGTTGATGTGCTCTCGGGCCAGGCACCGAGCCAGCTGGCCTGGTCGCTAGGCAGGTGGAGTGACCAGGCACCGTACCGTGTCGCGATGATAAGTTGGGTCTGATCCTGCAGGGCAATACTGAAGGTGTTCCCAAGATCAAGACTACCCCCCTTGAGGTAAGTACCCGGTAGCGCTTTTTTTTCACCCCCCCCGCCAGCGACGGTATCGACCACCCAGTTCTTTCCCTGGAGTTGCAGCCTTCTTACCCGCTTATTACCTGTGTCACCAATAAACACCAACCCTGGGTGTGCACAGGCCAGGTTGTGGCTGCGGTAATAAGCTCCCACGCCCATTCTGAAACGGGTAAGGGCAGCCGGGCCGTCGATCAGTCCCTCAAAACCATCGCCGGCAATAGGCCAGCGCTGCCCATCGGGATCTATACGATCAATCCGCTGCCCGCTCGCCAGGAAAAGCGAGCCATCCTCGGTGCCGCACAGGTGGTGCAGACCACTGCCAGTTTGTAACATCTGGCCGAACGCAGGACCACCGGAAAGGGACCCCACAAAGGGCCGGACCTGCCACTGCTCATCAGCGCTAAGGGGGGGGGAAAGCAGGAGTTGCAGGAGACAGAGCAGGGCGGTGGTGCGGATCATGGCTGGCTCCCGTCAGCCCATTGTGGCAGTGCCTCAAGGTCGAGCTTGAGGCGCCAAACGCTCAGCCGGTCATTACCTGTCAATAGGAAAAAAGCGTTTCTCGGCGCGCTGTAGATCATGGCGTAGTTCATACCCAGGGGCGGAAGCTCTGCGTCGGGTAGTTTCAGGTAGCGGTTGCGCTCCACATCATAGAGAAATGTGAACGCTCGTTTGGGCTTGATCGGCTTGCGATAACCAGACGGCTGTTTGACGAAGACGGTATCGTCCGGTGCCAGCAGGAAGACGCCATCCCGGGTACTAAAGGCCACCGGGAAGTGCTGATCTTCGGGGGCAAGGTCACCAGTCGGCTCGCGCACCTCCCAACGCCCGGCTTCCCCTGTCTTGCCGGGAAAATAAAGGTGGACGCGGCTGCTGTTCTTATGGTCACCGAACACCCCCAACAGCCGATGGCGGCTGTCATACTCGACGGCATAGTGGATCGCGTGTTTGCTGCCGGGCCCCTCCTGTAGCCATTGTTTACCACTGGAGGAGAGGGTCCACATCTTCCACTTGTAGAGGAATGCGCGCTTGCCATCGGGGTCATAGGCGGAACCGGCGGCGAATGCCTTCGGCTGGTTGGGGGGGGTAGCCAACGGCTCCCAGCTGCGTGAGTCCACATAGTAAAGCCAGGTTCCCCAGGCGCCTTTTCGTCCCATCTTTTTGCCCTGTGGGTTGTGCTCAGGGAACGCAGTAATGACCAGCGCCCGACGATTTGGGTCGAAGAGGATGTTGTCGTAGGTGTGCATGGCCCAGGGGCGAACCTGACCCTGGTGGTTTGCGGTATTGAGCCCATCATCGCTCACCTGGTAGCTGGACAGTGGGGACGGCGAATAGTGCTGTGTCCAGGTTTTGCCGGCGATATCGAACTGGTAAACACTGTTGTCGTGGTCCAGGCCGTGTGTGTCGGAGCCAAACATGTAGATCGCGTCCCGGGCCTCATCGTAGGCGATGCCGGCATGGTTATGGCGCCGCCACCCATTGGGGGTGAATTCGTGGTAGAGCTCCCAGCGGTTACGGCTATCCTTAACCTCTGCAGTCGCTGTTGCTCCCTGCGTCACTAACAGGGTGATGACCAGTAACGAGGCTGGGTGGATGGCGGGAAATAAACGTGCTGTGGGGGTGACCTTCATTGGGCAGGGGCCGCTTGTCGATTCATTATCAGCTTAGCAGCGTGATGAGATCACGCTTAGAACGTACAGAAATTAGAGAGGCGCAATGTTGAACTCCCGAGTGGCTTCGAACCCATGGGGCATAGCACCATCGAAACCCCCTATCCGGCGGCTCCTTCGTAGAGCCTGTTATCTGGTGGTGCTGTTGCTGGCGATGCAGGCCGGTTTCTGCCTTGGGGACGGTGATTTTGAGGCGGTGGTGGCCAGGGTTACTGAATCGGTGGTGGGGGTGGGCAGTTATCAGCGTACCCGAACACCCGCACCGCTACTGGTCGGCACCGGTTTTGTTGTCGATGATGGATACCATGTAGTGACCAACCATCACGTGGTCAGCCAGACTCTGGCGGACGATGCCGGCGAGGAGCTGATGATTTTCGTTGGCCGGGGAGCGCAGGCACAGAGGCGCCAGGCCCGGGTCATTCGTCGTGACACAGAACATGACCTGGCGCTGCTAAGAATCAGCGGAACCCCTTTGCCGGCGTTGAATTTGGGGCGTGCAGGTCGGGAGGTGAGGGAGGGCCGCGAAATCGCCTTCACCGGATACCCCCTCGGTGTGGTATTGGGTCTCTATCCGGTTACCCACCGCGGTTACATCTCCAGTATCACACCGGTTGCGATTCCTGCCGTGAACAGCCGACAGCTTGATGCGGCCTCGATCCGCCGGTTGCGAGACCCTTTCCTGGTCTACCAGCTGGATGCAACGGCCTACCCGGGCAATAGCGGAAGTCCGCTGTATGATCCGGAGACGGGAGCTCTGTTGGGGGTGGTCAACAAGGTCTTTATTCAGGCCTCGAAAGAGGCTTTGCTGGAGCGGCCGAGCGGCATCACATACGCCATTCCTGCCCGTTACGTGAGGGCACTACTGGCGCCGGAGTAGCTGGCGGTTATGAGTGGCGTCGATCATAGCAGTGCCTGCGGTCGTGGGTGACGGGTACCCCATCGGCATCGACAAAGGGGTAGTAGACGACGCCTGTATAGCGTCTGCGAATAAAGCTGGAGCGCCTGCGCGCATCCAGAGAGCTCTCAAGAGCCTGGCTTATACTGATCCCGTGGCCTCGCTGGGGGTGACGCATGCGGGCTGAAAATAACAGTATGGTTGCCAGTATCGCACCCAGTAGTAGCATGGCACTGACTAAATACAGCTCCTCAGACATGTTGAATATCCCTGGTGGCTGTGCCACCCAATCAGCTGGGCATCCGATGCGTTGGCTGGTACCGAAAGTAAGGAGGATCGTTGATTATTCTTGTAAGAGTGTTCAGCAATTTGTATACCTGTATGGGGTAAGCTCTTTTTTTTCATGGGGTTAGAGTAGTTTTTCTGGAAGGGCTTATTGGGGTTGTTAAGTTTTTTGACAGGGGGATGTATGGAGGGATGGATTGGAGTCGACCTGGATGGGACCCTAGCCCATTATGACCGTTGGCGGGGGCCGGACCATATCGGGAAACCGGTAGAGCCGATGATGGCGCGTGTGCGTGAGTGGTTGCGCCAGGGGGAGGACGTGAGGATATTTACCGCTCGTGCGTCGGTACCCGAGTATATTCCACCCGTGAAGCAGTGGTTGCTGGAGCAGGGCCTCGGCGACCTGATCGTGACCAACCAGAAAGACTTTGGCATGGTGCAGTTGTGGGATGATCGCTGTGTGCAGGTAAAGCGAAACCGGGGAGAGCCCATGGTGAAGCGGGGGCTGTTGGGGCTGCGCTAGACTCAGGGTTTGGGGGGATCTCTCCGCCAATTCAGCGCCCCTAGCAACACCTGGATGGCACGGCGGCTCTCGCTACGGAGTTCGGGAACCGGTATCAGGCAGACAAGCAGCAGATAGACCAGCGCACCCCATAGCGCCGTTGCAAACAGGTACAACCAACTGTGGTGGTTGACCAACAGCTGATCACTGAGTAGAAGGGCCGCAATCATCAGCAGGTTCAGCAAAACAGCAGGCCCCATGGACTTAATTACCATGGAGAAGGGGGCGCCCAAGGAACGGCAGGCGAGGAAGGCCATGCGCAGTGTCAGGTAGCTGAAACTGGGCAACATCGCCAACGCCACCCCCAGAATTCCCCACTGTACACCAATCAGGACCGCCACCAGTTTGATCAGGGTAGCCTCAAGCTGGATCGAGACCTCTTTACCCAGCTGGTTCTGGGCTGCTACAACCGCCCCCGAGTACATGCTGGTCGTGCTGAGCAGGGCGCACAGGCAGAACACCTGCAGGGCGGGCACGCAGAAGAGCCACTTTTCACCATAGACCAGAAGCACAAAAGGCTCCGCCAGCCAGGCCAGCCCAAGATAACAGGGCCAGCTGATTACCTGGATCAGGATCAGCGACTTGCGGAACAGGTAGATCGATTGCCCCTTGTCGTCCTGCATGGAGGAGAGGGCGCGGAACAGGGTTTGATAAGCTGAGGAGACCACGATTTTGGTCGGCATCTCCGAAAGGCTGCTGCCCTTGTTCAACAGGCCCACCTGTTGTGCACCCAGTTGGTAACTGGTAATCAGGTTTTCCAACTGCTTGCGGGCGTAGATGACGGTAGCGATGGTGGCGAATTTGACGCCAAACCAACCCAGCTGGCGGGCCACCTTGCGTTCGTAGCCGTAGCGCGGACTCCAGCGGCTGAGGTGGATCAGAAGGAGGCTTTGAAATAGCCCCCCGGCCAGGCCGCCAAGTATCAGGCTCCAGGTTTGGAGCCCCTGGGTTGCCATATAGATACTGCAACTGGCGCTGACCACCAGGGTCAGCACTCGGACCACGGCAATCTCTCGCATCCGTTGATCACGGCTCAGCAGCGCGGTGGGTATGTTGGATAACGGACGAATCAGGAAGGTCAGTGCAGAAACCCGCAGCATGTCCCGGTAAGCCGGGTCGTTAAACCAGTCGGCGAAATAGGGCGCGATGCCGTAGAAGGCGGTAAAGATCAGCAGGCAGATGGCGCTTTGTACCGTAAACACCACATCGGCATCACGGGCATTGAGCTCCTTGGCCTGAATCAACGCTACACCCATGCCGCCGGCGGCAACCAGCCCGGCCGCACCGGTAAAGATCTGGATGGTGACCAGCATTCCAAAATCTTCAGGCGCCAGCAGCCGGGCCAGTACGATGCCCGAGGCAAAGGCGAGCAGGTTCTGGCCTATGTTGCCGCCAAACATCCATAGCGTATTCTGGCGGATGCGCTGGCTAAGTGACATAAGGGGAGGGCAGCCGGGCCTTGGACAAAAAGCACATCACTATCGGGCTCCCTTGCCAAAGAGAATGACTTCGGCGGTTTGGATCAGGATCAGTATGTCGAGGAACAGGCTGTGGTTTTTCAGGTAGTAGAGGTCGTATTTAAACTTCTGCAAAGAGTCGTTGACCGTAGCGCCATAGGGATAGCAGAGCTGAGCCCAGCCAACCAGACCTGGCTTGATACGATGACGCTCGTCGTAGTAAGGGATCTCCTGCTTGAGCTTCTCAACGAACTCAGGGCGCTCGGGGCGGGGGCCGACAAAGCTCATCTCACCCCTCAGCACATTGACCAGCTGAGGTAGTTCATCGATACGGTAGGTGCGAAGGAACTGGCCTATGCGGGTGGTGCGGGGATCATCCTTGCTGGCCCAGACAGCCCCGTTTGTTTCAGCATCGACCACCATGCTCCTAAACTTGAACAGCTCAAAAGGCATCCCCCCAAGGCCGGTCCGGGTCTGGCGATAGATGACCGGCGCGCCCCAACCCTCGTCCAGTTTTATGGCGATCAGCGTGGCAAGCAGAATGGGTGCTGTTAAAACCAGCAGCAACAGGGCAGCGAGAATATCGAAGACCCGGCGTGTTTCCAGTTGGTAGAGACGTGTGTGAAATCCATCGGAAAAGATGATCCAGCCAGGGCTCAGCAGTTCAATCTCTATCTTGCCGGTTTCCCGTTCAAAGAAGCTGACATCATCGATTACTTCAATCCCCAGCATCTTACACTCGAGCAGATCGGCGACGGGCAGCCCCTGTCGCCGGTCATCGACGGCAACCACTACCTCGTCGATCTGGTGTGCCAGACAGAGGTGACACAATGACAGGTCAGTCTCAATGGCGCGGCTGCTACAAAGTAGATCCTCGCTTCCCCCCGAGGGTAGATAGCCTACAATTTTGAAGCCTCTGCGGTCAGACTCGCGCCTGAAGCGAGACGCAATCCGGCTAGCCCGTTGTCCGGCTCCGAGCACCAGTATTCGGGTGCGTAGTACCTTTTCATCCACCAGTTTGCCAAAAAACAGCCGGGTAGCAGCAAGGAATAGCAGGTTGATGGCGGCGGTAATAAAGAAAACCCCGCGCCCGATGATCAGCTCGGGTATCAGGAAATAGAAGAGCGCCAGTGTGATGTTCGCAATGATAAAGCTGATCAGGGTTCTGAGGACGAGACCGCTGGAGCCCTCCCGCAAGCGGGACTGGTACATCCCCAAAGCATACATACAGACAATAAAGGTGGAGCTGACCAATGCGGCCCTGTAAGTCAGGGGAAACAGGTCGGGGTTGTCCCATTCGGGGGCGAGTGATCCGTAGCGTATCCAGATGGCGCAGAAGGGGCCGATAAAAAACAACAGGAACTCCACCAACCCCAAAATGAAGTAGGGCGTTTTGACATGGTGGTTGAATATTCGAATACTGCTCACGATAAGTCCCTTTAAGCAATCACGCTCCATTTGTGATGACTGAAATCAGTATAGAAAAGCCCTGCACTGATGGCATAAGGTCTATGGCCTTTTGAAAGGCTCTGCGTTTTCCATAGTGGCGCGAGGGTATTTACATGCCGGCTTACAGCCACTCGATATCGGGCTAATATTAGTTGACTAACGGGCAGTCCACATGGGAATTGTGGGCCGCCCTTCTAAGCAGCTGAAGATCACTAGCGCGGCAGGGAGACGGTGTGGAGCTAAACAGGGTTCTTGACGAGCGCATGCCCCCGTTGGGCTGGTTGCTGGCCACCGACTTCAAGCAGTTGACCGTTGTCCATGGAACAGCGGTCGAATGGATTAAGGACAGGCTGGTTGAGGGAGTGTGGTCGGAACCGTTTGAACGTTCGCATCCCGAACTCAGCATGAACCTGTTCGGCAGCTGCGTACATTTTGAGGCTACTGAACTTTTGATCAGCGCCTCGGTCGCCCCTTCGGAGCCCCTTTTTTTTTACCATCAGGACGGCTGCTGCCTGGCATCCAACTCCCAGGTTCTGTTGCTGGCGGCGATGGGGGATCGACTTAAAGCGGGTTATGGCGGTTATGAAGCTTTGAACTGGTTGCGTACCCGCGGGCTGGAGTCGGTGATCACCCCCATTCCCCTGCAGTCGGGAGTTATCCATCGCTTTATCCACCATAGTCTGAGGTTGAGTGCGCAGGGCTACGAGATCGTTAAGCGGCCCACACCACCACCCTTCAATAATTATGGGAGTTACCAGCACTACCTGCAGAGAAGTCTCAATGGCTGCCTGGAAAATGGTTGTTCCAGCCATAGGCAACACCCCCTTGAATTGTTGACTACCCAGTCGCAGGGTTATGACTCCACCGCCATCAATGCCCTGGTCGATCGGAAGTTCAGGATAAAGGCCTATACCTGCAGAGATTCGAAACCCATCGGTGAGGTTTACCGACCGGGGAGCAAGAGCGCGGGGCCCAGTGACGACGGTTCCGCAATAGCGGCGCAACTGGGGATTGAGTGTGAAGGGATTGAACGGGATGAGTTTACCCAGCACCTGCGTCTGGAGCCCTACCTGAATGCGGCCGTGCACAATAATGAGGATCGTAACCTGCTCCCGATCTTTGCCCGCGTCCGCTCCCACTCTCTGCTACTCACCGGGATGATGGGGGAGCTTTGGTACACGCACCAGGGGCTCCTCGCCAGCCACTTCGCGGAGGATGCCGACAATCAGTTAAAACGAGGGGATCTGGGGGGCTTTGGTGTCAACGAGCTGAGGCTCTGGTGCACTGTTACCCACCTGCCCGTTCCCCATATCGGAGCTGTGCAACGCGAGAGTATTCATCGCATTGCCGAGACTGAGGAGATGGCACCCTGGCGCCTGAACACCGATTACGACCGGCCCATCGCCAGGAGGATAGCGGAGGAGGCGGGGGTTGGCCGTGAAAGCTTCGGGCAGAAAAAAATGGGGGCGGTGGTGATAATGCCGACGCCGGAGCTGCCCCTCGATGCTGACCGGCGACGGCTCTACCTAAGGGACCTGGCACGCAGGGGACTGTTGCACCCGCTACAGCGGCCACTGATCGGCCTGGCGCAACGTTACAATAACTGGCTGCAGTGGAAAAACCCGAACCGATACTTCAGTAATCGCCAGCGCTACCCGCTGGCGTATTACCTGTCCAGAGCGCTGGAGAAACTGAGCGGACATAAATTTCGCTTTCGGCCGCTTTTCACGCGGTTAAACTCGGAGCTCTACCGATTCTCCTGTAACGAGCTGGCCGACCGTTACGACTGGTTAGCCGAAAGAATCGACCTGAAGTCAGCTTCGACTGCGGTGGCCCAGACGCCCAACGAACACTCCCACCAGCACCAGCCCTGCAGCGAGCACCTGTAGCAGGCTGAAGCGCTCATCGAGAATCAGCATGGCCATCAAGGCAGTGCAAAGGGGCATCAGATTGATGAAGCTGGAGGCCAGTGAAGCCGGCATCTTGCCCACCGCATAATTAAAGAGCCCGTAGGCCCCCAATGTGACGATCACTCCCAGATAGAGGATCGCCAGCAGTGCATCGGGTTTGACCTCCGTTGGCATCCCTTCCATTAGTGCCAGGGGGAAGAAAAACAGGGCGCCGATCAAGGCCTGCACCGCCGTCAGGAAAAGGGGACGGTAGCGTGTCGAGAGGTGCTTAAGTATCAGGGTATAACCCGCTGCGCAGGCCATCGCCATAAACTCAAGAAAATTACCCAGCATCGGGTTTGGCGCCTGTTCGTTACTGGGGCTACTGAGGCTAAGCCAGACGCTACCGGAGACCGCTATTACAAAGCCCGTCAGTGATAGGGGGGTAATCTTTTCCTTAAGGAACAGGTAAGCCCCCAATGCTACCAGCAGGGGAAGAGTGGCGGATATCATACCTGCCTGTGCGGCGCTGGTATTAGCGAGTGCGTAGGCCTCGAAAATAAAGTAGAGGCAGGGTTCAAAAGCGGCCATCCCGACCAGCAAACGCCAGTCACCCTTTCGGTACTTGGGGCGTCCCAGCTTCGGCAGGAGCAGAATAAAACAACAGGTGGCGACCACCATGCGCGCAAAAATCACCACCATGGGCGTGTAGCTTTCAAAGGCGAACTTTAGCGCGATAAAGGAGCTACTCCACAGCAAAACGGCGCACAGCAGGGCCAGGGTGGGTAAACGCAGGGAGGAAGATGAGGTCACGGTGGCTCCGCCAGGTAGGTGGTGCGGCGGAGTATAACGGCAGTCTCTGGTCACCACCAGCGGCTGCCGTTGCTGAGGCGCTAAACAAAGAGGTCTGGCGTCAACTCGCCCCCTTCGGGGTTAAACCGGTAGTGGTCGAAGTTGGTGACCCCCCGTTCACGGAGAATCTCCTCATCGATCAGGGTACGACCGCTGAGCGCCAGGTTTTCACTACGCAAAATCTCCCAGGCTGCGTCGGCCATGATCGCCGGCGTGCGGGCACGGTCGAAAGCGCGGCGGCCTCCCAGCTCGAACTCGATGGCGGCGGTGGCGATGATGGTCTGCGGCCAAAGCGTATTAACCGCAATACCCTTGCTGCGAAACTCCTCCGCCATACCGATGCTGAGCATCGACATGCCGTATTTGGTGATGGTGTAGGGAGCGTGGTTACGAAACCAGCGGGGGTCCATATTGAGAGGTGGTGATAGGCTGAGAATATGAGGATTACTCGATTCTTTTAAATAGGGCAGAACAGCCTGGGTGCAGATCATGACGGCCCGGCTGTTGACCTGGGTCATGAGGTCAAAGCGTTTGATATCGGTGTGCTCGACATTGGTCAGTCGTATGGCACCGGCATTATTAATCAGTGCATCGATCCCGCCAAATCGCCTGGCGGCCTCGGCGGCCATCACCTCCACCTGTTCGGGATAGCGGACATCCACCTGCATTGGCAGTGCCTGACCACCCGCGGCCTCGACCTCCTCGGCGACGCTAAAGATGGTACCTTCGAGGTGTGGGTGGGGGCTGGCGGACTTGGCGGCGATCACTATATTGGCTCCATCGCGAGCACAGCGCAGGGCTATTTCGCGGCCGATACCGCGGCTGCCGCCGGTGATGACGATGGTTTTTCCAGTCAAGGATTCCATGGGTAGCTCCAGGTTGATGGGGTTAGGGTCAAGGGGAGTCGGCAAGCTCGATCAGGACCTGGCGTGTTTTAACCTGGTCACCGGCTTCACCCCGAATCGATGTCACCACCCCCTCCATACTCGCCTTGAGGGGATGCTCCATTTTCATGGCTTCAACGATGGCGAGGGTTTGCCCACGCTGGACCAGGTCCCCAACGGCCACCATAAGGGCGGTGAGGCTTCCCTCCATGGGTGCCCGCACACAGGTATCACCGCCTTCATGCTGGGTACCTGTACTGAGTTGGGTGCGGTTCTCGTAGCGGTAGTGAACAGCATCCACCTCCAGCTCGAGGATGTTACCCCGGCGAAAATAGGGCACCCTCTGCAGGTGACCCTGCATCACAAACTCCAAAACACCGGGCTCGGCAAGGCTGAACTCGTCGAATTCAATCGGCGGTTGTACTGCGACTTCACTATCGCAGAGCTGTTGGTTGTGGACCACCCTGCGGTTGCTCGTCGGTGATGTGCTGCATTGCAGGCTGTACTCCTGGCCCGAGCAGTAGAGGCGCAGCTGCCAGCTGGCCTCGGCGGCGGAGTGCCAGCAATCGTAGTGGGCCGGCTGCTGGCCATCGGCCATGAAGAGAAGCGCCGCCAGCCCGTTGACCCGAGCTGGGGGGGGGGGCTGCGTCAGGGAGGGATCAGAGGCGAAATCGGTCTCGATGAAGGCGGTGGTTGCCTCGCCGGCGGCAAAACGGGGATGACACAGGATATTACGCAGATAGCCCTTGTTGGTTGTAAGACCGAACAGCTGGGTCTCTTCAAGCGCCCTGACCAGTTTACGACGGGCGATCTCCCGGGTTTCACCCCAGCAGATCACCTTGGCCTGCATAGAGTCATAGAAAGAGGGGATCAGGCTGCCATTTTTCAGGTTATGGTCGATACGCACCCCCTCAAAGCAGGCGGGAATCCAGCGTTCCACTGTGCCCGTTTGGGGTAGGTAGTTCTGGGCCGGATCCTCCGCGTAGAGGCGCACCTCGATGGCGTGCCCCTGAATACGGACATCCGACTGGAGCAGTGGCAGGGAATGGCCTTCGGCGACTCTCAACTGCCACTCAACAAGGTCGGTACCGGTCACCAGCTCGGTAACCGGGTGCTCCACCTGCAGGCGGGTGTTCATCTCGAGGAAATAGAAGTTGCGATCGGCGTCCACCAGGAACTCGACGGTTCCCGCCCCTACGTAGTTGCAGGCCTTGGCGGCCAACACCGCCGCTTCGCCCATCTGTTGGCGGAGGGACTCATCAACGAAGGGGGAGGGGGCCTCTTCAACCACTTTCTGGTGGCGGCGTTGAACCGAACAGTCCCGCTCGCCGAGATAAATCACATTTCCCTGTTGGTCACCAAACACCTGGATTTCGATATGGCGGGGGGCGATCACCGCTTTTTCCAGAATCAGCTCGCCACTGCCGAAGGCGGATTGCGCCTCGGAGGCAGCCCGTTCAAGTTCGACCGCAAGTTGGCTCGGCTCAAGCACCAGGCGCATACCGCGCCCACCGCCGCCGGCCGATGCCTTGATCATCAGGGGATAACCGATACCGCTGGCTGCTTCCAGTAGTGCCTCTGGCGACTGGTCCTCACCTTCGTAGCCCGGTATACAGGGGACACCAGCGGCGATCATGGCGATTTTAGAGCGGCGCTTGGAGCCCATCAGTTCGATGGCAGCGCTGCTGGGGCCGATAAAGATAAGACCCGCATCCTGGCAGCGCTGGGCAAAGTCGCTGTTTTCAGAAAGGAAACCATAACCGGGATGGATGGCGTTCGCACCGCAGTGTTCAGCCGCACGGAGGATGGCGTCTGCGTTCAGGTAGGACTCCTGAACAGGGCCAGCCCCGATGCAGAAGGCCTCGTCGGCGAGGTTGACGTGCAGGGAGTGGCGGTCGGCCTCGCTATAGACGGCAACGGTGCGATAACCCAGCTCGCGGGCGGTTCGCAGTACGCGGACCGCGATCTCTCCCCGGTTGGCGACCAACAGTTTCTCTATGGTGGGCATGGCAAGCTCCTTGGTGATCGGGTCGCGTTTAGGTTACTGGGCCCAGCTGGGTGGGCGCTTCTGAATAAAAGCCAGGGTACCCTCGCCACCCTCATCGCTGCGTACCGCTGCAGCAAATTGCTGGGCCGCATAATCAAGCAGGGCTTCGTGTTCCATGGTTTCGGTTGCCAGCAAAAGTGACTTGGTGGTGGCATTGGCCTCGGGGGCACAGCGTTTGACCTGCGCCAGCACGGCAGCAAGCTGCTCGTCGAGGGCGTCGGCTGAGCTGTGGTAGTGCACCAGTCCCAGGTGTAAGGCCTCCTCGGCACCAAAGCGGGATCCCAATAGCATCAGGCGCCTCGCTTCGGTCAGGCCGATGCGCTTGACTACGAAGGGGGCGATCTGTGCGGGAGGAATACCGAGACCGGTCTCGGGCAGTCCAAACTGCACCCCCTCAACCGCAATCGCTACATCGGAGACACAGGCCAGGCCGAAGCCGCCGCCAAGCACGGCCCCCTCGAGCACGGCGACCACCACCTGGGGCAAGCGGTTGGCGCGGGTGATCATGCGCCCAAAGGCCCGGTTCAGCTCGAAGAAAGGGTCAGTATCGGCACCGGCGGGGGTAGCCCGGGCGCTGGCCATATCCTTGATGTCGCCGCCGGCGCAGAAGTTGCCATCGCTGCCGCGGATCACCAGTGCCCGCACATCCCTGCGGGGTTCGATCCGCTCAAACAGGGCGAGCAGCTCCTCGACCATCTTGAGACTCATGGCGTTGCGGGCGGAGGGGCGTTGCAGCCAAAGGTGAAGGTTGCCGGCCTCCAGCTCGCAGCGCAGGGTGTCGAAAGTGGGTAGCTCCAGGGGTTGCATACTCAGGATCTCTTCTTGCCGGGAAGGATGTTCATGTATTTGCAAATGATGCCAAGCATGATCTCATCGGCCCCACCACCGATGGAGGCCAGGCGGGAGTCGCGGTAGGAGCGGGAAGCGACGTTGTCCCACATAAAGCCCATGCCGCCCCAATACTGCAGGCAGGAGTCCGATACCTCGCGAGCCAGCCGCCCCCCCTTCAGCTTGGCCATAGAGGCCAGGTTGGTTACATCCTGCCCCCCCATGTAGGTTTCGCAGGCCTGATAGACAAGGGCACGCAGAGCTTCTATCTCGGTTTGCAGTTCCGCCATGCGGAAGTGGATCACCTGATTATCGATCAGCGGCTGGCCGAAGGTGTGGCGCTCGCGGCAATAGGCGATGGTCTCGTTGATCACTCGCTCCATCGATTTGAGGGAGTTGGCTGCTCCCCATAGCCGCTCCTCCTGGAACTGGATCATCTGCATCATAAAGCCGGCCCCCTCGGCGCCGATTCGGTAGCGTTGGGGGACGCGCACGTTGTCAAAGAAGACCTGTGCAGTATCGGAAGAGCGCATTCCCAGCTTCTTGAGGGGCTCGGAGAAACTGATCCCTGGCGTATTGGCCGGAACCACGATCAGGGACTTGTTGACGTGGGGCTTATCATCACTGGTGTTGGCCAGCAGACAGAAGAAGTCGGCCTGGGTGGAGCTGGTGATCCACATTTTTGATCCGTTAATGAGGTAGTCATCCCCATCCTTGCGGGCTCTGGTTTTCATGCCGGCTACGTCGGAACCGGCACCGGTTTCGGAGACTGCGATACTGGCGACCAGGTCACCGGCAATGGCCGGCGCGAGAAACTCCTGTTGCAGGGCTTTGTCGGCAAAGCGGGCCAGTGCCGGTGTGGCCATATTGGTCTGTACGCCAATCGCCAGCGGCACCCCTCCACAGTGGGCAACCCCCAGCTCCTCGGCCGCCACCAGCTCGTAGGAGTAATCCAGGCCCATACCGCCGGCACTCTCAGGCTTGGATATCCCCAGCAGGCCCAGGTTACCCATCTTTTTGAACAGCTCGTGGGCTGGAAAAATACCCGCTTCCTCCCACTCATCGACGTAGGGGTTGACCTCGGTCTCTATAAAGTTGCGAGTGGTACGGCGGATCTCTGCGTGTTCCTGGGTAAATTTCATGACGGTCTCTCTTTATAAAATGGATAGGTAAGCTAGAAGCGGGCAACGCCAAAGCTGTTGGGGTGCAGTGTCCTGCGGTGGGACTCGTCGCAGGTTTCGAGCAGAAAGCCTAGCAGTCGCCGTGTATCCCGTGGATCGATCAGTCCGTCGTCCCATAAACGTGCCGTCCCGAACAGGGCGGTGGAGCTGGCGTCCAATTTCTGGGCCGTTACCTGCTCAATCATATCGAGCATCTCGGGGGCCGCCTCCTTGCCCAGCTTGGCGTGTTTCTGTTCGGTCACAATACGCAGTACCTTGCCGGCCTGTGCACCACCCATGACGGCGGTGCGGCTATTGGGCCAGGCAAAAATAAAGCGCGGATCGAGCCCGCGTCCACACATGGCGTAGTTGCCGGCACCGTAGGATCCCCCAACCACGATGGTAATCTTGGGGGTACGCGCGTTGGCCACGGCCTGGATCATTTTCGAACCGTGCTTGATGATACCGTTGCGCTCCGATTCGGTTCCCACCATAAAACCGGTGGTGTTGTGAAAAAACAGGATCGGCGTCTGGCTCTGGTCGCAGAGCTGGATAAACTGTGCCGCCTTGTTGGCACCCTGAGCGGTAATGGGCGCGTTATTACCAATGATGCCGCAGGAAAACCCATGGATCTTGAGGTGACCACAGACCGTCTGGTTGTCGAACAACGGCTTGAAGTCGACAAATTCCGAGCCATCAGCGATGCGGGCAATGATCTCACGCACGTCATAGGGCTGTTTGGCCTCGGCGGGCACCACTCCCAGTAGTTCAGATGTGGGGTAGAGGGGTTCCGGGTAGTGGGCCTGTGGGCGAGGGCGCAGCTGCTCATTCCAGGGCAGCTGCTGCAGCAGCTCGCGGGCGATACGCAGGGCGTCGGCATCATCCTCGCCCAGGTACTCTGCGGTGCCGGCAATTTCGGCATGCAACTCGGCCCCGCCGAGCTCCTCATCGGTAGCGATTTCACCGGTGGCCGCCTTGAGCAGGGGAGGACCGGCCAGGAACATCTTGGCCCGGTTGCGCACCACCACCACGTAATCGGAGAGGCCGGGCTGGTAGGCTCCGCCGGCGGTCGAGCTGCCGTGAACGATGGTGATTTGGGGAATACCTGCTGCCGAGAGCCTTGCCTGGTTGGCAAAGCCTCGCGCCCCTTCGACAAAGATCTCTGCTGCGTAGTTCAGGTTGGCACCACCGCTTTCTGCCATGGTGACCACGGGCAGTTTGTTCTCCCTGGCAATCTCTTGCAGGCGCAAGGTTTTTTGCAGGCCGGAGGGGGAGATGGTCCCCCCTTTGATGGCGCTGTTATTTGCGATCAGGAGGCTACGAATGCCGGCGATGAACCCGATGCCAGCGATGATCCCGCCACCGGCCAGGGAGCCATCCTTGTCGTCGTGCATATGGTAGCCCGCCAGGGTAGACAGCTCGAGAAAAGGAGAACCGGGGTCCAGCAGCCGTTGGATACGGTCGCGGGGCAGCAGCTGGCCTCGCAGCCGGAACTTCTCCCGCGCGGCTTCGGCGGTGTCGATCACTGTCTGTTCGGCGGCACGGAAGCCGTCGATAGCCGCCTGCATGACCCGACAGTTCTCAGCGAACTGCGTGGAGGCGGTATCTATATCGGACTGCAAAATGGCCATGGCGTTGTCCTGGCGAGGGTTAGTCTTCTTGCAACACCTTGGGTGTTACCGCTCGATGAAATCCGTTGTAACTATTGGAGTTTTTTGCCTTGGGCAGAGGCCAAACCCCTGAGCCCTGGGAAGCCGCCCCATCGACACGAATGGTATCGCCGCTGATGAAGCTGGCCCCTTCGCTCAGCAAAAAGCAGATCAGGGAGCTGACCTCGGCTTCGGTGGCCATCCGCTGCAGGGGAACCTGTTTAATCAGGGTGGGGATGACCGCCCGGAAGGGGCCCTCGTAGGTGTCCATGCCGCTGGAGGCGACCCAGCCAGGAGCTACCGCGTTGACCCGCACCCCCGAACACCCCCATTCGTACGCCGCCGTTTTTGTGAGGTTGTCCATACCGGCGCGGGCTGCGCCGGAGTGAGCCATGCCGGGCATGCCCCCCCAGTTGTCGGCGGTGATGTTGACAATGGCGCCGCCCGATTTAGACATTGACTGGTTGTAGACTTCGCGGGCAAAGAGAAAACCGCCGGTGAGGTTGGTGCGAACCACAGTCTCAAACCCTTTCTGGGTGATGGCCGCAAGGGGGGAGGGATATTGCCCCCCCGCATTATTGACCAGCCCATGGATCTGGCCGCACTCATCGATGATCGATTTGACGGTGGCGACTACCCCATCCTCAATACGGATGTCACATACCCGGTAGGCGGCTATGCCTCCATCCTCAGCAATCTCCTGTTGAACCTTTTGCAGCTTCTCTTCGTTTCGGCCGATCAGGTAGACCCTGGCGCCGAGCGCGGTGAGCTCATGGGCGGTGCAGCGGCCGATTCCACTTCCACCACCGGTTACGATGATGTTTTTACCGGAGAACAGCTGATCTTTGAAAACGGATTGGTAACTCAAGGTCTGTCTCCCCTTGTCAGTGTTAGTTCATTAGCCAGTGAGGCTGGTACGGGTATCTCAAGGTCCAGCAGTTGCTGCGCAAAAGCCTTGCCCTGGGGGTCGATACGCAAACTCGCGATACCGCCACCTCCCAGGCTGTTTTCCAGTAAAAAGTTGAGTGCATTGAGGCCAGGCCATTCCCAGCGCAGCACCCGGCTCGTGTCACTATCGAGTAGGTGTGCCATCAGTGTGTGGATACGCGACTCCGTTAAGGCCTCACGGATATAGGGCAGGTAAGCCGGGTCCCGCGCAATCACGCCGATGTTGCTGTGGTTGCCCTTGTCGCCACTGCGGGCCCAGGCCAGTGCGATCAAGGGTACGGACGCATCGCAGTTTGAGGAGGGGGGAGGGGGTGGCGATTCGCAAGAGGGCTCCGGGGGCTGGTAAGCAGTGCCACTGGTCTCGATATCAACCATCACTACCTCATCGGCTATCTGGTAGCTGACCGGCACCCGCGACTTATCGATCAGGAAGGAGAACAGTTTGATCACCGGCTGAACATTGGGGCGCCCCCCCACCAGCCCGGTGAGCCCCGGCGCCATGCCGGTGGCCGCTTGGGCGATTTCACGGGAGAAGAGGATCAGGGCCTCCTTCTGGGGGTGGGCCACCGCTATTTTAAGTACCACTTCGCGGGTGTCCGTGCGCTTTGCGCGGGCACCGTAGGTCGCTTCGGTGCCCAGTAGCTCCACCGACCGGGCTGTAAACCCGCCCCGTTCGCCGGCTTCCAGTAGGGCCGTCACCTTGTTGAGAATGGCATCTGCGACCCGCGAGGCTTTTGCGGGGGCGTCGATGCCGCCAATCAGGCAGGTTGCGGTGCAGCGGTAGCCATCCATATAAGTGGCCGAAACCTTGTAGCTGTTGGTTGGCTGCCGCCCACGGGCGCCCTCGACAGCGACTCGGTCTGGTGCGGTCTGTTGCAACGAAATATGGCGGAAATCACATACCACATCGGGCAGGTAATAGCTGCCAGGGTCTCCGATTTCGTACACCACCTGCTCGGCCACGGTGGCGCAGTTAACCAGCCCCCCGGTGCCCTCGGGCTTGGTGACCACGAAGCTGGCGTCGGAACTCACCTCGACCACTGGGAATCCGATATTTTCGTAATTGGGTACAGTTTCCCAGTCGGTGAAGTTACCGCCGGTGCACTGGGCTCCGCACTCAATGATGTGTCCAGCCAGGCTGGCCTGTGCCAGCTTGTCGAAGTCCTGGTAGGACCAGCCAAACTCATGCACCAGGGCGCCCGTTACAACGGCACTGTCGACACCGCGACCACTGATCACTATATCTGCCCCCGCCGCGAGAGCCGAGCTGATGGCCGGCGCTCCCAGATAGGCATTGATGCTGACCAGTCCCCGGGGTAGCGGTGCGCCGGTGTACATCTCCTTTACCTCTTCGCTGGCCAGTTGAGTGGCTTGAGCGATCAGGTTGTCGCCGTTGATAACCGCCACTTTCAGCGCCAGGCCCTGCTTGGCAATCTCTGCCCGCAGCGCCTCTGCACAACTGTGGGGATTGATTCCGCCGCTGTTGCTGATGACTCTAATCCCCTTGCGGCTTATCTCGCCCAGCAAGGGGGCGAGGGTGGAGATGAAGTCAGGAGCATACCCCATTTGCGGGTTTTTCAGGCGCGCGCCCGCCATGATCGACAGGGTGACCTCGGCCAGGTAGTCAAACACCAGGTAGTCGAGTTGAGCACCCTGGACGAGTTGGGCGGCCGCCGTAGAGGTATCGCCCCAGAATGCGGAGGCGCATCCGATGGTGATCTGTTTATTGTTTTGCATCGCGCTTCACCCTTAGTAAGGTTCTTGGATGCTACCAAGCAAGCGCTTGGTTTGTAAAGTGGCGGATTCAGGATATGATAGGCAACGATGGCCCATTAATGGAGAGCCCCATGAGCAGTAAAGTGATCGAACTCCCCAGTCTTGAAGCACTGGGCACCCGTTTAGCGGCTATGGACACGGTTGACCCGGCATCGGCTAAGGGCCGTCTGCTGCAAACAGCGGCACACCTGTTCCACGTAAGGGGGTTTGACCGCACCACTGTGCGGGACCTGGCGAGTGCGGTCGGCATCCAGTCGGGGAGCATTTTTCACCACTTCAAGAACAAGGATGAGATTCTCGAAGCGGTAATGCACGATACCATCGTCTTTAATACGCGTCTGGTTATCGATGCGCTACGGGCATCCGCGTCCTTGCAAGATCAGTTGCTTGCGCTGATCCGTTGCGAGCTGGAGTCGATTAATGGGGTCACCGGTGAGGCGATGAATGTGCTGGTATTCGAGTGGCGTAACCTGCCCGAGGATAAGCAATCCCGTATCCTTAAGCTGCGTGATATCTATGAGTCCCTGTGGTTGGGGGTTATCTCTGAGGCGTGTAGGGAGGGGTTACTCAGGGGGGAGCCCTTTGTGATTCGGCGTTTGTTGACCGGGGCGCTTTCCTGGACCTCTACCTGGTACCGAAAGGACGGAGGGTTGTCCGTCGCTCAGCTGGCCGAGCAGGTGCTGCAGATGGTGATCTGCCAGCCCGTCCCCAGAGCCTGAAAGGATCGAGTGGATAAATTCCCAGAAAATCATTGACTAGCGCGCCCGGGTCAGTAAAATGCGCTTCACTTTCCGGGTGGTTAGCTCAGCTGGGAGAGCGTCTGCCTTACAAGCAGAGGGTCGGCGGTTCGATCCCGTCACCACCCACCAAATTGGAGCGGTAGTTCAGTTGGTTAGAATACCGGCCTGTCACGCCGGGGGTCGCGGGTTCGAGTCCCGTCCGCTCCGCCACTCTTAAAAAGCCCCTATCAATTGATAGGGGCTTTTTTTGTGGGCGTTATTTCCCGCTTTCCTTCTCTTTTTAAGCCGTGTCGCTGTCATTTGCCTGTCATCGATGAGTGCTAGGGTTGCACCCATGGCCGGTGCATCGGGTGCTGGCAGGGGGGGGGGGATGCAATGGATGAGTATCTGGATGAGTTGCTGGAACGTAATGGCTGGGACTGCCCCGATGAGGGGATGGATGATGGCGAGGAGCTTTGAGTTGTCAACCGGTGGGCTGGCGGCGGTAGTCCCCTGGTGTTCTGTCTGTCCAGCGCTTAAAGGCGCGCTGGAAGGCTTCGGGGGATGAAAAGCCGAGCAGGTAGGCGATCTCGCCGAGGCTGAGGGCAGTGTCTTCGACGTAGATAAGCGCCAGGTCACGCTTGGTCTCCCCCAGAATTTGCTGGAAGGTGACGCCTTCATCCTGAAGCTTTCGCCTCAGGGTCCAGCTGGGCATGGCCAGCTTGGCAGCCACCTCACCGATACAGGGAGTGTTGCCGTGGAGAGCGCTGGCCAGGATCTCCGCTACACGGGCCTGTAGGCTACGCCCCCTGCGCATCTGGGCCAGCTTCTGCTCGCAGAGCTCGCTGAGGTAACTGAAATTGGCTGCATTGCTGAAACGCAGGGGGCTGTCCAGCAGCTGGGGGCTGATGGCCAACTGGTTATAGGGCTGTCCGAAGAGCGGCTCGCAATTAAAGTAGTCTCGATAGCGGGCCTGGTAGTGAGGGGCTTCGAACTCGATATCGACCCGCTTGACCAGGTCTCGCTTGCCGCTGAGCCAAACCAGCAGCTGGCTCCACATGGAGAGCACTGAATCAACCACAAAACGGTTGTAGTCGTTGTAGGGAGCGATGGAGTAAAAGCGCAGCAAGGCTTCATCCTGCTCGAGATAGCTTGATTGTCCACGAATATTGACGCTGCTCAGCGGTTCGTAGCGGGTGATGGCCTCCATGGCGGTGCGCAGGTCAGGTGCCGCCATTGCGGTCAGTCCCGGCAGTCCCAGGTTTTGGATGTTGGCGCAGCGCCCCATCTCCAGCCCCAGTTCGGGATGCCCTGTCAGCTGGATGGCCGAGTGCCCCATGTGCATCAGGCGAGGGATGCTGATGCGCGCATCAGGGTTCGCCATCAGTTCGTCGTCAATCTGGTACTGTAGAAGCAGCGGTGTGGGGTCTTTGCCCAAAGCGCGGATGGCCGCAGCCAGTGCGTCGATGTGGTGGGTGGAGATGTCGCCTAGCTTCATGGGGCGCTCTGCAAAGTTGGGTCAGTATTCTGTTTACTTCGGTCATTGAGTGCCGACAGCCCCCATTCTAAGGTGTTCGCCAATGGAGTGCGACCTGTTGTGCGTTACAACGTGCAGAGCTCCGGCCCGATGATGATAAGGAGAAATTGATGTCTGACAACCAATACCCCCATATGCTGGAACCGCTTGATCTTGGATTCACTACCCTGCGTAACCGTGTCCTGATGGGCTCCATGCACACCGGTCTCGAAGAGGCGCCCGATGGCTTTAACCGCCTGGCGGCCTTTTATGCGGAGCGTGCCCGCGGTGGTGTCGGCCTGATTGTCACTGGCGGTATCGGACCCAACGCCGAGGGTGCCGTGTTGCAGGGCGCTGCCAAGATGACCACCGAAGAGGAGTCGGACAAGCACCGGGTGATCACCGAGGCGGTTCACCGCGAAGGTGGCACGATCTGCATGCAGATCCTGCACGCCGGCCGCTACGCCTATAACCCGAAGAATATCGCCCCCTCCGCTGTCCAGGCGCCGATCAACCCCTTCAAGCCCCATGAACTGAGCGATGAAGAGATCGAACAGCAGATCGACGACTTCGCCCGCTGCTCGCAGCTGGCCCAGCGTGCCGGATACGATGGCGTAGAGGTGATGGGGTCCGAGGGTTACTTTATTAATCAGTTTATCGCGCAGCAGGTGAATCAGCGTACCGATCGTTGGGGGGGCAGCTACGAAAACCGTATCCGCCTGCCGCTGGAGATTGTGCGTCGCGTACGCGCTGCCGTTGGTGATGAGTTTATTATCATCTACCGCCTTTCCATGCTGGATCTGGTCGAGGGGGGGAGCACCTGGGATGAGATTGTGCTGCTGGCCAAGGAGCTCGAAAAGGCGGGCGTGACCATCATCAATACCGGCATCGGTTGGCATGAGGCGCGGATCCCGACGATTGCAACTTCGGTTCCGCGAGCGGCCTTCACCGGCGTGACGGCCAAGCTCAAGGGTGAAGTCTCCGTCCCCCTGGTGACCACCAACCGTATCAACATGCCGTCGGTGGCCGAAGCAGTTCTCGCTTCCGGTGAGGCCGATATGGTCTCCATGGCGCGTCCCTTCCTGGCGGATGCCGAGTTGGTGATCAAAGCGGAGCAGGGGCGTGAGGATGAGATCAACACCTGTATCGGCTGTAACCAGGCCTGCCTCGATCACACCTTCTCCGGCAAGCTAACCTCCTGTCTGGTAAACCCGCGAGCCTGCAACGAAACCCTGCTTAACTACCCCAAAGTGGAAGCGGGCAAGGAGAAGCGTATTGCGGTGATCGGTGCCGGTCCCGCCGGCCTGGCTGCCTCCACCATTGCCGCCGAGCGCGGACATCAGGTAACCCTGTTTGATTCGGCGGCTGAAATCGGCGGTCAGTTTAATGTTGCCAAGCGTATCCCGGGCAAGGAGGAGTTCTACGAAACCCTGCGCTACTTCAAGCGCCAGATTGAGATTCACGGGGTCGAGTTGCACCTTAACACTCGCGTCACTCCCGAGATGCTGCGTGAAGGGGGGTATGATGAAGTGGTTGTGGCCACCGGTATCCAGCCGCGTACACCGGCCATCGAGGGGGTTGATCACCCCAAGGTAATGAGTTACCTCGATGCCATCCTGGGTAAAAAGGAGGTCGGTGAAAAAGTGGCGGTCGTGGGTGCCGGCGGCATTGGCTTTGATGTCAGCGAATTGTTGGTGCACAAGGGAGAGTCCAGCAGCCTCGACAAGGCGGCCTTCCTGA
Organism: Aestuariirhabdus litorea; assembly: GCF_003864255.1. Taxonomy (NCBI): domain Bacteria; kingdom Pseudomonadati; phylum Pseudomonadota; class Gammaproteobacteria; order Oceanospirillales; family Aestuariirhabdaceae; genus Aestuariirhabdus; species Aestuariirhabdus litorea. The sequence continues at coordinate 1,263,696 of NZ_QWEZ01000001.1, forward strand.
AAGAGTGGGGGATCGATCCCGACTTTATCCGCCGCGGTGGAATCGAAGGAGTGAATCCCGAGTTTGAGGGGGCTGCGCGTGAGGTCTACCTGCTGCAACGTAAAACCAGCAAAGTGGGGGCTAACCTGGGTAAGACGACCGGCTGGATTCATCGCACCAACCTTAAAAAACGCGGTGTGAAAATGATCAGCAGCGTCAGCTATGACAAGGTGGATGATCAGGGGTTGCATATCCGTGTAGGAGATGAGCCCCAGCTGCTGCCGGTTGATACGGTGGTTATCTGTGCGGGCCAGGATTCGCTGCGCGAGCTTTATGATGGCCTTGAGGGCAGTGGTCTGTCCCTGCACCTGATCGGAGGAGCGGAAGTGGCGGCGGAGCTGGATGCCAAGCGGGCCATCGATCGGGGTGCGCGTCTGGCAGCAAGCCTCTAAGCCGTGCGGGTGCGGCGCTCCAGGGCCAGCCGCACCCGTGCTATAGCGCTCTCTCTTTTTAAATCCTCTTTTGGGTGGTGTGATAACCGCGTCACGCCCTTTTTATGTACCTGAATTACACTGCTATCCGGTAAACGGCCAGACCCGTCTTGGCGTTAGCCCCGGGGTTGCAGCTGGGGTCACCCGGGTCTTTGCACTTATAGCTGGTTTCCAATGCCTGATGTATAGTTATTCGTTGTGCGCCGCTCATTGGCTGTAGTGAGCTGCACGCGGTGGTTTTATATCGGGGTAAAAGGAGTCACCCAATGGGGCAGGGCAACATCACAGAGGCGGTAATATTTTTTGACCAGGATCGTGTGGTCAAGGAGATGATGTACCCCGAGTTTGAAGCGGTACTTGATGGCGTTGTCGCCATCAACGATTTTCGAAATCAATTGGTTAATGCGGCTTTCGTCGCCATCGACGGGGGGCTGATGATCCGCTCCGTCGTACTCTTTACCATTGATTTCGATGAGCAGGGCAACGCGGACAAAGACTGGAATATTCCCCTACAGCATCTGGCAAGCTCGGCTGGGCTTGGCCCCGACCTGGGTGCGGGCCCCATTCGGCTTGCCTGTAGAAGTCAGTGTCCGGTGAGCTGGCACCAGTCACAGATGTGGGACCCGGACATGAGTCCCGAGGTCAATCATCTTGTTAACCTGAAACGCGCCGCTGAGCGCAACAGCCTTGGGATACTGGTCGATCGTAACTACGTGGCCCCGGTCTCCTCGGTTGTCGCTCCAACGCTTTCGGATGCTCCGCTACTCGATGACGTGCCGACCCTCGATGAGGCCTTTGAATTCGACCTTCCATCGGTGGCGGCGGCTCCCGCGGAGGACACCAAGGCGATTGAGCATCGCCTTTCCAAGAAGTACCAGGCGGCACATCGTAACAAGGTAGCCAACCTGATCAAGCAGCAGCGACTGCAGATTACGACCCTTAAAAACCGGTTTAAGGAGGAGATGGTCCAGCGTAATCGCCATTTCCAGGAGCAGAAGGGCCAGCTTGAGGCCAAACTCGAAGCGCAGAGCAAGGAGATGGAGGTTCAGCAGCGGCAGAACCAGACGCTCAAACAGACCATGCGCCAGCAGCTGGATGAGTTTCGCCGCAGCAGGGAGGAGCTGACCCGTCAGCTGAAGAGCATTGAAGATGACGAGGGGCGCGACCTCGAGCGAATCAAGGCCCAGTATGAAGCCGAGATGGCCCAGCGCCTGCAGGCGGCTACCGCCGAGCTGCAGGAGCAGATCGAGGTGCGAGATGTTGAAATGGCCTACCGCAACGAGCTTGACGGCCAGCTCCAGGAAGAGCTGGAGGAGCTGAGGGCCAAGGTCGAAGAGTTAAGCGTACGTCAGTCCGAGGATGTGTTGGGTGATCTCTCCCAGAAAGGGGTGGTCTTTGTCGCCTACCATCCCGGGGTGGGGCATATCACCATCCCCCTGCAGGATATTCCCCGTTACATGAGTCACACCATGGCCTACGTTGCCAACAAATGCTTCGTATCGGAGGAGCAGTACAATCTGTGGCTGCGCCATTATGAGGCACCCAGCTGCGACGCCCGCACCACCGATGGCAGTCGCTGCGGGGCTCGCCTGGACCGTGTGGACTCTCCCGGCATGTACGTGGATGGACACTCGAATCACTGCGAGAAACATCGTGGCCTTAGCGCTGTCGAGGCGGTGCGCGCCGGCCGTAGCGCCCGTTAGGCGCTTTTTTCTCTAACCGCTCCAACCCGCAGCCCAATTCGTTATAATGATGTTTTTCATCAGGCGCGCGGTGCTATGGAACAGTTCAGAAATGTAGGGGTTATCGGTCGCTTAGGGGGCGCCGAGGTAGTGGATACCCTCATTCGCCTGCTCGAATACCTCGACAAGCGCGACCTCAATATCATCCTTGAGCAGAGCCTGGTCGCGGTACTGCCCGAACGCAACCTTCAAAGCGGCAGTTATAAAATGCTGGGGGAGGTGTGTGATCTGGTGATTGTGGTTGGTGGCGATGGCAGTCTGTTGGGGGCTGCCCGCGAACTGGCCCGCAGTAATGTGCCGGTGCTGGGAGTAAACAGAGGTAGGCTCGGCTTCCTGACCGATATCTCACCCGATGAAATCGACAGCCTGATCGGCGAGGTGCTCGATGGACGCTATATCCTCGAGAGCCGCTTCCTGCTCGATGTGCAGGTCAAGCGCAATGGCGAGCCGACCGGGCAGGGGTCAGCCTTGAACGATGTGGTACTCAACCCCGGTAAGTCGGCTCGCATGATCGAGTTTGAGCTCTACATCGAGGGCCAGTTTGTCTACAGTCAGCGCTCCGATGGAATGATCGTCGCCAGCCCCACCGGCTCTACCGCATATGCGCTCTCCGCCGGTGGCCCCATTATGCACCCCAAGCTGGATGCCATGGTGCTGGTGCCCATGTTCCCCCACACCCTCAGTAGCCGCCCCATCGTGGTCGACGGCAACAGCGAAATCAAGATCGTTATCGGTGCCGATAACGAGGTTTTCCCACAGGTGAACTGCGACGGCCAGGAGATCATCACCACCCGCCCGGGTGACACGGTCACCATTCACAAGAAACCCCACAAGCTCAAGCTGATCCACCCCCTCAACCATAACTTTTACGAGATTTGCCGATCCAAGCTGGGCTGGAGTAGCAGGCCCGGGAGCTGATCAATGGCAACACGTGATGGGGCCCAGGGCTTTGACCTTGTCGGTGATATCCATGGCTGTGCGCTGACCCTGCGTCTTCTGCTGCAGAAGTTGGGCTACTGCGAGTCAGGGGGAGCCTACCGTCACCCCACCCGGCACGCTATTTTTGTCGGCGATGTCATTGATCGTGGCCCTCGCATCCGTGAGGCGCTCAGGCTGGTCAAGGCGATGGTGGATGCGGGCGAGGGGACGCTGATCATGGGCAACCACGAGTATAATGCCCTCTGCTATTGTACCCCGGCCGCAACCAGTACCCCGCAGACCCCGGTCTTCCTCAGGGAGCACAGCCCACGCCACCTGCGCCTGATCGGGGATACCCTGGAACAGTATCGGGACTATCCCGGCGAGTGGGAGGAGATGCTGCAGTGGTTTCTGACCCTGCCGCTGTTCCTCGAGCTGGAGGCGTTTCGGGTGGTACACGCCTGCTGGGACCCGGAGCTCATCGCACAGTACCTGCAGCAGTACGGCTGCAATCACCTCGACGAGCAGCGCCTGCGGGAGTCGGTCGACAAAACCACACTGCCTGGACGGCTAATGGATCGTTTGACGCGTGGGCTGGATATTCGCCTCCCCGATGGGCTGTCGGTCACCAGTCGTGACGGCTTTGTTCGCCACTTCTTTCGGGCGCATTTCTGGAGCCAGGACCCGCAAACCTACAACGATGTGGTGTTTCAGCCCGACCCCTTGCCGGAGGCGATAGCGCACAGGCGTATGAACGACGATGAGAAGGCGCGCCTGTTTCATTACGCAGAGGAGCAAAAGCCGCTCTTTATCGGCCACTACTGGCGCTGCGGGCAGCCGCGGACCCTGACGGCGAACATCGCCTGCCTGGACTACAGCGCGGTCAAATACGGCAAGCTGGTAGCCTATCGTATGGATGGGGAGGCCCGGTTGTGCAACAGCAAGTTTGTCTGGGTCGACGTTGATCTCCAGGAACCCGGCTTGCCTGAACGGGAGAGCGATGCTGATGATTAGGGTATTGAGTGTTGAAGCGGGCCGCGACCTGACCGTCTATTCCCGCTGGTTATGGCGCTCCGGAGTGGCCCATCGCATCGCAGAGGAGTCGGGTCAGCAGGTGCTCTGGGTAGCCGATCAGCGGGCGGTGGAGTTTGCACGCCGGGCGCTGGAGGCCTTCGAAAACGGTGAACTGGAGGGGCTCGAGGAGCCCCCGGAAACATCGCTGGCGATTGAGAGCCAGGGGCTGTTTGAGCTATTGATCAAACACCCCCTTACCCTCGCCCTGATCGCCCTTATGAGCGCCCTGGCGCTGCTCAGCCGCTTTGGAGAGGACCCGGCCTGGGTCCACTGGTTCAGTTTCAGCGATTTTGAGGTAGTGGCCGGTTATCCCTACTTTGTCCCCCTGCAGCAAAGCCTTGAAGCGGGACAGTGGTGGCGACTGCTGACGCCTATCCTGCTGCATTTCTCGGCACTGCACCTGGTGTTCAATATGCTCTGGCTGTTGATATTGGGTGGGCGCATCGAGCAGGCACGGGGCGGGTGGTTACTGCTGTTTCTGGTGGTGGTGGTCGGCCTTGTGTCCAACGTCGCCCAGTACCTCTTCTCCATGGATCACCCCCTGTTTGGAGGATTCTCCGGGGTGGTTTACGGTTTGCTGGGGTTCTGCTGGTTCTACAGCCACTTCTGTCCGCAGGCTGGGCTCGCCCAGCCACGAGCCGTGATCGGCTTTATGGTGGGTTGGTTACTGCTCTGTTTCACCGGCTTTGTGGAAATGGTAGGCTTCGGCGCTATCGCCAATGCGGCCCATACAGCGGGTCTGGTCAGCGGCTGTGGGCTGGGCGCTGTGCTCGGCTACCTGCACCGCCAACGCATCAACGAGGAGTCCCGATGAGTTTCGAAGGTATGAGTTTCAAAGAGCTGCTGGCTAATATTACCCCGGAGATCTACCGCAACCTGCGCAGTGCGGTAGAGCTTGGAAAGTGGCCCGATGGGCGGCGCCTGACGCCAGAGCAACGCCAGCACTGTATGCAGGCGATGATCGCCTGGGAGCAGCTGAACCTGCCCGAAGAGGAGCGCTCCGGCTATATGGAGCAGCAGTGCAAGTCCCAGAGCGGCCAAAACGATGCGGCCGAGATCCAGGCGCTGAACCTGACCCGGCACTGATGATGGAATCCAGCCTGGAGGGCCCGCTGGCGAAACTGGAGAGCCAGCACAGTGCACCGGTGAGTTACTGGTTGCGCCTCGGTGAGCATCGCCTGGCCCTTAACCCCTTGATCGGTAGACGTATTCATCTGCACTATCGCCAGCAGGTGGTCTGCCAGGGCTGCGGGCGAATCAGTAAAAAGAGCTTTGGCCAGGGCTATTGCTATCCCTGTTTCCGCTCATTGCCCCAGTGCGATAGCTGCATGATGAAGCCGGAAACCTGCCATTTTGATGCCGGTACCTGCCGTGATGAGAGCTGGGCCCAGCAAGTGTGCATGCACGACCATATTGTTTACCTGGCCAACTCCTCATCCCTGAAGGTGGGGATTACCCGCATATCCCAGGTGCCGGTGCGCTGGATCGACCAGGGCGCCAGTCAGGCGCTACCGATCTATCGCGTCGCTAACCGACGTCTTTCCGGCCTGGTTGAGGTGATCTTCAAGCAGCACGTCAGCGACCGTACCAGCTGGCAGGCAATGCTCAAGGGAGATCCCGCCCCCCTTGACCTGCAGGCTGAGGCGCGACGCCTGATTGCCCTCTGCGCCGAGCCCCTGGCGGAACTCGAGCGGGAGCAGGGGATCCAACGCCTGGTGCGTCTCGATGACGCAGAAAGCTTTGGCTTTGAGTACCCTGTCAGCCATCATCCCTCCAAGGTTAAGGCCTTTAATCTCGACAAGGAAGCGCAGGTCAGCGGTATTCTCGAAGGGGTCAAAGGCCAGTACCTGCTGTTCGATAACGGGGTGCTCAATGTTCGAAAATTCTCCGGCTACCAGGTCGGCCTTAGTGTGGAATAGGATAAGATCGCAATGAAAGATGCCCAGCCCAGAACCATCTACCTGAAGGATTACCGAGCGCCCGATTACTGGATCGACCGCACTGACCTTAAGGTTGACCTCCATGAGGGCCAAAGCCGCGTGGAGGCCACCCTCAGCCTGCGTGTAAACGAGGCGCACTGGACACCGGGCCAGCCACTGCCGCCCCTTGAACTGCAGGGAAGCGAGCTGGTGCTGGAGGGGGCGTGGGTAGACGGTGTGGCCCTGGGCGCCGATGAATACCAGCTGACTGAGCAGGGGCTCGTGATACAGGCCCCGTCCGCACGCTTTGAGCTGCGCACCCGCTGCCGCATCGAGCCGCAGAACAACACCTCACTTGAGGGGCTCTATAAATCCAACGGCATGTTCTGCACCCAGTGCGAGGCCGAGGGGTTTCGCAAAATCACCTACTACCTGGACCGTCCTGATGTGATGTCGGTGTTCAGCTGCCGTATCAGTGCTGACCAGATCCGCTATCCCGTTCTGCTCAGCAACGGTAACGAGATCGACAGGGGGGTGCTGGAGGAGGGGCGCCATTGGGTCCAGTGGCATGACCCCTTCCCCAAACCGGCTTACCTGTTCGCTCTGGTAGCCGGCGACCTGCAACACGTCAGTGATCAGTTTGTCACCCGCAGTGGTCGCACCGTGACCCTGCAGCTCTATACCGAACCGCGCAACATCGGCAAGTGCGATCACGCGATCGACTCTCTCAAGCGCGCCATGCGTTGGGACGAAGAGGTCTACGGCCGCGAATACGACCTGGATATCTTTATGATCGTAGCGGTGGACCACTTCAATATGGGGGCGATGGAGAACAAGGGGCTCAATATTTTCAACTCCTCCTGTGTGCTGGCCAGTGCCGATACCGCCACCGATGCCAGCTTTCAGCGTATTGAGGCGATCGTTGCCCACGAATACTTCCACAACTGGTCTGGAAACCGTGTCACTTGTCGCGACTGGTTCCAGCTCAGCCTTAAGGAGGGGTTTACGGTGTTCCGGGACGCCGAGTTTTCAGCGGACATGAACTCCCGCGCGGTTAAGCGTATCGAGGATGTAAGCCTGTTGCGTACCGCCCAGTTCGCCGAAGATGCTGGTCCCATGGCCCACCCGGTGCGTCCCGACTCCTATATGGAGATCTCCAACTTCTACACCCTTACCGTCTACGAGAAGGGGGCCGAGGTGGTGCGAATGATCCATCGTTTGCTGGGTGCCGAGGCCTTTCGCAGGGGAAGCGATCTCTACTTTGAACGCCACGACGGCCAGGCGGTGACCGTTGAGGACTTTGTGCGGGCGATGGAGGAGGCCAGCGGTATCGACCTGACCCAGTTCCGCCGCTGGTATGAGCAGGCGGGCACTCCGCGGGTTACCGTCAGCGACAGCTACGACTCGGCCAGTGGCCGCTACAGCCTGCACTTCAGCCAGAGCTGTCCAGCGACCCCGGGACAGGTCAGCAAGCTGCCCTTTCATATTCCCATTGCGGTGGGGTTGCTGGATGCCGAGGGCCACGACTTGCTGCCCGACAGTACCCGACTGGTGGAGCTAACCGAGGCGCAGCAGACGGTCCATTTCGAGGCCATCAGCGAGCGCCCGGTACCCTCGTTGCTGCGGGGCTTTTCAGCGCCGGTTAAACTAAGTTACGACTATAGCGATGCGCAACTGGCGTTTCTAATGGCTAACGACAGTGATGCCTTTAACCGCTGGGATGCCTCCCAGCAACTGTGTGTTCGGGTGTTGCAGCGCATGGTCCCCCAATACCTCGAGGGCACGCCTCTCAAGGTCGATGGGGTGTTGACCGAGGCCTTCTCGGCCCTGCTGCGTGCCCCGGTGAGCGATCCGGCGGCGCTCGAAACCATGCTGGTGCTCCCGGCTGAGGCCTATTTGGCGGAGATCTCTGAGCCGGTGGAGGTCGAGGCGATCCACGCCGCCCGCGAAGCACTGGCCAACCACCTGGCGGAGCGCTTTGCTCCCGAGTTTGAGCATCTCTATCGCGACAGCCAGCTGGAGGGTGCCTACCAGCCCACGGCCGAACACATGGCGCTGCGCAGCCTGAAAAATGCCGCCCTGGGTTACCTGGCACGCGGCTCCGATGCCGGGGTCGAGCTGGCCCACCAGCAGTATCGGGCTGCCAATAATATGACCGACCGCTTCCGCGCGCTCGCGACACTGGTTCACTGCGAGCGAGGCTCGGCTAGGGCGTTGGCCAAGAGTTGCCTGCAGGACTTCTATGATAACTTTAAAAATGATCCGCAAGTTATTGAATTATGGTTGTCTGTACAGGCCTCATGCCAGCGTGATGGGGCACTCGAACGGGTGCAGGCGTTGATGGCCCACGAGGCATTCGATGCGGGCAACCCCAACAAATTGCGGTCGTTGATCGGTGTGTTCTGCTCCCAGAACAGCATCGGTTTCCATAGCGGCGAGGGAGCAGGATACCGCTTTCTTGCCGATCAGGTGATCGAACTGGATCAACGTAACCCGCAGATCGCCTCACGCCTGGTGACACCCCTGACACGACTGCGTAAATACCCCGCTGCGCGTCAACAGCAGATGCGCGAGCAACTGCAGCGGATCTTTACCCACTCGCTCTCACCCGATCTCTACGAGGTGGTGAGCAAGAGCCTCCAGTAACGACTACAGGCGGATCGCCTGGTTCTGCCCAAGCAGGGTCAGGCGGTAGCGTTGTTGGTCGAAGCGCTCGGTGAAGCGGGCGCAGCCTGCATTGTAGAAGCGCCCATGGGTCACCTGTAGCTCCGTCGCCTGCGCCGGCAGGCGGTTGAACTGCAGCTGGCTATTGCTGTGCAGGTAAAGGCTAAGCAAGAGCTCCGTGCCGTTGTAGAAGCGCAGTACAGCATCCCTGTCGCTGCTGTTGGTAATATTCAGGTTATGGTCACCGACGCGGCCGGACAGGATCTCACCGTCAAAGGGGCGTGGGCGTGGGTACTCCTTGCAGGCTCCTGCCCGGGCCAGGGCAGGGTCGCCGAAGCCGATCTCCGCCTCCCTGACAAAGCCATGGTGGGTGCCACTGGATACCCTCAGCCAGCCATCCTCCGCCAGCGCCTCGACGCTGACCGGGCTGTAGATGGGGAGACGTACCAATACACGGCTCTGGTCATCGGCCTCCTGATGCAGATTCACCAGTCCGAGGCTGTAATGGCTGCCGAAGCGCAGCTCTCTATAGAGTGGCCGGTGGCCGGGGGCGACCACCACCGGCTCCCCAGCCTCCTGCGGCGTGGGGGGTGAGGGCAGGCGGGGCCACCATTGAGGGTTGAGCAGAGCCAGGCCGCACAGTACAGGCAATACCAGCAGCAGACCGTGGTAAAACAGGTACCCGGTTCGGCTGGAGGGGATGGCAGCATTGCTGGTGCTGGGGTTGCCGAGCCGTTTCAACAGCCGCTCAATTCGCTCCCTGAGGGCCGGGTCACGGGTCATGCCATTGGCGCGCCCCAGCAGGTTCAGGGCGGCGGTGTTGCGATTGGTCTGTAGCTCGTGGCTGGCCAGTCGGTAGAGGAGGATGGCGCTCTCCTCATTATGCACCTCTCCGCCGCGGGCGTTGGCCCAAAGCGCTGCGGGTGTTTGTACCACGCCGCCGGGGGACCACCACCCCAACGCCAGGTTGTGCGCATTGGCAGCCAAAGTGGCTCGCAGGCCGCAGCCGCCACAGAGTGTGAGATGTGGAGTGCTTTTCAGGGTGGTGAACAGGAGTCCTGTGATGCGGGCAACCCCACGACAGCGCAGGCTGCTGTCGGTGACGCCGCAACGCTGGCAGCGGGGTGGGCTGGGGGTGCGCAAGGGGGCGGAGCCGCTTGTTTCCGGGGCCGGGGTGGTGCGGGAGGTCGAGGCGCTCAGCGGCTGCTGATAGGCACGGTGCAGGCGGCTGCGGTTAAGGTCCGCCGACGCAGGGTCGGGTTCGGCGGGGTGAGACGAGGGTGGCCTGCCGGTTTGGTGGGTGGGGACCGGCGGGTCGAAAAGGGGCGCTGCCTGGGTGCGTTGCAGGTGCTCGTTGATTTGCCGATAAGCCGCCTGCAGTCGTTTGAACTGCTCGGTCGTATCCTTATCCGGGTTTCGGTCCGGGTGGAGCAGGCGGGCCCTGCGCCTGTAAGCCAGGCGTAACTCCTCGGCGGTGGCGCCAGGCGCCAGGCCAAACAACCGGTAGAGCCCTTCGGTGTATCGCTCCATGAGCGGTATCTGTCTCGTTTGGGGTAATTGGAATTAGCAGTTTTTTCTTACTCTAAATCAGTATACCTTGATGCTAATGTTGGGTCAGCGGCTGCCGATACACTGGGTTAGTGTAACCCCTCGACTGGTAATTCCCATGAATCTTTCCCAAATCACCAAAGCCATGCTGTTTAACAGCCCCTCGCTGCGTGAACGTCAATCCGGCCTCCTGAATATACCGGGGCAGGGGAGCGCGCTGGCGGGCAAAGAGGGGGGGCATGAGGGAATGGATACCCTCAACGGTGCTCTCAGGAAACACCTGCAACGGGTGCCGACTACCGAGCCGGTGGTGTTCGATAACCCCTACTCTCCTGATAAGGTCGCCGATACGTTAACCCAACACATACGGGGTTACATGGAGCGGGAAAAGGCCGCCGGGGCCAGCGATGAGCGCCTGCAGGAGCTCTATGATATCGGGGTTCAGGCCGTGGCCGACGGCTTTGCCGAGGCGCAGGAGATCCTTGACCAGATGGGGGTGCTGCAGGGTCAGATTGCCGCCGATATTGACACCACCTTCGATCTCTTTAGTCAGCAGGCATCTGCCATGCGCGATGAACTGATGTCACCTGCGGAAACCACTCGGATCAGCCCCGCTGCGATCCAGAGCTATTTTGCCGCTGAGTCCCTGCAGGTGTCTCGCAGCTTCGAGTTTGAGCTGACCACCGCCGAAGGGGATCGGGTGCGGATCAATGCCACTGGTGCCGCAGGTATCGCCCAGGGCCAATATCAGGGTACTGAGACAAGCGAGTCGGGGAGCAGTGCTGTCTCGGCGTTTTCCAGTGCCGCATACCAGCGTGGCTCCTTTGCCTTCGAGGTGCAAGGAGACCTCAACCCCGCCGAGCTCGAGGCAATTGATGCGCTGCTGGCCAAGGTCAACGACCTCAGCGAGAGCTTCTTTGCCGGAAATCTGGAAGAGGCCTTTGATAAGGCCTTGTCACTGGGGTTTGACGGCTCCCAGATCAGCCGCTTCGAGCTGGACCTTAACCAGAGCAGCCGCTACACCGCGGTAGAGCAATACCAGTCGCTGCAAGGGGAGCCCAAGGGGGTGGCCGGTATTCGTGAGCTGGCCCAGTACGCCAAGGATCTGCAACAGGCCCTGGAAGAGGCGAGCCGCTTCGAGGCACCCGGGGAGCTGCTCGACAAACTGTTCGAGCTGGAGGATGCCCTTCGAGCCCAGCCCGATGCACTTGAGCAGCAATTGGCTCGTCACCGTGAACTGAACCACTGGTTGCTTGAGTCGATTTAATGTCCGGGTGAGCACTTTTCACTGCAGGCGTAGCGTCGCTCCGCTTGAAATCGGGTAAACTTGGCACCATTGTTACTGCCGATGTGGACCCATGCTTACCCTTATTCTCTATACCACCAGCGGCTGTCACCTGTGTGACCAGGCGCTGGCGCTGCTGACCCCCATCATTGAGCTTAACCAGTTGCAGCTGCGCCTGGTGGATATTGCTGATAGCGATGCGATGATCGAGCGCTACGGTGTGCGTATCCCGGTCATCCAGCTTGAGGGGACACAAGGGGAGCTGGGCTGGCCCTTCGATGAACCCCAGGCACTGGCGTTCCTTAACCACTCGCTGCAGGAGCTTGAGGATGCTTGAACTGGTGCTGGGCGGGGTACGCAGCGGCAAGAGCCAGTTTGCCGAAAAGCGGTTGCTGCAAGCCCCCGCTCCCCACGCCTATCTGGCCACTGCCGATCGCGCCTTCAATGCCAAGGATTCCGATTTTGCCGCCCGGGTCGAGGCCCATCGCCAGCGGCGCCCAAGCGATTGGCTACTGATCGAAGAACCTCTCCATCTGGCGGCCGCCATTCAATCCTCCTCCGCTGCCTCGCTGCTCATCGATTGCATGGGGGTCTGGCTCACCAACCTCCTGCTGCACACCGACGGTGAAATGCTGGAGGCGGAGCTCAATGCTTTGCTCGCACTGCTCGAGCGTTGCGAACAGCGCATCATCATCGTCTCCAGCGAGGTTGGCTTCGGCGTGGTTCCGGCCGGGGAGTTGAGCCGGCGTTTTGTCGACCAGTTGGGATTATTGAACCAAAAACTGGCCGAGCGGGCCGAACGGGTGTGGCTAAGCGTGGCCGGCATCGCCCAGCAAATCAAATAGAAAAGCTAAGGATGACCACATGCAGAACAGCTGGTTACAACAGCCACTTAAAGCCATTGATGACGGTTGCTACGCCGAATCGTTGGCTCACCAGGCGCAACTGACTAAGCCCGCAGGTTCCCTGGGGCAGCTGGAGAGTATCGCCTGTCGACTGGCGGCGATGCAGCAACGTAGAGATCCGGATGCTAGCCGGGTTCGCATCTGCCTGTTTGCCGCCGATCACGGGATTGCCCGCGCGGGTGTCTCGGCCTTCCCCCAGGAGGTTACCGTGCAGATGGTCGCCAACTTCAGCCAGGGCGGGGCGGCCATCAGTGTTCTGGCTCGTTCCCTGGGGGCCGAGCTTGAAGTGGTGGACATGGGCACCTGCAGCTCGCCGCTTTCGATCGAGCGGGTGGTCGATCGGGCAATCGGCCCGGGTACCCGCAGCTTCGAGCAGGAACCGGCCATGAATCGACAACAGCTTGAGCAGGCGCTGGCCGCCGGTGCAGAACGCGTCGAGGAGGCCTTCGACCGGGGCTGTGATCTCTTTATCGCCGGTGAAATGGGTATCGGCAACACCAGCTCGGCCACCGCTATCGCCGCGGCCCTGCTTGACCGTGCACCCAGCGAGTTGGTGGGGCCGGGCACCGGCATCGACCGCGAACACGTCACCCGGAAGGCGGAGCTGATTGCCGCCGCGCTGCAATTGCACCGTGAGGGTGGGGTGGACCTCAGTGAGCCACTGGCCGTACTGGAGTGTGTCGGCGGGTTCGAGATCGCCGCCATGACCGGTGCTTACCTGCGCTGTGCCCAGTTGGGGATCCCGATGCTGGTCGATGGCTTTATCAGCAGCGCCGCTTTTCTCTGCGCTGAGCGGTTGGCTCCGGGCTGTCGTGAGTGGGCGTTTGTTGGTCACTGCTCGGCCGAGCCCGGACACCGGATTTTACTGGAATCGATGGTGATGGACCCGCTCCTACAGCTGCAAATGCGCCTGGGTGAGGGCAGTGGGGCAGCGGTTGCTGTGCCCCTGCTGCGCAGCGCCTGTGCCCTGCATAACCAGATGGCCACCTTTGCCCAGGCGGGAGTGAGCGCTGGTGACTGAACCGTTGGTCACCACCATCGACCTACTGCGCCATGGCCACTGTCTGTGGCCGGCGGGTTTTTACGGCCGTAGCGACAATCCCCTGAGCCCAACCGGCCGTGAGCAGATGGAGTCCTCCTTGAGCGCAGCCGGTGCCGACTATCAGCGGGTCCTTACCTCCCCGCTGTCGCGTTGTGCCGGGTTTGCCCACCCCTGGGCGCAACAGCAGGGGGTGCCCAGTATCGAGCTGGAGCTGCTGGTTGAGGGCAGTCTGGGGCGCTGGGAGGGGAAAACCCTCGAGCAACTTGAGCTCAGCGATGGCCAGGCCCTGCAGGATTTTTGGCGTGATCCGCTGGCGTTTCCGCCTCCCGGAGCGGAGAGCCTGGACCAGTTACAGGCCCGCATGGCGCAGGTGATGGCGCTGATCCTTGATCAGCATCGGGGGGAGAGCTTGCTGGTCGTCACCCACAGTGGTGTGATTCGCGCGGCTATTATGGATCTATTGGGGTGCGGCCCCCAGGCCTGGCGAACCCTGGCGGTGCCCCATGGCAGCCTGAGCCGGGTCCGCGTCTACCATCAGCAGGGCTCTGCGGACTGGTTTCAGCTGGAGTGCTTTGGTGTGACAGGGTATTAGCGATGTTGGATTCCTTAAAACTGGCGATTCAGTTCCTGACCCGTATTCCGGTTCATCTCGCCCAGCCCCCCAGTGAGCGGGCCATCGGCCGGGCGCTGCTCTGGTATCCCCTGGTGGGGCTGCTTTATGGAGTGGTGCTGGTGAGCGTAGCCATTTTACTCGATCACCTCACCCCCATGGGGTTGTCGGTCACCGAAAGCTTTGTGGTCAGCGCCCTGGTGTTGCTGCTGTGGGTGATGCTCAGCGGAGCCCTGCACCTCGATGGCCTTGGTGATAGTGCCGATGCCTGGCTCGGCGGTGGCGACCGCGAGCGTACCCTGGCCATTATGAAGGATACCCATGCCGGTACCGGTGCCCTGGTATCGGTGGCGCTGGTACTTTTGTTGAAGTGGAGCGCCCTGCAACACCTGCTGTTGAATCAGCAATATTTGGCGCTCCTGCTGGCCCCCCTGTGGGCAAGGACGTCGGTGCTGGTGTTGTTCGCGACCACCCCATACGTCCGTCCGAATGGACTGGGGGCCAGCTTTAGCCGTTACTGCGAAACCCGCGAGCTATGGGCTATCACGGTGATTACTCTGGCCTCGATAGTGACGCTGTTTGGGGGGCAGGGCGCGGCCCTGGTGCTGGTTGCGGGGGGGCTGTTCTGGTGTTGCAGGCGGCTGATGGTGCGGCGTATCGGCGGTACCACCGGCGACACCGCCGGGGCGCTGATCGAGGTCACCGAAATGGCGATACTGGTGGCGGCGGTCTTTATTGTGCGAATGAGTTGAGCTTGGCCATCAGGGCGTCGATATCCAGGCTCTGCTCCAGCAGGTCGGCCAGCCTCTCCAGCTGCTGCTCCCGAATGCGCTCTATATCCACCCCCAGACAGCCTTCGCCGTTAACCCAACGGCTGATCTGCTTGATCGCTTCGGGCTGGTCGAACAGACCGTGCAGGTAGCAGCCGGCCACCTGGCGATCGATCGAGATCGCGCCGCTATCGCGCCCGGGGGCGTCCAGCAGGGGGGCTAGGCTTTGGGTCAGGCGTGTCACCCCTGAATGGATCTCATAGCCCTTAACGGCCACCGGCTGCTCATCGAGCAACAAACGGGCCTCGACGCGACTCAGCTCCTTTTTTCGCTCCAGCCGAGTGCTCAGGGGTAAGAGGCCGAGCCCCGGGCTTGCACCCGCAGCGCTCTCGATCCCGTACGGGTCGTCGATGGTTTCTCCCAGCATCTGGTAGCCGCCACAGATACCCAGCAATTTTCCGCCGTAGCGGAGGTGGCGCTGGATCGCCTCCGGCCAGCCGTTCTGCCGCAGAAACTCAAGGTCGCTGCGTACGCTTTTGCTGCCGGGTAGCAGGATCAGGTCGGCGGCCGGGATGGGCTGTCCCTGGTGAACAAACTGCAGGTCGATGGCCGGGTGCAAGCGCAGGGGGTCGAAGTCTGTGTGGTTGCTGATACGCGGAAGGCGCGGCACGACCACCCTTAGTAAGGTGTCGTTGCCCAGCTCCTGAGCGCCGTTAACAGCATCTTCGGCATCGAGATGCAACCCCTGGAGATAGGGTAGGGTAGCGAACACCCGCTTGCCGGTACGCTCCTCCAGCCAGTCCACGCCGGGCTTGAGGAGACCGTAGTCGCCGCGAAAGCGGTTGATGATGTACCCCAGTGTGCGGGCACGCTCCGTTTCGCTGAGCAGCGTCTGGGTCCCCACTATATGAGCGAATACACCGCCCGGGTCGATATCGGCAACGATGATGACCGGGCAGTTTACCGCTTCTGCAAAGCCCATGTTTGCGATATCGCCCTCACGCAGGTTGATCTCGGCAGGGCTTCCGGCGCCCTCGATCAAAATCACTTCATACTGCTGCGCCAGGCGGTGATAGGAGTCCAGAACCGCCTCCATGGCAATCGGTTTATAGGCGTGGTACTCGCTGGCATTGAGTTCCCTGGCCACTTTCCCCTGTACGATAATTTGTGAGCCACAGTCGCTATTAGGCTTGATCAGGATGGGATTCATGTCGGTGTGGGGCTGCAGGCCACAGGCCTGGGCCTGCAGTGCCTGGGCTCGCCCGATCTCGCCACCGTCAGCCGTAACGGCGCTGTTGAGGGCCATATTCTGGGGCTTGAAGGGGGCCACTCGATAGCCACGGCGAGCCAGCGCCCGGCACAGGCCTGCCACCAACGTGCTTTTGCCCGCATTGGAGGTAGTCCCCTGTATCATCAAGCTGATTGCCGCCATGTTGCGTCGATCCCCGCCATGAAAAATGTGCATTATGCCCGCGCCAACGGTTTGATAACACCACCGCCTCTCAGGCACACTATGCCCTGGTCGGGTCGCGCGCCAGCGGTATTGACGCGACACCTCCTCTGAATCCCTCAGTCCTACTTATATCGGAAGCCAGTTGACCTTGGAATCAAAGCCTACAATTGATCGAATGCAACGGGAGCGCCTGATGCGGTGGGCCTCGCTTGCCTCCGTAGCGACTGCGTTCAGCCTTATCCTTGCCAAGCTGGTCGCCTGGCTTTTCACCGGCAGTGTCAGTGTGCTGGCTTCCCTGGTGGACTCCATGCTCGATGCCATGGCCTCCCTGGTTAACCTGCTGGCGGTCCGCTACTCCCTTAAACCGGCCGATGAGGATCATCAATTTGGCCATGGCAAGGCCGAGTCGCTGGCGGCATTGGTTCAAACAGCTTTTATCTGCGGCTCTGCGATCTTCCTCATCTTCCACGCCATCGACGACCTGCGGAGCCGCAGCGAGATCGGCAATGAACAGGTTGGGGTCTGGGTTATCCTCTTCTCCATTGCCCTGACCGCTGCGCTGGTGCTTTTTCAAGGCTACGTTGTACGCCACACCGGCTCGGTCACCATCAAGGCCGATGCGCTCCACTACCGCATGGACCTGCTCACCAACGCTTCGGTTCTGGCTGCTCTGGTGCTGTCCTGGCTCGGCTACAAATCGATGGACGCCTGGGTGGCGATCGGTATTGCCCTTTATATGCTCTATGGCGTGCGCGAGATCGTCATGGAGAGCTTTGACCTGTTAATGGATCGGCAGTTGCCACCGGAACAGCTGGAGGAGATAGAAACTCTGGTGATGAGCGTCGGTGGGGTGCAGGGGTTTCATGAGTTGAGGACCCGTCGCAGTGGCACCATGCCGATCATTCAACTTGACCTGGAGATGGATGGATCAATGACGCTGGAGGAGGCTCACGATATTGCCGAGCGTGTGATGATCCTGATCAAGAAGCGCTTTCCGGGTGCCGATGTGACGATCCATCAGGACCCGGTATAGCGTTGCGGGCCCGGTACTCCCCTGGGGTGATGCCGAACCACTGCTTGAAGCTGCGGTGAAAGGAACGGGGCTCACTGAATCCCAGCCTGAGGGCGATACCGGTGATCGGCATTGCCGTCTCCAGCAGGAAGTGTTCGGCGCTTTCCTGTCGTAACCGATCGAGGATCTGCTGATAGCTGGTGTTCTCCTGGCGTAACTTCCGCTGCATGGTCCTTGGCGTCATGGCCAGCTTGTCGGCGACCAGATCCTTGCGAGGAACCCCGTCGCGAATCTTCTGCTTGAGCGCGTAACGTACCCTAAGTGCCAGTGACTGTTCCGTATTCTGCTCGGTGATCAGCGCACGGGCATGCTCCTCCAGTGTCTGAAGCAGTTGCCGGTTCGATTGCCTGAGGGGCAACTTCAGGTAGTCGTTTTTAAGGAACAGGGCATTCATGGACTGGCCAAAGTAGACCGGACAGCCGAAGGCGGAGCGGTATTCATCCTTTACGGCGGGCTCGGGTTGCGGGCGCATCAGGCTGACCTTCAAGGGAGAACCTTCACCGTCGGTAATCCAGCGGCCGTAAGCCAGCCACGAAGCGAGATGGTTGTCCACCATATGACTCACCACTTCGGGGTCATCGTAGTGGCAGCTCCAGTGCAGCACCGTGTGATCGTTATAGTATTCAATGCTTGAGGTGCCCATATCGCCAATCAGTTTTTCATAGGGCACGATGCGCTTCAGTGCGCTCCCCAGGGTGTCACAGTTCATGCTAATGTATCCCAGCACGCTGTAGGAACCTGGTTGCACGTGGCGGGCGCAGTGCAATCCAAACAGCGGATCCCGGGAGCGGGTAATCAGGGATTTAAGTAGTTGCTGAAACGCCTGGCCATCAATCTGCTGGCTGCTGTCACCGAGCAATTGGGGGCTGATACCGAGGTTGGAGAGCAGGCTACTGGTGTCGATACGACGGAGCTCGGCCTCGCGCAAATACTGGTGAAGTGCGGCGATTGATGCCCTGCCAAGCCTGTCCATTCAACCTCCGTTGTGTTGGCCAATTTGGAGAGATCGATGTCCCGATTCGCCACTGACCCTTAAAATTTCAGCAGACTAGTATAGGGCTGCACTGACAATAGTAAACCAACCCCGGGGAGACTGGAGTGGATAGCGCACGTCGATGGAATGGTTGGGGTCACCCCGATACCGATTACCCCCTGCCTGCCGAGGCACTGCTCTTTTTACACCAAAAGCTGGGGGCGGCAACACCCCTGCCCGAGGTGGGTCTGGACGCGGTGGTGGAAACCGTTCCACCGAGCCGTGTTGAGGCTCACCCGCTGCTGGATACAGGCGCCGAGCCGCGTATTCGTCATGCCCGAGGGCAAAGCCTGCCCGACTGGTTGGCAATGAAGTCTGGCCTCTATGGCTGCTTTCCCGACGCCGTCGCCTTTCCCGAAAACCGGGACCAGTTGGTTGAGCTTCTGACCCTGGCCCGTGAAAAACGATACTGCCTCATCCCCTATGGGGGCGGCACCAGCGTTGCCGGGCATATCAATCCTCGCCAGCAGCCTATGCCGGTAATTACGGTGGATATGGGGCGCATGAACCGCCTTATAGCTATCGATAAAGAGAGCCAGATCGCCACCTTCGGCGCCGGGGTGGCCGGCCCCGCCCTGGAAGCGCAGCTGCGGGGGCAGGGCTACACCCTGGGTCATTACCCGCAGTCCTTCGAGCTTTCAACCCTGGGGGGGTGGGTCGCCAGCCGCTCCAGTGGCCAGCAGTCACTCCACTACGGGCGTATCGAGCAGCTGTTTGCAGGTGGCAAGCTGGAGACCTTTGACGGCTGCCTGGAGATCGCCCCCATTCCGGCCTCGGCCGCCGGCATCGATCTGCGGGAGCTGGTGATGGGGTCCGAGGGTCGCATCGGTATTCTGTCCGAAGTCGACCTGCGAATCAGTCCGCTGCCTGAAAAGGAGGCCTTTTACGTCGCCTTTCTGCCCAGCTGGGATCAGGGGGTCGCAGTGGTCCGGCGCGCCGCCCAGCAGCGCATCGGGCTGTCGATGTTGCGGCTCAGCAACCCGCTGGAGACCTATACCCAACTGAGGTTGGCCGGTCATGCCAGCGCGATCGCTTTACTGGAGCGGTACCTTCGACTGCGGGGCAATCGGGTCGGCACGGGCGGAGCTGAGGGAGCCACCCTGCTTACCTTCGGGATCACCGGTAGCCGCTCACAACATGGGGCCACCCTGCGCCAGCTGAAAAAGCTGATCCGCCAGGGGAGGGGGGCCTATGTGGGCACCCTGTTGGGCAAACGCTGGCAGCACGGCCGTTTTCGCTTTCCTTACCTTCGCGAGTCCCTCTGGCAACAGGGCTATATGGTCGACACGCTGGAGACCTGTACCCCCTGGAGCAACGTCACCCCGCTGATGCACGCCATAGAGACGTCTCTGCGGGAGGAGCTGGCGGATGAGCAGGAGGAGGTCCACGTCTTTTCCCACCTATCCCATGTCTACCCCCAGGGGTCGAGCATCTACACGACCTATCTGTTCCGGGCGGCGCAGACTCCGGCAGCTACCCTCGAGCGCTGGCAGCGGCTGAAGCAGAAAGCGTCTAGAGTCGTGGTGGAGCAGGGCGGTACCATTAGCCACCAACACGGTGTGGGTAAGGATCATGCCCCCTACCTGCGCACCGAAAAAGGGGAGTATGGGGTACAGCGCATGGCACAGATCTGCGGACTGTTTGATGGCCAGCAGCAATTGAACCCCGGTACACTGCTCAATGACTAACAACAACCGGCACCAAAGGAGCGAGCATGGACGCCGCCGCACAGCGTAAACAACTGATTGAACAGCTGCAGGGGACCGAGGAGTGGGACCTGGTGATTATCGGGGGGGGGATCACCGGCGCGGGCATTTTGCTGCGAGCGGCCCAGCGGGGGCTGAAGGCGTTGCTGGTCGAGCAGCAGGATTTTGCCTGGGGTACCTCCAGTCGCTCGTCGAAAATGGTCCACGGCGGGTTGCGCTACCTGGTTAACGGTGACTTTGCACTGACCCGTGAGTCGGTTCGGGAAAGGGAGCTGCTGATCAAACAGCTACCTGGTCTGGTGGAGCCCATGAGCTACCTCTATGCCCACTACCGCTGGCGCTGGATCGAACGCCTTGGCCTGCACCTTATCCTCAAACTTTACGATCTCTTTGCCGGGCGCGTTACCCATAGCGGGCTCACGGCTGACCAGACCCGCACCCTGATGCCGGGGATTCGTGACACTGACCTGGTGGCCGGTACCCGCTTCGAAGACGCGGTTACCGACGATGCTCGCCTGGTATTGCGTACCCTGGATGAAGCATGCCGGCTGGGGGCGGTGGCCATCAACTATGTGCAGGTCACCCAGCTGCTCCACCGGGATGGTAAGGTATGCGGGGTGGAGATGACGGACCGACTCGAGGACCGCACCCTGGTGGTCGACGCCCGTTGTACCGTGAACGCTTGCGGGACCTGGGTGGATCGTCTGTGGGGAGAGTCCGGCGGCAAGGAGAACGGCAAACAGCACCGTATCCGCCCGCTACGGGGCAGCCACATTGTCATCCCGGGTGATCGCCTCCCCATTGGCACGGCCCTGGCTTTGCCGCACCCGGAGGATGGCCGCAATGTGTTTATCTTC
Source organism: Aestuariirhabdus litorea (assembly GCF_003864255.1). Classification (NCBI taxonomy): domain Bacteria; kingdom Pseudomonadati; phylum Pseudomonadota; class Gammaproteobacteria; order Oceanospirillales; family Aestuariirhabdaceae; genus Aestuariirhabdus; species Aestuariirhabdus litorea. The sequence goes on from NZ_QWEZ01000001.1 coordinate 1,284,764, forward strand.
CCCTGGGAGCAGACCACGGTTATCGGCACGACCGACCTCGATCATGACCAGCCGATGGAGCAGGAGCCGGTGATAACCCGGGCAGAGCTCGATTACCTGCTGGCGGCACTGCGCCACCAGTTCCCGGATCTAGCGCTCGAAGAAACGGAGATTCTATCCACCTGGTCGGGCGTGCGCCCGGTCATTAGTGAGAAGCCCGGATTATCCCCCTCTGATGAAAAGCGTGAGCATGAGATCTGGAGCGAGCCCGGGCTGGTCTCCGTGGGGGGCGGCAAGCTCACCACCTTCAGGGTGATCGCAGACCAGGTGCTGGAACGGATCGCGGCTCAAGGGCTGCTTCCTGCGCTCAAAAGCGACAGTGTTGCCATGTTCAAGCGAGAGCCAACCCCTCCGCTACCGACCGGGGTGGACAGCGGGTCCTGGTGCCGACTGCTCGGCCGTTATGGTGCCCGGCTGAGGGAGTGGTGGTCTCCCGACTGCGACCCTGGCCGCGTTGGTAACACGCCGACGCTGTGGTGTGAACTCGGCTGGGCGGCCAGGGCCCAGTCGGTGGTGCACCTGGATGACCTGTTGCTGAGGCGAACCCGCATCGGGGTTCAGCTGCCGCGTGGGGGCGAAGCATGGCTGCCACGCATCAAACAACTCTGCCAACCGGCGCTGGGGTGGAGTGATGAACAGTGGTCGGCGGAAGAGGCCCGCTACCTGGAGATTATCGACCGCTACTATTCGCTGCCCGAGGTTAAGGGTGGCTGAATCGGGACTGATACTGGCCCTCGATAACGGCACCCAGAGCCTGCGTGCGCTGTTGTTTGACCTGCGTGGAGAGCTGGTCGCTAAAGCCAAGGTGGAGCTCGAGGCCTATTACTCCCATTCACCGGGCTGGGCCGAGCAGGACCCCGACTACTTTTGGAAACAGCTTGGGGAGGCTTGTCGACAGCTTTGGCAGTGCTCGGGGGTTAACCCCTCGCGAGTGGTGGCGGTCAGCCTCACCACCCAGCGGGGCACTGTGATCAACCTGGATAAACAGGGCGACCCGCTGCGGCCGGCAATCCTCTGGCTCGATCAACGCCGGGCCCGGGTATCGGCCCCCCTGCCGCAGCCCTGGCGCACCCTGTTCTGGTTGGCGGGCCAGCGTGAAAAAGCCAACTATTTTCGCTCTAAGGCGCAGGCCAACTGGATCGCCCAGCAGCAACCGGAGATCTACGCACATACCCACAAGGTGTTGTTGCTGTCCGGTTACCTGACCTATCGCCTGTGCGGCGAATACCGGGACTCGGTGGGGGCGATTGTGGGATACCTGCCGTTCGATTACCGCAAGCAGCAGTGGGCGGCGCCGAGTCACTGGGGATGGCCCTGTAGCGGAGTAAAACCGGGGCAGTTACCGGAGCTGGTCAAACCGGGTGAGCTGCTGGGCAAGATCACTTTGGAGGCCAGCGCGACAACCGGTATACCCGCCGGGTTACCGCTGATTGCCGCGGCCTCCGACAAAGCCTGTGAGGTATTGGGATCAGGTGGGCTCTCATCCGATGTGGGCTGCCTGAGCTTTGGCACCACCGCCACTATCAATATCAATAGCCAGCGTTACATTGAGCCACAACGCTTTATTCCGCCTTACGCGGCCGCCGTCCCCGATGCCTACAATACGGAAGTGATGATCTATCGCGGTTTCTGGATGGTCAGCTGGTTCAAACAGCAATTTGGTCTGCGTGAATCCCAGCGTGCCCAAGATCTTGGGCTGAGCCCCGAAGCGCTGTTTGACGAGCTGGTCCGTGAAGTGCCCGCGGGCTCCATGGGTTTGATGTTGCAGCCCTATTGGTCACCGGGCCTCAACGATCGGGATATGAAGGGGGCTGTCATTGGCTTTGGTGATCTCCATACCCGCTCCCATCTCTATAGGGCCATTCTGGAAGGGCTGGTCTACGGGCTGCGGGAGGGTAAGGAGCAGATCGAAGCGCGCAGTGGGCAAAAGATCCAGCGCCTCTGTGTCTCGGGGGGGGGATCCCAAAGTGACGCTGCGCTGCAGATTACCGCGGATATTTTTGGCCTGCCGGTGACACGCCCTCACACCTATGAAACCTCGGGGCTGGGGGCAGCCATTGATGCGGCTGTAGGGGTCGGGTTGTTTCAGGATTTCCCTGATGCGGTGGCCGCTATGACCCGCTCCAGTCGAGTGTTTACCCCGAACCCGGAGGCGCACCGGCTCTATGACCAGCTGTATCGACGGGTGTACCGGAAAATGTACCGGCGTCTTAAACCTCTCTACCGGGAAATTCGGTCGATCACCGGCTACCCGGAATAGGCTAGGTTTGGTGGAGTTGGTCGGCGACCTGCCGTGCCACCCGGATTCCACCCAGATAAGCACTTCGTAGGCTCTCTGGCTGAACCCCCAGGGCGTCGAGCCGCTCCCAGTTGATCTTCTGCCAGTGAGCTTGCTCGAACAGGATACAGGCCTTGAGCAGCTCCCCTATATCCCCCTTAAACTCCAGTAGCGCGGTTTTTATTTCAGCGGAAACCGATAGTCCCTCGATCAACTCGGGGAGGAGGCGGTCCATAAAGGCATCCATCAAGGAGAGGATACCGGCCAGGAAAAGGGGACCGGGATCGAGATTTGCCGACTTCCCCAGTTGCTCCATCATATTGGCCCGGGCCAGAGCGGTTACCACCAGTGCATCGGGCTTGTCGCTGAGGTTGGCCAGCGACAGCATGGTGGCAAGCGTTTTGATTTCGCCTAGCCCCAACATGGTAACGGCTTGCTGGATGGACTCTATGGAACGATTGCGGCGGTAAAAGGCGGAATTGACCAGCTTGATCAGTTTGATCGAAAGGTTGGGGTCTTTATCGATGACGGCGCTCAACTGGCTGAAGTGGACATCCGGGTCCTGTATCAGCTCAAGGAGCTTGAAGACTATCAACCGGTTGGAGTCGAGTCGTTTACCCTTGATGTTCTCTGGTTTACAGAGGAAGTAGCCCTGAAACAGCTTGAATCCCAGGCGACGGCAAAACTCAAAGGCTTGATAATTTTCCACCTTCTCTGCCAGAAGCGTGACCGAATAGGATGATAATAAACTGACGACCTGACCGATTTGATCACGGGTCTGCGCCAACACATCGACCTTTACGTAATCAGCAAAAGGGAGCAACTGCTCGGTATCCGGCGTGAGAACAAAATCGTCGAGGGCGATCTTCACTCCCATTTTTTGGTAGTGGACAAGCGCTTCCAGCAGCTCATGGTCCACTTCTGTCCCTTCAAGAATTTCGATGACGTAGCGGTCGGGATCGAGATTGATCCTTTGCAATAAAAGCGTACGGGTAAAGTTGATAAAGGCGGGAGCATCCCCCACCATCTCCTCCAACCCTACACCGGCAAAGAGGTTTGAGAAGAGTGTTGAGGTGGCACTGTCCCCATCTTCCGGTCCCAGGCTTGCGCTGTTACTGTCACTGTCCCTAAACAGGAGCTCGTAGGCATGAACCTGCCGCTGGGTATCGAAGATAGGCTGGCGAGCCAGCAAAGTGGGGGAGGAATCCAAAGGTTATTTGCCCTGAAAAAACTAAGGTTATTCCATTGTAACGCTCGCTACGGGCTTGGCAACTTATGGGTTACCGGGGCAGGCCGTTCAGTCTGACCCCGGTATTACCTTAGGCCCTGGCGTGACGAGCCGCCAGCAGGGTGTAAATGGTAGGCACCACGTAAAGAGTGAAGCAGGTGCCGATCGTCATACCGGTGGCCAGTACCAGGCCGATATCGAAGCGACTGACAGCACCGGCACCGGTCGCCAGTAGCAAGGGGACGACACCCAGCACCATGGCGAAAGTGGTCATCAATACGGCCCGCAGACGAATGGAGGCAGCCTCTTCGACCGCCTCACGGGGTGAAAGCCCCCGTTGTTGCTGCAGCTTGTTGGCAAACTCCACAATCAGTATTCCGTGCTTACTAATCAGCCCGATCAGGGTTACCAGCCCCACCTGGGTGTAGATATTGAAGGTCGCGAAATCCAGTGCCAGGGGAATCATCGCTCCGCAGATTGAGAGGGGGACGGTGATTAGAATAACGAGCGGGTCACGGAAGCTTTCAAATTGTGCTGCGAGCACCAGAAAGATCACCATCAACGATAGCAGGAAGGTGTAGAACAGCTTGTTACCCTCCTCAACGTACTGCCGCGATAGGCCGGAGTAATCGCTTGAAAAGCCCTCCGGGAACAGCTCTTTTGACTTCTCGTTGAGAAACTCGAGCGCATCACCGATGGTGACGCCCGGTGCCATAACCCCCTGAACCAGAGAGGAGTTCAGTTGCTGAAACTGGTTCAGTTGTCCGGGGCGGGTCGTGGACTCGACACGGATCAGGGTGGAGAGGGGAATCTTCTGCCCGCTCTCGGTATTGACGTAATAGTGTTCAAGCCAGTCACGGCTGTTACGCATATCCCGTTCTGCCTGCGGAATCACTTTGTAACTGCGACCCTCCAGAAAGAAACGGTTGACCCGAGCCTCACCCAACAGGAGAGAAAAAGCTTCGCCAATATCCTGCATATTGATACCGAGTTGGGCCGCTTTGTCCCGATCGATGAGAACCTGGGTTTCCGGCTTGTCAAAACGCAACTCGTTAGAGACAAACATAAAGAGGCCGCTTTTACGGGCTTCCTGGGTAAGGCGCTCGGAGACCTGGTAGAGGGTTTGGTAGTCTGCCGTAGTGTTTACAACGAACTGGATCGGCATACCACCGCCGGCGCCGGGGAGGGAGGGCATGTTGAATGAGAAGATCTGTAGCCCCGGAATTTTACTCAGCTCTTTCTGAACCAGGGGCTGTAGTTCCATCTGGGTGCGCTGGCGCTGGTCCCAGGGTTTTAGGGCCATACCCGCAATCGACTGCTGCACCGAGCCAGAACCGTTGATCAGGAAGCTGTGTGAGAATTCCGGAAACTTCTCAAAAATGGCCTGGTAGTCCTCGGTGTATCGGTTGAGGTAGTCCAGATTGGCGTATTTGGGTGCCTTGGCCGAAATAAAAATAATGCTCTGGTCCTCGGTAGGAGCCAGCTCGCTCTTGGTAAAGAGGTAGAGAAAGGGGATGCTGAGCAGCACGGCAAGGGTCATCAGCAGTGTCACGGGGCGGTAGTTCAATACCGAGTGAAGCTGGCGGTGGTAGCCCTGGCGGAGTTTCTCAAACAGTACATCCAGACGGTGTGCCAATCCGCTGCTGTTGCTGTCGTGGCGGAGGAGCTTGGCACACATCATCGGCGACAGGGTGAGGGCAATGACCCCTGAGATGAGAACGGCGCCCGCCAGCGTAAAGGCGAACTCGGAAAAGAGTTTGCCTGTCAGTCCTCCCATAAAACCGATCGGCGCATAGACCGCCGCCAGGGTGATGGTCATGGAAATAACGGGCAAGGCGATCTCGCGGGCGCCTTTTATCGAGGCATCGAAGGGTGATAGCCCCTCTTCAAGGTGACGATGAATGTTTTCTACCACCACAATGGCGTCATCAACCACCAGGCCAACCGCCAGCACCATCGCCAGCAGGGTCAAAAGGTTGATGCTATAGCCCATGGCCAGCATAAAAAAGAGCACCCCGACAATGGAGAGCGGAATGGTGATGACGGGAATAATCACCGAGCGGATCGAGCCCAGGAAGAAAAAGACAACAAAGATCACGATGAGGCTGGCCTCGGCCAGGGTTTTGACCACTTCATCAATTGATGCCTGGATGAACTCGGTGGCGTCGTAGACGATTCTACCTTGCAGTCCGCTGGGCAGCTGGGCCGTGATAGCGGGGAAGCGATCTCGAACTCGATCAATTACCTCTAGTGGGTTGGCACTGGGGGTGCTGGTGATACCGAAATAGACGGAGCTGATTCCGTTAAATGCAACGTAGCTGTCAAAGTTCTCCGCATTCAGCTCCACTCGAGCGATATCCCGCATTCGAATCAGGGTGTCGCCCTGATTCTTGATCACAATGTTGGAGAAACTCTCGCTGTCCTTGAGGTCGGTAAGGGCGTTGACCGCCGTTGCTACATAAGCGCCTTTGGTTTCACCCGCGGCTGTCAGGAAGTTATTTTGACGAATGGCATCCCGAACCTCTTTAGCGGTTACGTTATAGGCCGCCATTCGGGTCGGGTTCAGCCAGATACGCATAGCGAAGATCTTCTCGCCCAGCAGTTCCGCTTCTGCCACGCCGTCAATGGTGGAGAGCTTGGGTTGGACAACCCGTGCCAGGTAATCGGTGACCTGCTCGTTACTCATCTCCTCGCTAAAAAAGCTGATGTACATCAGCGCAGAACCTCGGGCGGAGGATTTGGAGATGACCGGCTTTTCCGCCTCGCTGGGCAACTCATTCTGGACCTCAGCCACCTTGGCCTGGATTTCACTAAGGGCGTCGTTGGCACTGTAGCCCAGCTTGATGTAGGCGCTGACCGTTGAGCGGCTCTGCTGGCTACTGGAGGTAACGTAGTCAATCCCCTCAGCGCTGGCTATAGCCTGCTGAACAGGTGTTGTGATGAAGCCCTGGATGATGTCGGCGTTGGCACCGGGATAGGCTGTTGTTATGGTGATCAGCGAGTTTTCTATCTCGGGGTACTGGCGAATACTGAGGTTTTGAAAGGCCTGTACACCCAACAAGAGGATGAGCAGACTGATCACGGAGGCCAATACAGGCCGCTTGATATAAAGATCGGTAAATGTCATCAGTTAGAGGTCCTGCGCCGGGGCATCGACAATCATGACCTCTGTGCCGCTATTGAGCTTGATCTGTCCCGAGGTCACTACCTGATCGCCAGCTTTGACTCCCTCGAGGATCTCTACACGGTTGTTGCGGATTCTGCCGGTCGTGACCGGTTGGCGTTGTACGACCTGTTTACCCTGCTCGTTGTGACTGACCTTGAATACCGTATCGCCATAGAGGGAGTAACTGATGGCGGTTTCGGGCAGTGTGACAACGGCTTGTGGCTGGCCGGTCTGTACGCTGATATCGGCAAACATACCGGGGGTAAGACGGTTATCGGGGTTATCCACGATGGCTCGAACCAGTATGTTGCGCGTCCTGCTGTCGATACGGGCATCCAGGGCCTGGATCTGGCCAATAAAGACAGTGTCGGGATAGGCCTCCACTTGAAACTCAAGCGGTTGCCCCTGCCTCAGCAGGGGGACGTGCTGCTCGGGCAGGTTGAAGTCGATATAAAGCTTCTGGGCCGCCTGTAAGGTAACGATTTCAGTTCCACTGGAGAGGAATTGACCCAGTTCAACATTGCGAATACCAAGGGTGCCTGAAAAGGGAGCTCGAATGCTTTTTTGTTGGATGATCGCCTGAGTCTGCTGGACCTGTGCCTGCGCCTGGTCAAGCTCTGCCTTGCTTTGGTCGAAGCGGGTCTGGGAGATCGCTTTGCGGGCCAGCAGGGTCTTATCGCGCTCAAACACCAGCTCGGCCAGGTTAAGTTGCGCCCTGAAACTCTTCAGGTTGGCCTGCTCAACACTGTCGTCGAGCTGCAAAAGTAGCTCACCCTTGCTGACGGTTTGTCCCGAGCGAAAGAGGATGCGTGAGACAATGCCGCTTTGCTCACTGGAGATCTCAACCCCTTGCAGCGAAAGCAGGCTGCCCACCGCCCCGAGGGTCGGCGTCCACCGTTCCTCCGTTGCCTGCTCTGCAGACACAGAGGCGGGGGGTGGGGTAAAGGACTTGAGGTACTCAGCGGTTTTCTTCTGCTTGAAAAGCTCAAAGCCAAATATTCCGCCAAATACAAGTGTAAGACAGAGCGCCATAATGGCGAGTCGAGGTAGCATGTTCAGTCCTTAGGTGGGGCTATCATCGGGGTGACCGCGACAGTGTAACGGAAATGAAGACGCTAGATAACCATGGAAAGTCTCAGGTATTTGCGCTGTGAATAGGGCGGGAACAATGACTTTTATTGACCTCTTAGGACTGCTGTGGCGAACTGGCAGGATTTGGATCAATGCGGGCTGGGCAGTGATGAACCGGCCGAGGAGTACACAATGGAACTGACCCAGATTAACCTTTTTCCCCTTAAATCGGCGAGAAAACTCTCCCTGCAACAGGCCTTGTTAGACCCTTTTGGACTCTCCGGGGATCGACGATGGATGGTGGTAGACCCCCAGGGTCGCTTCATCACCGCTCGCAAGTTTCCGCTGCTGGCCACCGTCGAGGTTGAGCTCCTTGCCGGCGGTCTCACACTCCAGAGTGATGGGCATGGGCCGTTGGTGGTCTCTGTACCTGCCCGAGGAATGGACCGGAAGCCCGTCGTGGTCTGGGGGGATGAGGTTTCGGCACTGGATGCGGGTGACGATGCAGCTGGCTGGCTGGAGACACTTTTGGAAACTCCATGTCGACTGGTCTATATGGAGGGGGACTGCCGTCGGCAGGTTGACCGCCACTATGCCGAAGAGGGGGTCCTGACCTCCTTTGCCGACGGCTTTCCCCTGCTGTTGATCGGTGAGGCGTCCCTCAGGGATCTTAATGGCCGGTTGGAGCGACCTGTTAGCATGGACCGTTTCCGTCCCAACCTTGTGGTCTCAACCCAAGTGCCTTTTGAAGAGGACCGCTGGCGGGAGATCGAGATCGGAAGTATCCGCTGTTCAGTTGTGAAGCCCTGCAGTCGCTGCATTATGACGACCGTTAATCCCCTTGACGGGAGCGGGGGGCGTGAGCCCCTGCGCACGCTGAGTCAATACCGGCGCCAGAGTGGGGGGGTTATGTTTGGCCAGAACCTGATCCACCGAAATCAAGGCAGGTTAAGCCTGGGGGATTCCGTGCGGGTGATCAGTTAAGGCTGTAATCGTGGCTGATCTCCTCCATGGTCAATAGTTGCGGGTTGGCCCCCAGCTTGTCGCGGTAGATCAGGCTGAAGCTCAGTACATTTTGCACATACTGGCGGGTCTCCTCGAAAGGAATGGTTTCAATCCAGATGTCGAAAGGCAGGGTGCCCGTGTTGGCGAGCCACTGCCGTACCCGGCTGGGGCCGGCATTATAGGCGGCGGTTGCCAGTACACGGTTGCCACCGAACTGCTCAAGCAGTTGGGCCAGGTAGCGGCTTCCCAGCTGGATATTGGTCTCTGGATTCAACAGGTCCCGTTTGCCGTGGTAGGTAAATTTAGCCTGGCGGGCCACTTGGCGTGCAGTGCTTGGCATCAGCTGCAATAGCCCCAGGGCACCGGCACTTGAGCGTGCGTCTTCCATAAAGGCACTTTCCTGTCGCGCCACTGCAAAGACCCAGCTGCTATCGAGATTGTTGCGCTCGCTTTGCCTGAGGATATTTTCCTTGAATGCCAGCGGGAATCGCAGCTCCAGATCGTCCCACTGCTGAGCGCTGATGGCGCTTCGTATGGCCTGGTTAAACCATTGCCAGTCGTTGGCTATACGGGCTGCTGCAATCAGCTCCGTCTGGCTGAGTTGCTCCGACAGGTATCGCCACTCCCGGCGCGCAGCGGGAAGGTCGCGCAACAGATACAGCTCATAGGCGCGCTGGATGGCCGGCAGGGCGGATACGGCACTTAGCAGAGGTGTTTCGGTGGTGGCGGGCAGGTCCGTGATGGAATAGTTATCACCGATCCGGGTGGCAGCCAAAAAGCCATAATAGCCTCGTTTTTTAGCCTGTTGCTGGTACTCCTGCATGAAATACCCGGGAGCGGGGAGGGGCTCCAGCATTTCCTGTGCACGTATCTTCCAGTATTGCCAGCGAGGATGTTGAGCGGCTTCGATGGGTAGCAGTCCAATCCAGTCGAGCACGCCTCCCCAGTCCTGCTCGCGCAGTGCAAGACGAATCCGCCACTCCACCAGGCTGGGGTGCTCGCCCGAATGGGTCACTTGCTCGACCCAGGGTAACTGTTGACCATTAAACTGCTTGAGCAGATAGAGTGAGATGCGACCGTCAAGGGTGCGCTGGCGGTCAGGGTCAAATCGGCGCTGCTGTTGATATTGATTCCAAAGCTCGAGGGCTTGCAGTGGCTCCCGATAAGCAAGCCGGTGCAGGCCTATATAAATGATATCCCCAAAGCGTTCCCCGGAGGGTGAAAAACGGCGGGTGTCCGAAAGCTGTTCAGGCCGACGATAGACGCTCCTGAAGAGTTGCCCCAGGGCTTGCTCATCCTCAGGCAAGTAGCGAATCAGGTAACGCCCGAGCCTGGCGTTGCGCTGCTCGTAAGCCAGCGTGATACGGTCCCAGACAAGCTCGGTTGTCATTTCACCGCTCTGGTGCCAGGCCATAAACAGGGGGTCGCAGCTGTCAGGGCGGGATTGCCCGGTCACCCAGAGTGCTTTGGCTCCCGCCCAGGCCCTGGCCGTATCCCCACGGGAGAGTGCCGCACGATAAAGGAAGCACTTAATACTGGCATTGCTGACGGTGGCCTCATAGTTGGCTTCAAAAGTGGCCCAGTGGCGCCCCTCGGCTAACTTTTCAAGCCAGCGCTGGTGCAGCTTTCTGGTGATTGGCAGTTCAGGATAACGCCGAATAAAGGCGGCTATCTCCTCGTTGGGGAGGGTGTAAAGTCGCCGCATCAGGTCGCGATGCAGCAAGTAGGGATAGAGAGGGTATTGTGTGAGCTGCTTACGCAATCGGTGGTAGTGCCCGATCTCTCCTTTGGCCAGGGCGTTAAGGGCTTGCGCATAGAGTTTTCGCTCCTGGTCGTACTGGCCGACATCGATATTGATGTTGGCCAGTGCAGTGCCACTCAATAGCGTGATTGCGAACAGGAGTAGTAAGTGGATTTTTACCATAAATACAGCGCGCCCTTAGTGGTGAATATCCTAGCGTTAAGATTAATGGTATTTACGCCGAAAAGCTGTCTATTAAAGCGGGTGTTTAGATTTTTACATACTAAACAGCATACAGGGGATACCGCCATGCTGATAAGTAGCTATGGGCTCAGCTCTGTGTCCGGGCATCAGCCTTTGCCGGTATGAATCTGCCGGACTTCGTTTTACCCCTTGCCAGGGTGTAGAATTTCGCCCCCGATGAATCAATGCTGAGTTTACCCATGCCCCTCCTTCGTTTTGACGGCGTCAGTGCCGCTTATGGTGATACCCCTTTACTCGATGGGGTTGATTTTTCCATCTATCGAGGCGAGCGCGTTTGTCTGATTGGCCGTAACGGTGCTGGAAAATCCACCTTCCTGCGCCTCGTTGAAGGGTCCATTGCTCCCGATAGCGGAAGTATCTGGCGTCGCCCGGGGCTTAAGATCTCCCAGTTGCCCCAGGAGTTGCCGGATGCCGATGAGCAGCTGGTGTTTGATGTCATCGCTGCGGGGCTCCCGGAAGTGGGTAGCCTGCTGGCGCGCTACCATCACCTTGTAATGGATGTGGCCGATAACCCCTCAAAGATGGCAGAGCTCGAGGCGGTGCAACATGAGCTTGAGTCTCGTGATGGCTGGGAGTTTAACCAGCGGATTGAACGGATCATCCAGCGCCTCTCCCTGCCGGCGGACAAGCCAATGGGCGAGCTGTCAGGGGGGTGGCGGAGGCGGGTGATTCTTGCCCAGGCCCTGGTTTCCGGTCCCGACCTGCTGTTGCTGGACGAGCCCACCAACCATCTGGATATACTCATGATCAAGTGGCTGGAGGAGCAGTTGCTCGAGTTTACCGGGGCGATTCTCTTTATCACCCACGATAGGGCGTTCCTCCAAAGTCTGGCGACCCGTATTGTCGAACTGGATCGTGGGCTGACCACAGAATGGAAGGGCGATTACGCCAGCTTTCAGGAGCACAAGACCCACCTGCTGGAGGTCGAGGAGCGTCACAACGAGGAGTTTGATAAAAAACTTGCCCAGGAGGAGGTGTGGATTCGACAGGGAATAAAAGCTCGCAGAACCCGAAATGAGGGCAGGGTGCGAGCACTGGAGGCGATGCGGCGAGAGCGGGCGCAGCGCCGGGAGCGGCAGGGGCAGGCGAATTTCACCCTGGATCGCGCAGAGCGATCAGGCAAGCTGGTTGCGGAGCTTAAACATGTGAGCCTGGGCTTCGGTGACCGCCGGGTGATTGCCGACCTTAGCCTCACTGTAATGCGGGGTGACAAGGTAGGGCTGATTGGCGCCAATGGCTGTGGTAAAAGCACCCTGTTGAAGCTTTTGCTTGGCCAGCTGGAGCCGGATCAGGGGAGTGTTGAGCTGGGAACCAAGCTGGAGGTTGCCTACTTTGACCAGCTCAGATCCCAGCTTGATCCTGAAAAAAGCGTTATAGACAACGTTGCCGGGGGGCGCGACTCGATTAGCATTAACGGGCGAGATCGGCACGTGATCAGCTATCTGGGGGATTTCCTCTTTTCAGCCCGGCGGGCCCGTACTCCGGTCAAGGCGCTGTCGGGCGGGGAGCGAAACCGACTACTGCTGGCCAAACTCTTCAGTAAGCCCGCTAACCTGCTGGTGCTTGACGAGCCGACCAACGATCTTGATGTGGAGTCTCTGGAGCTGCTGGAATCACTGTTGGTGGAGTTTTCTGGCACGGTGCTACTGGTCAGTCATGACCGCTCTTTCCTTGATAGTGTTGTCAGCAGCTCGGTGGTCTTTGAAGGCGATGGGCGAATCCGCGAGTATGTGGGCGGCTTTTCCGATTGGCTCAACCAGGGGGGGGCACTGAACAAACTATTACCGGAAAGCCCGCCTGAGCTGACCGCCGACAATGAAAAAAACGGCAATCATGCCAATATCGCTGCTGAAACCGAGGCCGGCAAGACTCGGTCGAAGCCTCGCGCCAAGCTGAGCTACAAGCTGCAGCGAGAGCTTGACCTGTTACCCCAGGAGATAGAGGGGTTGGAGGCGGAGCTCGAATCACTTCAGAACCGGAGTGCCGACAACAGTTTTTATCAGCAGGAGCGGGCCGTGGTGGAGGAGACGCTTGCCCGCCTGACGGCGGTTGAGGCGCTACTGGAAGAGAAGATTGATCGCTGGGCGGAGCTAGAAGCCATGGTTTCCGGCGAAGCTGATGAATAAGGAAGAGGCAGGTATGCACATAGAGTACACGTTCAAGCTCGAACATAACCTCGAGTTGCACTATGACATCGAAGTGGATCGTACCGAGGACCCTGACCGGGATCTCACCTTTGAGCCGGAATGGACCCAGTTAAGCCACTGTCGCTGTGTCAACTGCCCGCTAAACCCGGCTGAGCACAGCCACTGTCCGACAGCACTCGACCTGAGGCAGGTGATAGACGACTTCAAGGATCTTCCTGCCATGAAAAAGGCCTCAGTAACCGTTGTCAGTGCTGAGCGTGAGTATATGAAACTGGTCGGCCTGGAGGAGGGCCTCCGGGCGCTGATGGGGCTGATCATGGCCTCAAGCAACTGTCCTATATTGAAAAAGCTTAAACCCATGGCACGGCATCACCTGCCATTTACCACCATGGATGAGTTTATCCTTCGTTCGGTTTCTATCTATCTGACCCAGCAGTACTTCATCTACCGGGAGGGGGGGCAGCCCGATTGGGAGCTAAAGGGACTGGTGGAGAACAATAAGTCGCTGCAGCTGGTGAACCAGGCGTTCTGGCAACGAATTCACTCCGCCTGTGGTGAAGACTCCAACCTGAAAGCGCTGCTGAGTTTCTTTACCCTCTCGTCAAGCGTTTCCTACTCCCTGGAAACCCAACTGCAAAAGCTCAAACGGGAGTTTGGGTAGTACTGATCGTTGGCAGCCGCACAACGGAACAGGGCCCGGCATTGCCGAGCCCTGTTCGTTTACTCCCGCTGAGTATGCAGGATAAGCTTGCCCCTCATGAGGTGTGGGGGCCTGAGGTCTAGTCTCCGACGCGAACCGCCAATACGTCACAGCTGGCACCGTGCAGTATGCTGGTAGAGGTGGAGCCCAGGATCAAGGCCAGACCGTGCCGGCCGTGGCTGCCGACCACAATCAAGTCGACATCAAACTCCTCGGCCATGCGGTGGATCTCCTTCTCCGGGCGACCATAGACTACATGCTGCTCGCCTCGCTTGACGTCAATGGACTCGGCCAGGCTATCTATCTTTTGGCGTGCCTGCTCGGTGATCTCCTCCTGAAGGGAGGAGAGGTCCAGCGGGATATCGCTACCATAGGCAACGCTAAGGGGCTCTACAACATGAACCAGCGTAAGCTTGGCCTCGTTATTGCGGGCAATCTCCTGAGCTTTCTCCAGCACCAGATCCGCATCCTCCGTCAGGTCGACCGCTACCAGAATATGTTTATACTGACTCATCCTTTTCTCCTTAACTGTCCTGTAAGCCCAGTGTAATCCATAAGGTGCGACATTATCATGACTTATCTCATCATAGCAGTAGTGGTGCTTTATCTGGTGGGTACCATTACCTGGGTTATGCCCTCACGCAGGGATAAAAAACAGGCAGCCATGCGCGCGCGGGCAAAACAGCTGGGCCTGCAGCTGCAATACAAGACGAAGGAGCTACCGCGGGGACTGGACCGGGGCTATGGTGCTGTTGCCTATATGCAATACATTCAGCCCAGGCCGCAGCCCCTTGAGGGGGCGACCGTGCTGAAGCTACTGAGAATTCCGGAAGAGGAGGGACAGATTCCCGGCTGGACGGTGTCGGGGGCTTTTATGGATGAGTTCTTAGCCCCCTTTGAAGCGGTGTTGGCTGGGTTTCCTGCTGATGTTTTTGGTGTGCTGGTAGGTCCCGGTGCAGTGGCTATTGAGTGGCAGGAGAAAGGTGACCTGGATGATATTGAGCGGATCTATAATGGTCTATCGCGGTTGTTGACTTTACCCTTGGTGGAGCTGGAGCGGTAACCTGACGTCGAGGATCGCATCGTTATATTCTTCTCGCAAAAGCTTTGTATCTCTCTGATATCTATATAAAAGAATATTGGTAATTTGCCCTTGGTTAGGAATTGTCCTGTCATGGATGGCAGGGTGCCCCTAAAATGCGCTATTGACAAAATGGCTCAATTCAAAGAAGGTGGCCCTCTCAATTCAAACGCTTGTATGAAAAGTGTGTTGTATTGGCGAACAATAAGGGCTTGTCATTAGCCTCGATCGCTGTCAGCCCTGAGAGGGTAAAGAGATGTCCCGGGTTGGGTGGCCGGCAAGCAACCCAACAGACAGCACAAAATAACTTGCCTTAACTCTAGTGTGGAGATCAGTTGATGATTTACGAAGGTAAAGCCATCACGGTGAAGCCGGTTGAAAATGGCGTAGCAGAGCTCAATTTTGACCTGCAGGGCGAATCCGTTAATAAATTTAATGAGTTGACTCTGAGCGAGCTGAAAGATGCCGTTGCAGCGCTCAAAGCCGACAACTCGGTCAAAGGTTTGATTGTCACCAGCGCCAAGGACGTTTTTATCGTTGGTGCGGATATCACCGAGTTTCTATCGAATTTCAGCAAGCCCGAAGAGGAGCTGGTACAGGGCAACCTGGCCGCCAATGAGATCTTCAGCGCGTTCGAAGACCTGGAGTTCCCCACCGTTGCAGCGATCAATGGCATTGCCCTCGGTGGCGGCTTTGAGATGTGCCTGGCGGCTGATTATCGGGTGATCTCCTCCTCTGCTACCGTAGGTCTGCCTGAAGTTAAGCTGGGTATTTATCCCGGCTTCGGCGGTACCGTGCGCCTGCCTCGCCTGATCGGTACGGACAACGCTATCGAGTGGATCGCCAGCGGCAAAGAGCAGCGTCCGGATGCGGCCCTCAAGGTCGGTGCGGTTGATGCGGTTGTAGCGCCGGAGCAACTGCGTGATTCAGCCCTTGCTCTGATTCAGCGCTGCCTGAACGGAGAGCTGGACTACAAGGCCAAGCGCCTGCCCAAACTTGAGAAGCTCAAACTGAACCCGATCGAAAGCATGATGGCCTTTGAAAGTGCCAAGGGCTTTATCGCGGGTCAGGCGGGTCCTCATTATCCCGCACCGGTTGAAGCGGTTAAGACCATCCAGAAAGCGGCCGGTATGGGTCGTGACAAAGCGCTGGAAGTTGAGGCCAAGGGGTTTGCCAAGCTGGCGAAAACCGATGTCGCCTCAAGCCTGATCGGCCTGTTCCTGAACGACCAGGTGTTGAAGAAGAAGGCCAAGCAATACGAGAAGCAGTCCGCCAAGGTCGAGCGTGCAGCCGTACTGGGAGCGGGCATTATGGGGGGCGGTATTGCCTACCAGAGCGCTCTCAAAGGCACCCCCATCCTTATGAAGGATATTGCCCAGGCCGGTATAGATCTGGGTTTGAGCGAAGCCTCAAAGCTGCTCGTTAAGCAGCTGGGTCGCAAGCGCATCACCCCCGAAAAAATGGCCACCGTGCTCAACAACATCGTGCCGACCATGAACTACGGCGACTTCAACACCGTTGACGTTGTGGTTGAGGCGGTTGTTGAAAATGTAAATGTTAAAAAAGCGGTGCTGGCCGAGTGTGAGGAGCATATCGGGGAAGATAAGTTCCTGACCTCCAACACCTCCACCATCTCTATCAACGAACTGGCCAAGGCTCTCAAGCGCCCTGAGAATTTCTGCGGCATGCACTTCTTTAACCCGGTGCACATGATGCCCCTGGTTGAGGTTATTCGCGGCGAAAAGACCAGCGACGAGACCATCGCCACTGTAGTGAACTACGCCAAGAAGATGGGTAAAACTCCGGTAGTGGTTAACGACTGCCCCGGCTTTATGGTGAATCGGGTTCTGTTCCCCTACTTTGGCGGCTTTGGCGGCCTGATGCGCGATGGCGCTGACTTCCAGCAGGTTGACAAGGTAATGGAGCGTTTTGGATGGCCGATGGGTCCAGCCTACCTGATGGACGTGGTCGGTATCGATACCGGGCAACACGCCGAGTCTGTGATGGCGGAAGGCTTCCCCGAGCGCATGGCTCGCGACTTCAAGAGTGTGGGTGACGTGCTGTTCGAGAACAAGCGTTACGGACAGAAAACCAGCGCAGGCTTCTACAAGTACGAAGCGGACAAGTCTGGCAAGCCGAAGAAAGTAGTCGATGAAGCGACCTACGAGCTTCTGAAGCCCGTCTGTGCAGAGCGTGTTGAGTTCAGCGAGGAGGAGATTATCGCGCGGATGATGATTCCACTGTGTCTCGAGACGGTTCGCTGCCTTGAGGACAATATCGTGGAGTCAGCTGCTGATGCGGATATGGCCCTGATCATGGGGATTGGCTTCCCTCCCTTCCGTGGCGGCGCGCTTAAGTACATCGACTCCATGGGTGTAGCCGAGTTCTGTGCGCTGGCGGACAAGTACGCTCACCTGGGCGCGCTTTACCACCCCACCGAGGGACTTCGCGAGATGGCGGCAGCCGGCAAAACCTTCTTTGGCAACTAATCAGCACCGAATCTAAAGCGAGAAACAAGCTATGAGTTTAAATCCTAGAGACGTTGTAATCGTCGATTACGGACGCACCCCGATGGGGCGCTCCAAGGGCGGCATGTATCGCAATGTGCGTGCTGAAAACCTTTCCGCAGACCTGATTACCGGCCTGCTGGCCCGTAACCCTGCCGTTAATCCGGCCGAGGTAGAGGATGTGATCTGGGGGTGCGTGAACCAGACCCTGGAGCAGGGTTGGAACATCGCCCGTATGGCATCGTTGATGACCCCAATCCCCCATACCTCCTGTGGCCAAACGGTCAGCCGCCTGTGTGGATCCTCCATGTCTGCCCTGCACACTGCTGCCCAGGCGATCATGACCGGCAACGGTGATGTATTTGTCATCGGCGGTGTGGAGCACATGGGACATGTTTCCATGATGCACGGTGTTGACCCCAACCCACAGCTGAGCGTCCATGCGGCCAAGGCTTCGGGCATGATGGGCCTGACCGCTGAGATGCTGGGCAAGATGCACGGAATTACCCGTGAGGCCCAGGACCAGTTCGCCGCACGCTCCCACCAGCGCGCCCACCAGGCCACCGTTGAGGGTCGCTTCCGCGACGAGATCATCCCCATGCAGGGACATGATGCGGCGGGTAATCTCTGCCTCTTCACCGAGGATGAAACCATTCGTCCCGAAACCACCGTTGAGTCGCTGTCTCAGTTGCGGCCGGTTTTCAACCCCAAAGGGGGTACGGTGACTGCCGGTAGCTCCTCCCAGATTACCGATGGTGCATCCTGCATGATCGTTATGTCTGCTCAGCGTGCTAAGGACCTTGGTCTTGAGCCGATGGCGGTTATCCGTTCTATGGCGGTTGCTGGTGTGGATCCGGCGATCATGGGTTATGGTCCTGTGCCGGCGACCCAGAAAGCGCTCAAGCGAGCCGGTCTTGAGATCTCCGACGTCGATCACATCGAGCTCAATGAAGCCTTTGCTGCTCAGGCCCTGCCTGTACTCAAGGACCTCAAAGTGCTCGACAAGATGGAGGAGAAGGTAAACCTGAACGGCGGCGCTATCGCACTGGGTCACCCCTTTGGTTGCTCCGGAGCCCGTATTTCGGGTACGCTCCTGAACGTCATGAAGCAAAATGGTGGTCGCATCGGCGTCTCCACCATGTGCATCGGTCTTGGGCAAGGGATTACGACTGTTTTCGAACGCGTCTAAACCGTCACCCAGTAAAAAGCCGGAGCTTGTCTCCGGCTTTTTATTTGCAGGCTAAAAAATGAAAGATTTAAAGCTCGGCGTCTATCGCCATTACAAAGGTAATGAATACCTGGTTCACGGCGTTGCCCGCCACTCTGAAACCGAGGAGTATCTGGTGCTCTACCAGCCACTCTATGGGGACCGGGAGCTCTGGGTTCGGCCTCTGGATATGTTTACTTCCGAGGTGGTGAGTGAGGGGCATTCTTGCCTTCGCTTCACCTGGATCAGGGAAAAACCCTAACATTTTCATTGTCATGTGAAGGGGCTTTCTTCTTGACCCCTGCAAAGTCTGCCCTTATATATGTCGCAACTTTGCTAAAAAAGCAGTATTTAGGTGCTATCGGATAGGGTGGCACATTCCATTAGCCATGAAGTCAGGATTCTATGGGTAAATCATTAGTTATCGTCGAGTCTCCCGCGAAAGCCAAAACCATCAATAAATACCTTGGTCGGAATTTTATTGTGAAGTCCAGCGTGGGCCATATTCGAGATCTCCCCACCAGTGGTGGCGCGCGCAAACCGGTGGATGCCAAGGCGCGTGCCAAGTCGGCCGCGATAACACGTAAACTCAGCCCGGAGGCAAAGGCTGAGCACAAGCAGAAAAAGGCGCGTGAGCAGCTGATTGCCCGAATGGGGGTGGATCCTGAGCATGGCTGGACCGCCAACTACCAGGTCCTGCCCGGCAAGGAGAAGGTTGTCGACGAGCTGCGTCGACTGGCCAAAGATGCTGACCAGATCTATCTCGCGACCGATTTGGATCGCGAGGGGGAGGCGATTGCCTGGCACCTGCGTGAAGCGATTGGTGGGGATGAAAGCAAGTATCGCCGCGTTGTCTTCAACGAAATTACCAAAAAGGCCATACAGGAGGCCTTCGAAGAGCCCTCCACGCTCGACATGAATCGCGTCAATGCCCAGCAGGCTCGCCGCTTTCTGGACCGGGTAGTGGGTTATATGGTTTCTCCACTGCTGTGGGCAAAAATTGCCCGTGGCTTGTCAGCAGGGCGAGTGCAGTCGGTAGCCGTCAAACTGGTGGTTGAACGTGAGCGTGAAATTCGTGCTTTTGTACCGGAGGAGTTTTGGGAGGTAGATGCTGACTGTACCACTCAGGCTGGCGCAGCGCTCAAGCTTGACGTTAGCAAGCACCAGGGTTCAGGGTTCAGGCCGACCAGTAAAGAGCAAACCGATCAGGCGCTGGCAATCCTCAAAGATGCCCACTACGAGGTTTCACGGGTGGAAGAAAAGCCCACCTCAACCAAACCCAATCCGCCCTTCATTACCTCCACTTTGCAGCAGGCGGCCAGTACGCGCCTGGGCTTTAGCGTGAAAAAAACCATGATGCTGGCCCAGCGTCTCTATGAGGCGGGTCACATCACCTATATGCGTACCGACTCGACCAACCTCAGTGAAGAGGCTGTGTCGGCCTGTCGTGACTTTATAGCGAGTGAATATGGGGCCGAGTACTTACCTGATCAACCGGTGCGCTATAGCAGCAAAGAGGGGGCACAGGAGGCGCATGAGGCGATCCGTCCCTCATCCGTCACCACGCAAGCCTCTATGCTAAAGGAGGTGGAGCCCGATGCGGCACGGCTTTACGATCTGATCTGGCGACAGTTCGTCGCCTGCCAGACCAACCCTGCGCGATACCTGAGTACCAGTGTTGTCGTGGCAGCCGGTGACTACGAGTTGCGGACCAAGGGGCGCGTGCTCCTGTTTGATGGCTACACCCGTATTCTGCCTACGGCCGGTAAAAAGGGGGAGGATGTGATCCTTCCAAAGCTTAGCCAGGGAGAGGGCCTTAGCCTTCGGCAGCTCAATCCCGCACAACACTATACCAAACCACCGGCCCGCTTCAGCGAGGCCGCATTGGTTCGCGAATTGGAAAAACGGGGGATCGGACGCCCCTCCACCTATGCCTCCATTATTTCCACTATTCAGGATCGGGGTTATGCCTCCATCAAGCAGAAGCGCTTTTACGCTGAAAAGATGGGAGACATTGTTACTGACCGCCTTACCGAATCCTTCACGGACCTGCTCGACTATGGCTTTACCGCGCGCATGGAGGAGGGCCTTGATGAGGTAGCTGAAGGGCAGTTTGACTGGAAAGCCCTACTTGACGATTTTTATCGGAATTTCAGTGAACGCCTGGTCGAAGCAGAGAATAGCGACCAGGGAATGCGCTCAAACCAGCCCACGCCGACCGATATTCCCTGCAGTGACTGCGGCCGTCCCATGCAGATCAGGACCGCGAGCACGGGGGTCTTTTTGGGCTGTTCGGGATACGCATTGCCTCCCAAGGAGCGCTGCAAAAATACGGTTAACCTGATCCCCGGAGAAGAGGTCATCGCCCTTGACGACGACGAGGCTGAGGTTAAAGCGTTGCGTGCAAAGCACCGCTGTACCCTGTGCGGTACCGCAATGGAAAGCTACCTGATTGATGAGAGCCGGAAGCTTCACGTCTGTGGAAATAACCCTGACTGTGCGGGTTATGAGGTCGAGCAGGGGCAGTACAAGATAAAGGGATACGAAGGGCCAGTCCTTGAGTGCGATAAGTGCGGCGCCCAAATGGAATTGAAGACCGGGCGTTTCGGCAAGTATTTTGGCTGCACCGGACCGGAGTGCAAGAACACCCGCAAGCTATTGCGCAGCGGTGAAGCGGCTCCGCCCAAAATGGACCCGATACCCATGCCTGAGCTGGCCTGCGAAAAGGTCGAGGATACCTATGTATTGCGTGATGGGGCCGCGGGCCTGTTTCTGGCAGCCAGCCAGTTCCCTAAAAACCGGGAAACTCGCGCCCCCCTGGTGGCTGAGCTGCTCCCGCACCAGGCTGAACTTGATCCGAAATACCATTTCCTGCTCGATGCTCCGCGGCAAGACCCCGATGGCAACCCGGCCATTATCCGTTACAGCCGAAAAACCAAGGAGCAATATGTCATGAGCGAGGTCAAGGGCAGGGCATCCGGCTGGCGTGCGACCTTTAAAGGCGGGGTGTGGGTCGAAGAGGGCGCTCCGCGGAAAAGTAAATCGTGAGTGATTCCACCAAGGTGACCAACCGCTCGCTGCATCAGGTGTGGCTGATGCTGGAGCAGTGGTCATCGCTTGATTTGAAGTCGGGGTCCCCGCTCGGTAATGCCTTTGCTGAAGCGCTTTTGTGTCTGCTAAACAGGGCCTTTAACGCCCTCTGCGCAGAACTGGCAGCGGGCTGCGGGTATCGGGGGGAGTGCGCACAACTTGAACAGGTATGCGCTGAGCTGGCCGCGCAAGGTCAAACCAGTCCAGAGCTGATGGAGCTGCTGTCTCTGGCACAAGCCCCCCGGGGTTGGCTATCCCAGATGCTTCATGCCCGTGTCCGCTACGAGGATACGGCCAGTGGTGCTCTCACTATCGCGGTCGGTGGAGGTCTGGATGCGGAACAGTGCCGTGACTGGCATCGCCACCTCAGCCAGCTGGCAGCTCGCTTGAGGGAATCCTCGGCACACTGGTAGTGGCGCTGTAGTGGTGAGGGGCGGAAAGTGATAGACTAGTCGTCCACTCAAGCGAGAGTCGTGATCATGCCCGCATCTTATTTGGAAATTGTTGAACTCCCCACCGGTGAGATCGTACTTCAGCGCTCCGACGATGAAGAGCCGCTGGTGACGATTGACTTCTCCGAGGAGGCCAAGCTGTTCCTGCAAGAGGGGCATGTCGAAGTGGCCAAGGCGATGATCAATGCTGGCATTGCGGTAGTCGGAAGCATGGCAGAAAATCCCTCTGCAATGGAAGCCCCCCGTACCGTCCATTGATGGCCTATTGAGCCCCTTGACCCTGGTGGCGCTAAACCATCAGGGACCTTATCTCTTTTCTCTATGACGATCTGCGGCTAACGCCGGATCACACCAACACTTAACCCCTCAATCTCGAAGTGATCCTGGGACAGGTCGATCTCGATCGGTGCAAACTCTTCGTTTTCCGGGAACAGGGTGACCCGGTTCCGGGTTTTGTGGAACCGCTTTACCGTCACCTCATCCTCTACCCGGGCAACCACAATCTGCCCGTTTCGAACGTTCTGGGTTTTGTGAACGGCGAGCAGGTCGCCATCCATGATGCCAATATCTCGCATGCTTTCACCCCGCACCCGCAGCAGGTAATCCGCGCTGGGGCTGAAGAAGTCGGGCTTAACCGGGCAGTGCTCCTCGATATGTTCGATGGCCAGAATAGGGCTTCCGGCGGCCACCTGGCCCACAATAGGTAACCCCTCCTGCTCACGGGTGTCCGGGATTCGAATACCGCGGGAGGCTCCCGGTATAATTTCAATGGCCTGTTTGCGCGCCAGGGCTTTGAGGTGCTCTTCGGCGGCATTGGGTGACTTGAAACCCAGCTCTTTCGCGATCTCTGCTCGGGTAGGGGGGAAACCGCTATCCTCCAGGTAGGACTTGATGAATGCCAGAATCTCAGCCTGTCGTGCCGTCAGTTTTTGCATGGACCTACCTTTCTGTGAATTTATACAGTAACTGTCATTATATACAGTTTATCCCCTGTCGCAAACGCACACACTGCACGCTTCTGGTTTTGGGGCGCTAAGGTCCTGTAATGATTGACATTGCGGGAATGCAAACGTATGTTTGAAACGACCGTACACAAACATAGATGCAAGAATAACAACGATGGCTCAATCCAAAACCGTAGTTCGAATCTTGGATGCAGCAGAGCAGCTGTTCGCAGAAAAAGGTTTTTCCGAAACATCCCTTCGAACCATAACCGGTCAGGCAGGAGTCAACCTGGCTGCAGTCAATTACCATTTCGGCTCTAAAAAGGCGCTCATTCAAGCGGTCTTCGCCCGTTTTCTGGACCCCTTCTGTGCTTTGCTGGATGCCGAGCTTGAGCGGGTTGAGCAGCAGGGCAGCCTGGATTCCGCTAATGTTGAGGAGCACCTGAAGCTACTGGTCGATACCCTGCTGCGGGTAGAGTCTCGTTCCGAAAACGATCTGTCCGTCTTTATGCGGCTACTGGGCTTGGCTTTCTCCCAGTCACAAGGGCATCTGCGCCGTTATATGCGTGAAACCTATTCGGGCGTGTTCAATCGCTACATGAGGCTGCTAACCGCCTCCACCCCGAACCTTACCCCTGCCGAGCTCTACTGGCGCGTTAACTTTATGCTGGGAAGCCTTGCGTTTACCATGTCTGGCTTCAGTGCCATGCAGGCGATCTCCGAGCGTGACTATAATGAGAAACCCTCGGTGGCTACCATTCTTTATCGAATGGTTCCCTTTCTCGCATCAGGGCTTCGACACTAGCTCAAAGCCCGGTTTTACTGGCGCAGCTTTTTCAGTACCCTAGCACTCACACAAGGGGGTACTTTGACCGTATATATCTCGATTGCACAACAGCAACTTCGCCATGAGCGAAATGGCTACCCACCCTTTGTCGCTGCGATATCCACCGCAAGCAAAGGAGCAGGCCAATGCAAAGGGAGCGAGCAGACCCCACTTGGGGTGCATCGTATACGCGCACTGATTGGGGAGGGGGCACCAGAAAACGCAGTGTTTGTGGGCCGCCGACCTACGGGCGAAATCTACACGCCGGCGCTGGCCCTAAGGTATCCCCGGCGAGACTGGATACTGACCCGCATTCTCTGGCTTTGTGGCGAAGAGCCCGGCTTTAATCGACTCGGATCGGTAGATTCCATGGCACGTTATATCTATATTCACGGCACACCGGACACCGAGCCCATGGGCATCCCCGCATCCCACGGCTGTATTCGCATGCATAACCCGGATCTACTGACCCTCTTTGGGCGTGTGCATACCGGGGAAAAAGTAATTATTTCAGACCGCTGATCATTAGGAGGTAGTGGGTTGAGACAGGATCCTGGACCCCTCATGCTGGACCTTGCTGGCTGCGAACTCAGCCCGCAGGAGCGAGCCTTGTTGGCCCATCCACAGTGTGGAGGGGTCATTCTCTTCACGCGCAATTTCGCGAGCCGAGAGCAGTTAACCCAACTGACCGGCCAGATCCGACAAGCTAATCCTGCGTTGCTGATCGCCGTCGACCACGAAGGTGGCCGGGTACAGCGCTTTCGCGAGGGTTTTACCCGGCTTCCGCCCATGGCGAGCTTTGAAGCGCTTTATAACGTGGCTCCCGAGGAGACCCTCGACCTGCTTAAAGACACCGGGTGGCTACTGGCGACTGAGCTGCTTGCTTGCGGCGTGGATTTCAGCTTTACGCCGGTTCTGGATCTGGATTTCAAGCGCAGCGATGTGATTGGCGATCGCGCCTTTTCCGCAGATCCGGTGCGGGTGGCGGTGCTGGCCGGAGCACTCATTGAGGGGATGCACGAAGCGGGGATGCCCGCCACAGGCAAGCATTTCCCGGGGCATGGTTGGGTCACGGCCGACTCCCATATCGCCATACCGACCGATACGAGAGCGCTCGACAGTATTCGCCGCCAGGACCTTGTCCCCTTCGCCCAGCTTGCCCGCCAGGGTCTGGACGCGGTGATGCCGGCCCATGTCATCTATGAACAAGTGGATCCATTGCCGGCCGGTTTTTCCCCCTATTGGCTGCAGCAGGTACTGAGGGGTGAGCTTGGCTTTGAGGGGGTGATCTTCAGTGACGACCTTTCCATGGAGGGGGCCAGTGTTGCCGGTGGCTTCAGTGAGCGCGCCCAGTCGGCCCTCAGTGCCGGCTGCGATATGGTATTGGTCTGCAATAATCCCGAGGGGGCCCGGGAAGTGCTTGGCTACCTCGAACAAGCAGACCTGACCTTGAGCCCGCGCCTGTCACGGCTAAAGGGGCGCATTGGCCCCCTTCAGGACCGGTCTCGCCAGCAGCGCACCGCCCAGCGCCTGGCCGAGCTGGAGGAGTGTGCCCATGAGTGAGCAGCTGTCCGATCTGCACGCGCTGTTGGGGCAACTCGACTCCTGGACCTACGAAGTGTTTGCGGTAGTCTCCCTGACGTTGGTGGTGGCCTACCTTGCTTCATTACTGCTGCGCCAACTTCACAAGCAGGCTGAACGCTCAAGTAACCGCTGGGACGATGCGCTGGTCGCCGCTGCCCAGCGTCCCCTGGTACTGCTGATCTGGGTGGTGGGGTTCAGTTGGGCCATCGAGATTGCTCACCAGAGCTCTGATGTACACCTGTTCGATGCCGTTGGGCCTGTGCGCGATGTGATGGTGATCTGGCTTTTGGCCTGGTTTTTGGTACGCCTGGTGCGTGCAGGTGAATCGATCATGGGGGGGGAGGTCGAAGCGAGCAAAACCTCGCTGGATGAAACCACCCTTCAGGCTATCAGCAAGCTGCTACGGGCCTCGATTATCATCACCGCCAGCCTGGTCGCCTTACAGACCCTTGGCTACAGTGTTTCGGGGGTTCTTGCCTTTGGCGGGATCGGCGGAATCGCCGTTGGCTTTGCCGCTAAGGATCTCTTGGCCAATTTCTTTGGCGGGCTGACCGTTTATCTGGATCGCCCTTTTAAGGTTGGGGACTGGATCCGTTCACCCGATAAGGAGATTGAGGGAACCGTCGAGGTGATTGGTTGGCGTCAGACAAGAATCCGAACCTTCGATAAGCGCCCGCTTTACGTCCCCAATTCAACCTTTTCCAATATCGCCGTGGAAAACCCCTCGCGCATGAGCCATCGGCGTATCTATGAGACCATTGGTCTTCGCTACGATGATGCCAAACAGGTGGAACCTATCGTAGGCGCGGTCAAAAGCTATCTCCAGCAGCATCCGGAGATCGACGCCGACCAGACCCTGATCGTCAACTTCAATAGTTTTGGCCCATCCTCCCTTGATTTTTTTGTCTACGCCTTTACCCGCACCACCAACTGGGTACGGTTTCACGAGGTCAAGCAGGAGGTGTTGCTGGGGATCCTGGCGATCATCGATCAGCATGGGGCCGAGATAGCGTTTCCGACCAGCACGCTGCATCTTCCGGCAGTACAGTCGTTTCTTGAGAAGCAAGAGGGGGAGAGCTAAAGATGGGAGTAGCCGTTATTGGTGGTTCCGGGTTTTACCAGCTTGAGGGGCTGGAGCAACGCGAGGAGCGGGTGGTTACCACCCGCTGGGGAACCCCCTCCGCCCCCCTGGTGAAAGGAGTGCTCAATGGCGTTGAGGTGATCTTTCTCGCGCGCCACGGCATCCCCCATCGCATCCCCCCGCACAGGGTCAATTACCGAGCCAACCTGCAGGCCCTTAAGGACGAGGGTGCTGACTCAATTATTGCGATTAATGCGGTGGGGGGGATTCACCCCCGGATGGGGCCAGAGGCCCTGGTACTCCCCGACCAGATCATTGATTACACCTGGGGGCGAGAGCATACCTTCTTTGCCGATCAGCTGGAGGAGGTGGTGCATGTGGACTTCAGTTACCCCTACAGTGAGCGCTTGAGGCAGCAACTGGTTGCCGCAGCCGACGCCTGCTCCGTCGAGCTACAGGTGGGGGGAGTCTACGGCTGCACCCAGGGGCCGCGCC
This sequence comes from Aestuariirhabdus litorea, assembly GCF_003864255.1. Classification (NCBI taxonomy): domain Bacteria; kingdom Pseudomonadati; phylum Pseudomonadota; class Gammaproteobacteria; order Oceanospirillales; family Aestuariirhabdaceae; genus Aestuariirhabdus; species Aestuariirhabdus litorea. The sequence continues at coordinate 1,311,670 of NZ_QWEZ01000001.1, forward strand.
TTGAGAGCGCGGCCGAAGTGAATCGGCTTGAGCGTGACGGGGTGGATATCATTGGCATGACTGCCATGCCGGAGGCGGCACTGGCAAGGGAGCTGGATCTGGAGTACGCCACCCTGGCCCTGGTGGTTAATTGGGCGGCGGGGCGCAGCGAGGCGTTGATCACGATGGAGGAGATCCATCGGGTGATCAATACCGGGATGATAAACGTACTCTCCCTGGTGCGTGAGGCCCTGGCCAGAGGCGAAGCCTGATCCACAGAGGGGGTGCCTTACTGTACTGGCAGGTCATTCCCGGGGGGTGCCAGGGTGCTTATCTCACTGGCGGGCGCACTCGCTTCGATAGAAGGCTGCTCAAAGGGGATAAGCCTCACCAGCACGCCCATCACCGGTGAGTCCAGATAGTGCAGTTCTGAACTACGCATCCGGCGGCTTTGGGTCAGGTCGAAACGCCGCAGTGGCTCATACCCACGCGCTTGAGAGGTCGACGCAGAATCAGGCATGGCCAGTATCTGCTCTTCCGCATTGCTGACGTAGTCATCGGGTATCTCGGTGGTGAGGCTCTGGAAGGGTTCAAACTCCGTCAGGCTCAAGCGTGTGCGGATATGCAGGTAGCGTTTCAGTGAAAAGCTGACTGAACCGGCCAGGGTCGGGCTAGCGCCGTAATAATCTCCACCCTCGATACGGATCCAGGGGGCACTGGAGGACTCAACCAGGGGTTGACGCCAGGCTTGGTGAAACAGCACCCGGTAGGCCTCACTCTTGTCGAGTCTTTCACGCTGGGTCGTCAGGGTAAATTGATCCGAAGGCAGAAGCATCAATGGTTTGTCCGGCGCCTGGTTTTTTTTCCCAGTTTCTTCCTCGCGGTTGAGCGGGGGCAGCAGGGGGCTGCCATCAGCCAGCAGGAGTTCGACCAGGGGGGCAGCTTCTTCCCCGGCAGCCACAGGGGGGGATAGCTCCATTGGTTGCTCCCGGTGCGGGTAGAGATCCTCCTCAAACGGGGACTCCGCTGCGAGACTGTTCTCCTCGCCTGCTTGGTACTCTTCACTCCAGATTTCATCGCTGTTGGGGTCGATGTGTTCAAAAACGATCATCTCCACCTGAAACCAGCGTTCCTCAGGCGCCTCATTGGCGGAAACACCGTTAGGGCTGAAATAAAACAGCGCGGCCGCCAAAAGGGCGGGCTTGAGAGTAAAGCGAGTCATCATGCGGTCAGCAGGCCCAGTAGTTGTTCGGTTTGTTGAAAGCGTTGTTCATAGCCATCCATATCCAGGTTGTATTTCAGCACAGTCGCCCCTTCAAGGCGATATTTCTGGGGCTGTGACTGGACCAGTTTCACAATGGTCAAGGGATCCACCCGGGGTTGGCTGGTGAACTCGATTCGTCCAGCGGAGGCTGAGGCTTCGATTTTACGGATCCCCCAGACACCCGCCTTGAGTTTCAGCTCGGTCAGGCGGAACAGGTACTTGGCCGGGTCAGGCAGTAACCCGAAGCGGTCGATCATCTCTACCTGCAACTCCCGGAGGGCGTCACTATCGGTCGCACTGGCGATGCGTTTATAGAGAATCAGGCGGCTATGAATATCCGTCACGTAATCGTCAGGAATCAGGGCCGGGACACGCAGGTTGATCTCGGGGCCCTGCTCGGGTTCGAGGTTGGTGTCCGGCGTCTCCCCGTTGCGTATTGAGGTGATCGCCCGATCGAGCATCTCCATATAGAGGGTGAAGCCGACGGTCTCAATCTGGCCGCTCTGGTCGTCACCCAGCAGCTCTCCGGCGCCCCGGATCTCGAGGTCGTGGGTGGCCAGGGTAAAGCCAGCACCCAGGTCCGATGCCAGTGAGATCGCCTCGAGGCGTTTCTGGGCGTCCTTGGTCAGGGCCTTGGGGGAGGGGGTCAGCAGATAAGCGTAAGCCTGGTGATGTGAACGTCCCACGCGACCCCGCAGCTGGTGCAGCTGGGCCAGCCCAAACTTGTCGGCCCGGTCGATGATGATGGTGTTGGCACTGGGAACGTCGATACCGGTCTCGATGATGGTGGTGCACACCAGCACATTGAAGCGCTTGTGATAGAAGTCCGACATCACCTGTTCGAGTTCGCGCTCGCGCATCTGTCCGTGGCCAATACCGATCCGCGCCTCGGGAACCAGTTCGGAGAGCTCACGGGTGACCCGCTCGATGCTCTTGACCTCATTATGCAGGTAATAGACCTGCCCGCCACGCAACAGCTCCCGCAGGATCGCCTCTTTGACCAATGAGGAATCCTGCTGACGGACAAAGGTATTGACCGACAGGCGGCGGGCAGGGGGGGTAGCGATGATCGATAGGTCCCGCAGGCTGGCCATGGCCATGTTCAGGGTGCGAGGAATCGGGGTGGCGGTCAGGGTCAGGATGTCAATCTCGGCTCGCAGCGCCTTGAGACGCTCCTTCTGGCGCACTCCGAAGCGGTGCTCCTCGTCGATGATCAGCAGGCCCAACTGCTTGAAGTGGACGTCGCCCTGCAGCAGCTTATGGGTGCCGATCAGGATATCCACCTTACCTTCACTGATCTTCTGCTGAATCTCCGCTACCTGCTTGGCGCTCTTGAAGCGGGACATCACCTCCACATTGACTGGCCAGTCGGCAAAACGGTCGCGGAAGCTCTCATAGTGCTGCTGGGCAAGGAGGGTGGTGGGTACCAGAATGGCGACCTGGCGGTTGCTCTGTACAGCCAGGAAAGCGGCCCGCATGGCCACCTCGGTTTTACCGAAGCCCACATCGCCGCACACCAGGCGATCCATCGGTTTTTTGCTCGCCATGTCCTCGATCACCGCGGCGATGGCAGATTGCTGGTCGGGGGTCTCCTCGAAGGGAAAGTCGGCGGCGAACATGCGGTAGCTGGTATCCGGCGGTGCAAAACGGAACCCTTCCCGGGCCGCGCGGCGTGCATAGATATCCAGCAGCTCAGCAGCAGCATCGCGGGCCTTTTCGGCAGCTTTGCGCTTTGCTTTTCCCCAGTGGTCGCTGCCCAGCTTATGCAGGGGGGCCAGGCCCTCTTCAGCGCCGCTGTAGCGGCTGATCAGGTGCAGTGAGGAAACCGGCACATAGAGCTTGGCCTCATTGGCGTAGAGCAGGGTCAGGAACTCGGCGGCCTGGCCATCAATTTCGATGGTCTGCAAGCCCTGGTAGCGGCCGACACCGTGATCGAGGTGCACTACGGGTGCGCCGATCTGCAACTCGGTGAGGTTACGTACCATGAGGTCGGACTGGTCCTGCTGCTGCTTGTCACGGCGCCTGCGCTGCATTACCCGCTGCCCAAACAGCTCACCCTCGGTCAGCAGTAAGATACCCGTCTGGGCGTGGAAGAACCCACCTTCGATGGGGGCTACTGTCATACCAAAGCGTTGATCGCTGGCACAGAAGGCTTGAAAACTGTCACTGGGTGCCGGCTTGATGGCGGCCCGGTTGAGCAGCTCAAGAAGTTGCTCCCTGCGCCCCGCTGACTCGCTGCAAAACAGGACCCGGGCGGGGGTTTCCTGCAAGAAAGCCTGCAAGCGTTGCAGAGGCGCCTCCTGATGAGGGTCAGCGGTCAGGTCTGGAGGTGGAAAAAAGCCGAAATCATGTGCACCTGCGCGGGACTCACTCGGCCCCTGTGTCGACATTATTCGCAGGTACTGCTTGGTGTGACGGTGGTACTCCTCCTCGGTCAGAAACACCTTATGGGGGGGCAGTAGTGGACGCTGCCGATCATAGCGGCGGCTCTCGTAGCGCTCGGCGACTTCACTCAGGAACTGATGGAGTTGCGCATCCACCCCCTCCAAACCGACGAATAGGGTCTCTTTGGGCAGGTAGTCAAAGAGGGTGGCGCACTGCTCGAAAAAGAGCGGCAGGTAGTACTCCACTCCCGCCGGGCTGATGCCCTGGTTGACGTCCATAAAGAGCGAGCAGTCCCGGTGATCCACATCGAAGTGTTCATGCCAGGCGTCCTTGAACTGCCGGATAGCGGACCGGGAGAGAGGAAACTCCTTGGCGGGGAGGAGCTTGATGCTGTCTACGCGGTCGATCGAACGCTGGGTTTCGGGATCAAAGGTGCGCAGGCTGTCGATCTCATCATCAAACAGGTCAATTCGGTAGGGGCACTGGCTACCCATGGGAAAGATGTCGAGGATAGAGCCACGAATTGCAAACTCACCGTGTTCATAAACCGTATCGACACAGCGGTAACCGGCATACTCCAACTCACGGCGACGCGCTTCAAGGTCGAGCCGCTCCCCCTCGCTGAGTACCAGACTGTTGCCCACCAGGTAATCCACTGGAGGAAGGCGGTGCATCAGGGTAGTCACCGAAACGATCATCACTCCGGTGGTCACCCTTGGCAACTGGTAGAGTGTCAGCAGGCGCTGGGAGATGATGTCCTGGTGGGGGGAGAAATGGTCGTAGGGCAGGGTTTCCCAGTCGGGAAAGGGCAAAATTTCCGCCTCCTGGCTGCCCTTCAGGAAAAACCCCAGCTGTTGCTCCAGTCGCTCAACGCTCGATGAGTCCGGAGTGACCACCAGTACCAGGCCTGGCTTTTGTGCGATGGCGGTAGCGATCGTCAGCCCCAGGGCGGCACCGTGCAACTCTCCCCAGTAGCGCTTTTCCGGGGCTTTGGCGGGGGTGGGCAGAGGGGAGGGTAATAGGCTGGCCATATTCAGGAATACCGGGTTACGGAGGGCGTTAAAAACGGGGAACGCATAGTACCAGTTAATAGACGCGAAATCAGTGCACAGGCAACCGCTTGCACAGCCCTAGGTATTGGTCGCGAAAATCCTAGAAATTACCCTTATATAGGCCTAAATGACGGTTGCGTTGATGGACGCTTGGCTAGATAATGGGCGCCCTTTTTTACCGTCATCAGCTAGCAAGGGGTGTACCCGTGACTCAGGAAACAATCAGCGGAAGTTTTGATAAGTGGAAAGCCCGTGAAGCCATCGCCGAGGCGATGATTCCCCTCATCGGCAAACTGTACCGCGATTACAACGTAGTGACCTCTATCTACGCTCGCGCGATTATCAACCGTTCGGTAATCGATATCATCAAGGCACACCGTTTTGTGCGCCAGATCGAGAGTCGTGGCCTTACCGTTGAGGATAGCTACCCCATCCTCAAGGCGCTCAGCGAAATGAACCTGGGGCCTGCCCGTATTGACCTCGGCAAGCTGGCGATCAAATACAAGACCCAGGGTGAAGGGCGCTCCGTCGAGGAGTTCCTGCGTACCGAGCTGGCCGATATCATCGACCAGAAGGGCAACGGCGTGAATGCCGGTGGCCAGGATGTGATTCTCTACGGTTTTGGCCGAATCGGGCGCCTGATGGCCCGCATCATGATCGAGCGCGCCGGCGGCGGTGACGGGATCAACCTGCGCGCCATTGTTGTGCGCAGGGGTAATGCCGCGGACGACCTGGCCAAGCGTGCCAGCCTGCTTCGCCGCGACTCCATCCACGGCTCCTTCCAGGGCACCCTGACCATTGATCACGAGAACGAATACATCATCGCCAACGGTAACCCGATCAAGGTGATCTACGCCAACTCCCCTGACTCCATCGATTACACCCAGTACGGTATCAAGGATGCGATCGTGGTGGATAACACCGGCGTGTGGCGTGATGAGGCGGGCCTCGGCCAGCACCTGAAGTCCAAAGGGGTGGCCAAGGTGATCCTGACCGCACCGGGCAAAGGTGATATTAAAAACATCGTCTATGGCGTCAATGACAGCCTGATCAGCGAAGACGACACCATCCTCTCAGCCGCTTCTTGCACCACCAATGCCATCACGCCGGTACTCAAGGCGATCAATGACGAGTATGGGGTTGAGTCTGGCCACGTTGAGACGGTTCATGCCTACACCAACGACCAGAACCTGATCGATAACTACCACAAGGGTGATCGTCGTGGTCGTGGCGCCGCTCTCAACATGGTCATCACCGAGACCGGTGCGGCCAAGGCGGTTGCCAAGGCGCTCCCCGAGCTGGCGGGCAAGTTGACCGGTAATGCGATCCGCGTACCCACCCCCAACGTCTCCATGGCGATCCTGAATCTTAACCTGGGCAAGAGCACTGATGTGGAGTCGCTCAACGACTTCCTGCGCCACACCTCACTCTACTCCGACCTGCAGAAGCAGATCGACTACGTGAAATCTCCCGAGGTGGTGTCCAGTGACTTTGTAGGCTCCCGCTACGCGGGCATCGTTGATGCCGAGGCTACCATCGTAAACGGCAATCGCTGTGTACTCTACGTCTGGTACGACAATGAGTTTGGCTACAGCTGCCAGGTAAACCGTATTCTTCAGCACCTGGCTGGGGTCAACTATCCGGCCTTTCCCAAGGCCTGATTTTTGAGCCACCCCAAAAAACCCGCTTCGGCGGGTTTTTTTATGCCCAGCCCCTGGACCAAAAAAATGTGAGAAGCGAAGCTGTCGTAGTTTTTTTTCTGCATCTACAGTACTTCGCAGGCATAGTTCCTGAGCGATTGCCATGCTGCAGAGCAATATCCGCCTAGTAGACTGCCGGGCGGGCAAAGAGGGGGGTAAATGCGGGTTTTTGCACGTGTTTCGGTCTTACACAAAGGTCTAAAAAACGCATAAATTCAGCAAGGTATGTAGCAAAAAAGGCCGTCGATCATTATAATTCTCGCGTTTTTAGTGCGGGGTTTGTGCTCGCTGGTTGCAATAACAACGATGCAACGCTAAAGAGTTCTGGCTTTTTCCTTAATTGCCGTCCTCCTCTATTTCGGGTCCTTCCTATACAGGAGAGGCCTGTATTGGCGTTCTGTATACGCATACCGGTCGAGCTGGCCTTTCGAATTTTAACCAGAAATAGGCGAGACGTATGATCAATATCAAACGGGGCCTGGATCTACCGATAGCGGGTGCTCCCAAGCAGAGTATCGAGCAGGGTAACGCGGTCAGTCGTGTTGCAGTGCTGGGTCCTGACTATGTGGGTATGAAGCCAAGCATGGCCGTTGCAGTCGGTGATCGTGTCAAACTAGGTCAAGTACTTTTCTCAGACAAGAAAACTCCCGGTGTTCACTACACTGCGCCGGCGGCCGGAGTGGTATCGGCGGTCAATCGTGGTGAGAAGCGAGTGCTGCTGTCGGTTGTCATTGACGTTGAGGGTGAAGAGGCAGAAACCTTCGCCAGCTACAGCGCTGATGAACTGGCTGGACTGAGCAGCGAGCAGGTCGAGCAGAACCTGATTGATTCAGGTCTCTGGAGCGCCCTGCGCACCCGTCCCTATTCCCGGACTCCGGAGCCGGGCAGCCGTCCCAACTCCATCTTTGTCACGGCTATGGACACACACCCCCTGGCCGCTGACCCCCAGGTGGTGATCGCCGAGCACGCCGAAGCGTTCTCCCAGGGATTGACCCTGCTGTCTCGTCTCGCACCAACGGTTTACCTGTGTAAAGCCCCCGGTGCCAACATCCCGGCTGGTCCCGCACAGGTCGAAGAGTTTTCAGGCCCCCATCCTGCCGGTCTGGCAGGCACCCACATCCACCACCTGGATCCGGTAGGGACCTCCAAGATGGTCTGGACCATCGGCTACCAGGATGTGATCGCCATCGCCAAGCTCTTTACCAGCGGTACACTGTTTACCGACCGAGTGGTGGCGCTGGCGGGTCCCCAGGCCAGTAACCCCCGTCTGGTTCGTACCCGCATCGGTGCTTCCCTTGAGCAGCTGACTGAAGGCGAGCAGTTGACGGGAAAAAATCGCGTTATTTCCGGCTCTGTTTTCGGTGGCCGCACCGCACGTGGCGGTCTGGCGTTCCTTGGCCGTTACCACAACCAGGTATCGGTTCTCCTCGAGGGCAACCACCGCGAACTGTTCGGCTGGCTCTCTCCCGGTGCCAAGAAGCACTCGGTGATGGGGATCTACCTCTCCAAGTTCGCCAGTTCCCTGAACCTGCCGTTCAACACCAATACCAATGGTAGCGAACGTGCCATGGTACCGATTGGGAACTACGAGAAAGTGATGCCCCTCGACATCCTGCCTACCCAGCTGCTCCGCGCGTTGATTGTCGGTGATACCGAAATTGCGCAGAAGCTGGGTTGCCTGGAGTTGGATGAAGAGGACCTGGCATTGTGCACATACGTGTGTGTGGGTAAGTACGAGTACGGCCCCATTCTGCGTGACAACCTTAACCGCATATTTATCGAGGGCTGATCAATGGGCTTACGAGCGTTTCTCGATAAGATCGAGCCGAATTTTGAAAAAGGTGGTAAGTATGAGAAGTGGTACGCCCTCTATGAGGCTGCGGACACCATCTTTTACTCTCCCTCCGCTGTCACCAAAAACAGTGCGCATGTGCGCGACGGGATTGACCTCAAGCGGGTCATGATCACCGTCTGGTTCTGCGTATTCCCTGCGATGTTTTACGGCATGTACAACGTTGGCCTGCAAGCCAACGGGGCCATGCAGGCACTGGGTGTTGCCGAAGCAGAAGGGTGGCGCGGTGCGCTGATCTCCCTGTTCGCTACCTACGACCCGACCAGCATCTGGGATAACCTGATTCACGGTGCGGCTTACTTCCTACCTATCTATATGACCGTCTTTATCATCGGTGGTATCTGGGAGGTACTGTTTGCCATGGTACGCGGTCACGAAGTGAACGAAGGTTTCTTTGTTACCTCCATCCTGTTTGCGCTGATCGTTCCACCGACTTTGCCTCTGTGGCAGGCGGCTCTGGGCATCACCTTTGGCGTGGTTATCGCCAAAGAGGTGTTTGGCGGTACCGGTAAGAACTTCATGAACCCTGCGTTGGCGGGTCGTGCCTTCCTGTTCTTTGCCTATCCTGCCGAAATCTCCGGTGATGCCGTCTGGACCGCCGTGGATGGCTTTAGTGGCGCGACCGCCCTGAGCCTGGCTGCCAGTGGCGGGGTTGAGCAGATCCTTGCCAACGGTATTACCTGGTGGGATGCCGCTGTCGGTAGCATCCAGGGATCCATTGGTGAAACCTCCTTCATTGCACTGACCCTGGGTGGTGTGGTGTTGATGGTGATGGGGATCGCCTCCTGGCGGATCGTTGCGGGTGTGATGATCGGCATGATCGCCACCTCCCTGCTGTTTAATCTCATCGGTTCCGAGAGCAACCCGCTGTTCGCCCTGCCGTGGCATTGGCACCTGGTGTTGGGTGGTTTTGCCTTTGGTATGTACTTCATGGCAACCGATCCCGTATCGGCGTCAATGACCAATACCGGAAAGCTCTACTTTGGTGCGCTTATCGGGGTCATGGTGGTGTTGATTCGTGTTGTGAACCCTGCCTTCCCTGAAGGCATGATGCTGGCGATTCTGTTCGCGAACCTGTTTGCACCGCTGATCGACCACTTCGTGGTTCAGGCTAACATCAAACGTCGGGAGGCTCGTACGAATGTCAGCTAATAACGACACAATTCAGAAAACGATTACGGTTACCGTGCTGCTGTGCCTGGTGTGCGCAGTGGTGGTAGCCGGGGCGGCGGTATTCCTGAAGCCGCTTCAGGAGAAGAACAAGCTGTTGGCCAAGCAGGAGTCGATTCTCAAGATCGCCGCCATCCCGTTTGAGCCCAAAGCGGTCAGCGAAACCTTCCAGACCGTTACCCAAAAGGTAGTGGACCTGCGTAGCGGCAAGTTTACCGATGAGGTTTCTGCAGCGAACTACGACCAGCGCTCTGCCGCCAAGAACCCCAGTATGTCACAGCCGCTTTCCGGGGCTGAGGATATTGCCAGCATCAAGCGTCGTGCCGATTTCGCCACTGTTTACCTGGTGGAGAAGGATGGTCAGGTTGAGAAGGTGATTCTGCCCGTCCACGGCTATGGACTCTGGTCCACCATGTACGGCTTCCTGGCGCTGGAAGGGGACACCAAGACCGTGGTGGGCTTCGGCTTCTACGATCAGGGGGAAACTCCCGGTCTGGGTGGTGAAGTCGATAACCCCCGCTGGACGGGTATCTGGCCTGGCAAGAAGGTTTTTGATGAAAACTTCAGTGTAAAGCTTGAGTTTCCGAAAACCGGTGCCGACCGCAACAGCCCGAACTACGATCATCAGATCGATGGTCTGGCCGGGGCTACCCTTACAACCCGCGGTGTTGAGAATCTGGTTAAATTCTGGCTGGGAGAGAGTGGCTTCGGTCCCTTCCTCGCCAACCTAAGAGCAGGGGAGGCTTGATATGTCCACTCCATCAGTAAAAGAGGTTCTGCTGAACCCGGTATTTGCCAACAATCCGATCGGTCTCCAGATTTTGGGTATCTGTTCGGCACTGGCGGTTACCAGTAGTCTGCAGGTTACTATTGTTATGTGTCTGGCGGTGATCGCTGTAACCGGTTTTTCAAACCTGTTCGTATCGATCATCCGCTCGCAGATGCCCAACAGCATCCGCATTATCTGCCAGATGACCATCATTGCTTCGCTGGTAATCGTGGTTGACCAGACCCTTAAGGCGTTTGCTTACGAAATCAGTAAGCAGCTGTCGGTATTTGTCGGCCTGATCATCACCAACTGCATCGTTATGGGTCGTGCGGAAGCCTTCGCCATGAAGAACCCGCCGTTCATCAGTTTCATCGATGGTATCGGTAACGGTCTTGGCTACAGTATCGTCCTGCTGGCAATGGCCTTCATTCGTGAGCTGTTCGGCGCCGGCAAGCTGTTCGGTGTTGCGATCCTGCCGACCGTCAACGACGGCGGCTGGTACGTACCCAACGGCATGCTGCTGCTGCCGCCCAGTGCGTTCTTCATCATTGCACTGCTGATCTGGGCACTGCGCACCTGGAAAACCGACCAGGTTGAGAGCCCGGACTTCACGATTGCACCCAATAGTAAAGCGACGGAGGCTGCGTAATCATGCTGGAGTATTACTTAAGCCTGTTCGTTAAGGCGATCTTTATCGAAAACATGGCTCTGGCCTTCTTCCTGGGGATGTGTACCTTCCTGGCGATCTCCAAGAAGATCCAGACCGCTATCGGCCTGGGTGTGGCGGTGGTTGTGGTCCTGACCATCACCGTTCCAGTCAACAACCTGATCTACACCTACCTGCTCAAAGATGGTGCTTTGGCCTGGGCGGGGCTGCCCGATGTTGACCTGAGCTTCCTGGGATTGCTCAGTTACATCGGCGTTATCGCCGCCCTGGTACAGATCCTCGAGATGGTGCTGGATAAATACGTACCTGCGCTTTACAACGCACTGGGTGTGTTCCTGCCCCTGATCACCGTGAACTGCGCCATCATGGCCGGTTCCCTGTTCATGGTGGAGCGTGATTACAACCTGGCTGAAAGCACCGTGTATGGCATGGGTGCAGGTATCGGCTGGGCACTTGCAATCGCTTCACTGGCGGGTATTCGCGAGAAGTTGAAGTACAGTGACATTCCTCACGGTATGCGCGGTCTGGGAATTACCTTCCTGACCGTTGGCCTTATGTCACTTGGCTTCATGTCCTTCTCTGGCATCCAACTCTAATGCGGGTAACGAACTATGTCTGAAATGGGTGTAATCATACTTGGCGTGGTCATGTTTACCGTCGTGGTGTTATCACTGGTGGCGGTGATTCTGGTAGCCCGCTCCAAGCTGGTCTCTGCTGGAGACGTGACCATCGAAATTAACGATGATCCGGAAAAAACGATCAAAACTGCCGGTGGCGGCAAGCTGCTACAGAGTCTTGCCGGTGAAGGCATCTTCCTCTCTTCCGCCTGTGGTGGCGGCGGAACCTGTGCTCAGTGCAAGTGCAAGGTCTTCGAAGGGGGTGGCTCCATGCTACCCACCGAGGAGTCCCACTTCACCAAGCGTGAAGCGGCCGAAGGCTGGCGACTCTCCTGCCAGGTTCCGGTCAAGCAGGATATGAAGATCGAGGTCGAAGAGGACGTATTTGGCGTCAAGAAGTGGGAGTGCACCGTGCGCTCCAACCACAACGTGGCGACCTTTATCAAGGAGCTGGTTCTGGAGCTTCCCGAGGGCGAGAACGTTGACTTCCGCGCCGGAGGTTACGTGCAGCTCGAATGTCCCCCCCATGAGGTGGATTACAAGGACTTCGATATCGAGAAGGAGTACCACCCCGACTGGGATAAGTTCAATATCTGGCAGTACAAGTCCAAGGTGACGGAAGACACCATCCGCGCGTACTCCATGGCGAACTATCCGGAGGAGAAGGGTATCGTCAAGTTCAATATCCGGATCGCTTCACCGCCTCCCGGTACGGACTTCCCTGCCGGAAAGATGTCCTCTTACGTCTTTAGCCTCAAGCCGGGTGACAAGATCACCGTGTACGGACCTTTTGGTGAGTTCTTCGCCAAGGAAACCGACAACGAGATGGTGTTTGTAGGTGGTGGTGCCGGTATGGCTCCCATGCGTTCACACATCTTCGATCAGCTCAAGCGGATCAAGACCGACCGTAAGATGTCCTTCTGGTACGGTGCCCGTAGCCTGCGTGAGATGTTCTACTCGGATGAGTTCGAGGGGCTGGCCAAAGAGAACCCGAACTTCTCCTTCAACGTGGCTCTGTCTGACCCGCAGCCGGAAGATAACTGGGAAGGTTATACCGGCTTCATCCACAACGTGCTGCTCGAGAACTATCTGAAGGACCACCCGGCTCCCGAAGATTGTGAGTTCTACATGTGTGGACCGCCCATGATGAACGCTGCCGTTATCAAGATGCTTGAAGATCTGGGTGTTGAGCCCGAAAACATTCTGCTTGATGACTTTGGTGGCTAGTTCCGCTCAGGGTAATGGATCAGCGGCTAAGCCGCTGATCAAGGCCCCCCGACATCTCATCGGGGGGCTTTTTCGGCCCGCTGTAGCGGTTGTGCTCTTCGCACAGCTGGCTATCGCGGGCTGCTCATTTGAGGAGGCCCCTGAGGTACGTGCCTTCGATGGCCATACCATGGGGACCACCTACCAGGTTAAATACGTTGCCGATCAGCCTGTCCAGGCGAGCGAGCTGCAGGCGGCGGCTGAACAAGCGCTGGACGATGTCAACCGGCGTATGTCGACCTACCGAGAGGACTCCGATCTGATGCGGTTTAACCGCCTGCCTGCTGGCGGCCAGGCCGTCGTCTCTGCGGACCTCGTCGAGCTGGTCCAGATCAGCCATTACCTGTCACGCATCAGCTCGGGTGCTTACGACGTCACCGTCGGGCCCCTGGTGAACCTCTGGGGGTTTGGCCCCGATAAGCGACCAACCAAAGAGCCCAGCGAGAGCGAGATCGAGCAGGCTAGGGCACGCATAGGCTACCAGTACCTGGAAGTGGGCAGTGACGGTGTTACCCTGACCAAACAGCGCGAGCTGTTCGTTGATCTCTCCTCCATAGCCAAAGGGTATGGGGTTGATCGGGTAGCGGCCGAGATCGAGGCCCTGGGTATCCAGAACTACCTGGTCGAGGTAGGAGGGGAGGTGCGCATGAAAGGGACCAAGCCCGGTAAGGTCAGCTGGCGCATCGGCGTGGAAAAGCCCTCGATGGGCGAGCGTGAGGCGACCCTTGTGATCAGCGCCGATAACAAGGGGATAGCGACCTCAGGGGACTACCGCAACTACTTCGAAGTGGACGGTAAGCGCTATTCGCATACCATCGACCCCCGCAGTGGCTACCCCATCGACCACAAGCTGGTCTCCGTCACCGTCGTGGATGACTCAACAGCGCTGGCCGACGGTTTGGCAACTATGTTCATGGCGCTGGGTCCAATAGAGGGTATGGAGGTCGCACTCAGGGAAAAGATCTCTGCACTCTTTATCGAGAAAGCGGGCGACGAGTTTCGCTATACCAGCACACCGGGCTTTCAGCCGTATGTGCTGAGTAAACCCGAATGAGGTAACTGATTATGATGATTTTTGTACTTACGTTTGTCGCCTTACTGGTCATAGTAACGGCCATGGCGCTGGGAGTAATCTTCGCCAACAAACCGATCAAAGGCTCTTGTGGAGGCCTGGGGGCGGTCGGAATCGAATCCACCTGCGAGATCTGTGGTGGTGACCCCAATAAATGTGAAGAGGAGCAGGTGAGCTCCGAATCTGCTGGCAGCGAAGATAAAGGCAAATTCTACGACGCAGCAAAATAAGCAACACTGTACGAAAAATAACAGGGTCGGTGCTCACGCAGCGCTGACACGAACAGGTTCGACTAGGTGATCAGGGAGTTCCCGGATGGGTGTTAAGAATTACGACGTAGTGGTATTGGGGTCAGGGCCAGCGGGTGAGGGGGCTGCAATCAATGCAGTCAAGCTTGGCAAGCGGGTGGCAGTAATAGAGATGGCTCCTATGTTGGGGGGCAACTGTACCCATCTGGGCACTATCCCCTCGAAGGCCTTGCGTAACTCGGTCAAGCAGATCATCACCTTCAACACCAACCCCATGTTCCGGGAGATTGGTGAACCCCGTTGGTTCAGCTTCCCCAACGTCTTGCGCAGCGCCGAGAAGGTGATCGGAAAGCAGGTCAAATCACGCACCAGCTACTATGCCCGTAATCGGGTTGACATCTATTTCGGGCGCGGCAGTTTCGTCGATGCCAATACCATCGAAGTGATCGAGCGCAACGGCAGTGTCGAGCGGCTGCACACCGAAAAAGTGGTGATTGCTACCGGGTCTCATCCTTACCGACCCGCTGATATCGACTTTAACCACAGCCGTATCTACGACAGCGATACTATTCTTAAGCTCAAGCACACTCCCCGCCGACTGATAATCTATGGGGCCGGGGTCATTGGCTGTGAGTACGCCTCTATTTTCAGCGGCCTCGGGGTCAAGGTTGACCTCATCGACACCCGCGATAAGCTGCTCTCATTCCTCGATACAGAGATCTCCGATGCACTGAGCTACCACCTTCGTAATATTGGTGTAATGGTGCGCCACGACGAAGAGTACAGCAAAGTGGAGGCCTTTGATGACGGCGTGGTGATGCACCTGCGTTCGGGCAAGAAGGTCAAAGGGGATGCCTTGCTATGGGCCAATGGCCGCTCCGGTAATACCCAGGGGCTGGGGCTTGAAAACATCGGCCTTGAAGCCAACTCTCGCGGCCAGCTTGAGGTGGACCAGAACTACAGAACCAAGGTCGAGTCGGTCTATGCGGCCGGTGATGTCATCGGCTGGCCAAGCCTGGCAAGCGCTGCCTTTGACCAGGGTCGCTCTGCGTCGGGCAACGCCAGCAGCGAAGATGAGTGGCGGTTTGTTGATGATGTGCCCACCGGTATCTATACGATTCCTGAAATCAGCTCTTTGGGTAAAACCGAAAAGGAGCTCACCGATGCCAAGATTCCCTATGAGGTAGGGCGGGCTTACTTCAGCGCCATGGCAAGGGCACAAATCTCCAACGAGCCGGTGGGCATGTTGAAAATCCTTTTCCACGTTGAGACGCTGGAGATCCTCGGCATTCACTGCTTTGGGGATCAGGCCTCAGAGATTATCCATATCGGGCAAGCCATCATGAACCAGCCGGGGGAGGGCAACACCCTGCGCTATTTCGTGAATACCACTTTCAACTACCCGACGATGGCAGAGACCTATCGGGTAGCCGCCCTGGATGGACTCAACCGCCTTTTCTAGAGGGTAAACATGTGTGAAAAAAAGGCCGCGGAAGCGGCCTTTTTTATAGCACCAGTTAGTTCGAACGAGCCTTTTTGTGCAAAACGCTGTGCAACACTCGATCACCTTCAAAGTAGACGCTGAAGTTTTCGTAACGCCAGGTGGTAATGGGGGGCGAGCCGACTGTGCTTTGGCTTTGGGGAGCGCCATAGGCCTGTTCAACGGCCTGCATGGTTTCACCCGCCTGGGGGCGAGCCATATCAGCGAGTTCCGGGCTTTGTTGGCCAATATCCACCCGAATCTGCTCGGCAAGCACCATGGGGGTTGATGCCAAAAGGGCGGTCAATAATAGAGTTTTTTTCATTTTTGATCCTGTTCGGCTTGAGTGACATGGTGGCGCCTCAAGAGTGCCTGGTACTGAATGATGTGCCTGGCCAGTAACTGCCGGTCAGGCTCGGTTATCTCTTCGAATATAATACTGTGTCGATAGCCTCCATCCTGCGCGATACTTTCGAGAACGCGGCCCGTGGCCATAATGCCCGCGTAGGAGGGGAAAAGGGTAAGCTTCATGGCCAGGTATTGGCTAGGAGCGAAGGAGGTGTCCGTGATGATGGAGATTCCCCCCTCGCTGAGGTCGGCCTCTACCAACTCCGGATTGGTACTGTTAAAACTGATAGCTGAGACCATACGGCTTAACAGCTGAATCCGCTTATCAATGCTTTTCAGGTACTGCGATACCAGTCGGTTGTCCTCGTGGATGGCACGAAGAATATGCTGGGACTCGGTTTCAATTGACTGGATTTCGCTGGCGAGCGAGAAGGCTTCGCCGGTGTGCTGATAGGGGAACCCACTCTCCTTCGGGTGAAGCGGGAGATCAATCAGCTGATACTCCAATGCCACCTTATCGGTAATGCGGAAAAAATTGCGCCTCTCATCCTGATCCACTCTCTGTTTCCTCCGCCTAACCTAGGCAAACATACCAACTTACTTTAATATTTTAGCCTTTCAAATGAAAGGCGAAAGCCGGACCCCATCGGATGTTCAAACCCCTACCGCTGTTCGTTGGCCTGCGTTACACGCGCGCCAAGCGACGCAATCATTTTATCTCCTTTATTTCACTCACCTCCATGACCGGGTTAACACTGGGGGTGATGGTGCTGATTGTCGTCCTTTCTGTAATGAACGGTTTCGATCGCGAGCTCAAGCAGCGAATTCTGGGCATGGTGCCCCACGCCACGATCAGTGCCGCCTACGGTAGCATCCCGGATTGGCAAACGCTGGTAAACCAGGTTGAGCAACATGAAGGGGTCCTCAAGGCAGCCCCCTTTATCAACAATCAGGGCATGCTCAGCGCCGGAGGACGGGTGAAAGGGGCATTGATCTACGGGGTTGAGCCGGCCTACGAGAAGCAGGTATCCATCGTTGAAAAGCATATTAAAAGCGGCTCACTGGATCAGCTCAAGGGAGGCGAGTTCGGGATCATCCTTGGCGATATCCTTGCACGCCAGCTGGGACTAAGCACGGGTGACAAGGTAACGCTGGTACTGCCTGAGGCCACCACCAGCCCTGCAGGCGTTTTTCCTCGCCTGAAGCGGTTTACCCTGCTGTCCACCTTTGCCGTCGGCGCCGAGCTGGACAGCAACCTGGCCATGATCCACATAGAAGATGCGGCACGCCTGAAGCGCCTTGATGGCGGTGTCGAGGGCATCCGACTGTTGACCGATAACCTGTTCGAGGCTCCGCGCCTGGCCTGGGAGGTGGCTAACAGCCTACCGGGCCGTTATTACGTTCGGGACTGGACCCGCACCCACGGTAGCCTCTTTCAGGCGATCAAAATGGAAAAAACCATGGTGGGCTTGCTGCTGACCCTGATCATTGCCGTGGCGGCATTCAACATAGTGGCCACTCTGGTGATGGTGGTGACCGACAAACAGGCCGATATTGCTATTTTGCGTACCTTTGGCGCTACGGCCAGTACCATCATGGGGGTCTTCATGGTTCAGGGGGCGGTGATCGGTGTCTTCGGCACCCTGTTGGGCGTGCTGCTGGGGGTGCTGATTGCCCCTAATGTGCCCGAACTGGTCGGTGCGCTGGAGAGCCTGTTGGGAACCCAGTTTCTCAGTTCCGACGTCTATTTCATTAGCTACCTCCCTTCGCAGCTGGAGTGGTCCGATGTCGGCATGGTGGCCTCGGCTGGCCTGGTGATGAGCTTCCTGGCCACCCTCTATCCCGCTTACCGGGCCTCCAAAACTGAACCGGCCGAGGCGTTGCGCTATGAGTGATCAGGTTGTGGTACTTGAGTGTTCCGAACTCGAGAAAGTATACCAGGAGGGCCCCCAGGCTGTACGCGTCCTCAAAGGGATCAACCTGACTCTTTATGCAGGTGAGCGTATCTCAATTATAGGGTCCTCAGGTTCTGGCAAGAGTACCCTGCTCAACCTGCTGGCCGGGCTGGACAGCCCAACCAGGGGGCAGGTGTCGATTCAGCGCCAAAGCCTTAACCAGCTCAGTGATAACGCCAAGTCTGAACTGAGAAATCGCTGCATGGGCTTCGTCTACCAGTTCCACCACCTGCTACCGGAGTTCAGCGCACTGGAAAACGTGGCCATGCCCCTGTTGCTGCGCAAGGGTTGCACCGTTGCCGAGGCCCGCGAGCGCGCACAGTCATTGTTGGAGCGGGTCGGGTTGGCGCAGAGGGTCGCCCACAAGCCAGCAGAGCTTTCCGGTGGCGAGCGGCAGCGGGTAGCCATCGCGCGGGCGTTGGTTACCGAACCCGCAGTCGTGCTTCTGGATGAGCCGACAGGCAATCTTGATCAACACACGGCACAACAGATCCATAGCCTGATTCAGGAGCTGAGCCAGCAGCTCAAGACCGCCTTTATCATGGTGACTCACGACCTGGAACTGGCGCGCAGCATGGATAAAACCTACCAGCTCAATGATGGGGCGCTTGAGGTGATTTAGCGGGTCTGTAAGGGGGACTCCGAGTACTGCGGGCCTTCAGCTGAAGATGGGCTCAGCTGTTGTAGGTGGCGGGATCAATCCACAAACCCAGTGAGCGCTTATCGATCCGTTTGCTGGTCCCTACTATCTGGTAGCGGAAGACAACCGTATCTCCAATCTTCACATCCAGTACCTCGTCGGCACTCAGGTAACTGTACTCCTCCCCATCAACGGTCAGGGTGTGAATGAAGTAGTCAGGCATACCCAGCCATTCACGGTGAGGGCCATCAGTTTCGATGCTGGTCAGCTCTCCTCGAGCTTGCTGCTTCTGAGGGCGGCGAGAAAAATTTCTACGATTCATGAGCTCGTTTACTCCTTGGTGTCGGTGTTGCGGCTACGACGCATTTGGCGTGCTCGCCAGCTTCTCCCGACAGACCAACGCCAGTAGAAACGAATGACAAAATAGCAAAAGGCGCCCAGCAGAAGCCCCGTAAGCATAGATCCCGCGAGCAGAGGCTCCCAGATCGCACTGAGCTCTCCCTCAACCCACTGGGGAGTCATCTCAAACGGGACCTCGCGTATGGGCGTATCAAGCAGGTAGCAGCCGACTTTGTAAGTGAAATAAAAGATAGCGGGCATGGTCAGTGGATTGGTGATCCAGACCAGGGCCACGGAAAGGGGGAGGTTGCAGCGAACGATCACGGCGAGCGTTGCAGCAGCCACCATCTGGAAAGGAATCGGCAAGAAGGCGCAGAAAATGCCTACAAAAAATGCAGCCGCGGCTGATCGTCGGTTCAGGTGCCAGAGGTTAGGATCGTGGATCCTGTGCCCAAGAAAACTAAGGTAACGGTTCCCCTTTATGGAGTGCGGGTGAGGAAGATACCGTTTGATTAGTTTACGTGGCATACAAAAATGCTGGCAGAGTCCACAGAAGGCCCACATTATGCCTGTATTTAGTTAGGTTCTCTAGCGATGCAAACAGGGATCGTTGCTTTCGCTATGGGGGTTGTTATCCCGCTGTTGTGCAGCACACTTGCACAAGCGGGCGCCCTCGGTTTACTGCTTTTTTTCGGGGTGCTACTGCTGTTGCTCGCTTCAGGCGGACGCTCTTTGTTATTGCTTCCGCTCAGCTGCCTGCTTCTCGGTAACCTCTACGGTACGGCCTGGGGCCACTGGGCCCTTGGCCACCGGCCGCCGCCCGCGCTGATGGACGGTCTTGTTAATGTTGAGGCACGCATCGACTCTGTCCGCCGTCATGAAACGGGCACTCTGGCTCTGGAGTTGAGTGAGATTGAGTCGCTCGACCGCCCTCCACTGATGGCCGTTGAGAGGGTGAGGCGGCTGCGACTGAGTTGGTTTTCGCCGCTGACCAGTCCGGCTGTAGGCGAACGCTGGCGCTTCGCGGTCAGGCTCAAACCCATACGGGGGTTTGCCAGTCCCGGGAGCTTCGATTACTCGGGGCAGCTTTTGCGCAACGGAATCGACGCACGTGGTTATATTCCAAGCGGCTATCCCCCCGCCAGGGTGGCCGCGGCCAGCGGTTTATCCATGGCCGGGTTTAGAGAGCGCCTGGGGGAAGGTATAGAGAGGGCCGTTCCTGTCGCCTATCAGGCAACCGCCCATGCCCTTATGCTGGGGGATAGTCGTGGTTTCAGCCAGGCCCAATGGGAGGCTCTCAGGCGCAGTGGCACCCTTCATCTTATGGTGGTTTCAGGGCTCCACATTACCCTGTTCGCCGGGGCTGGGTTTCTGCTGGCCCGGCTTCTGATCCGGTTGGCCGGTGCCGGCGAACGGATACCCTTTTATCCTTTCGCAACACTGGTCGCCCTGCTGTTTGCCACACTCTATGCGTTCATCACAGGGTTTGCGCTGCCCGCTCAACGGGCCCTTACCATGCTGACAGTCCCCCTGGTCTGTGCCCTGATGGGCATACGCCCAGCCCCCGGCTCGGTATTGGCCTGCGCACTGTTGCTGGTACTGTTGGTTGATCCACTGGCGCCGATCAGTGCCGGATTCTGGTTCTCCTTTATCACCGTAGCGGCCTTGATGCTGATGGTGCTTAACCGGCCCCAGCCCCAACGGCGGTGGAGCCGGGCGCTTTACAGCCAGCTGACGGTATTTCTTGTTGTGATTCTCGTGGCCAGCGAATGGGGCGGGAACTGGAGCCCGGTGGCACCACTGGTCAATCTGCTTGCTATTCCTCTGGTGGGGCTGCTGCTTGTGCCCCTGATGGCGCTAATGTTGCTCATCACGCTCCTGGTACCGGCGCTCTCACCTATGGCCAGCAGCCTGATTGAGTGGCCTCTGTGGGGCCTCTGGTGGCTGATTGACAGCGGAGCCCAATTCTCAGCCAACGCACTTTTGCCCGTCCTTCCCCTTTCCCTGCTTGGGCTGGGCACCATCGCGGTGATCCTGGTCTTGCTACCGGCCACGTTACAATTAAGGCCTCTGGTCGCCACAATGACCTGCCTCGCCCTTGTGGGGTTTGAATATACAAGGCCCTCCCTCCAGATAGATGTGTTGGATGTGGGGCAGGGGCTATCGGTTGCAGTTCATACACCGAACCACCTGCTCCTGTTCGACACCGGCATGGCTTTTTCCCCCACGTTCAGCGCCGGTAACGCTGTGGTCTTGCCCTACCTTAGGGAGATGGCCCGAGCCCGCATTGATCGTATGGTCATCAGCCACGATAACCTCGACCACCAGGGAGGCGCGCGCCACATTATTGAGGGCGTTCCGGTGGGGCAGGTGCTGGCCGGTGGAAACCATACCAGCATACCCTTGGCGTCCATCCACCCCTGCCTGCCTGGGGAGCAGTGGATATGGGATCGGGTTAAATTTTCACTCCTCTGGGGCGGGGGGGCAGGAGACAACAGCAATGACCAATCCTGTGTACTGCTGATTGAGAGTGAGCAGTCACGGATTCTGCTTACCGGCGACATAGGAGAGCGGGTAGAACGGGTATTACTTGACACCCTGAAGGCGAAGGAGGGGGTGCCCCAACCTTCCCTGAGCTTGTTGGTCGTCCCCCATCACGGCAGCGCAAACTCCTCCTCCTGGCCATTTGTAAAGGCTTTACGCCCCAGCTATGCCGCCATCTCTGCGGGCTACCAAAACCGGTTTGGCCACCCACACCCCGCTGTCGTAGAGCGCTACCAGCAGGTAGGGGCGCGCCTGCTCAATACGGCCATAAGCGGCACCCTGAGCTTTATCCAAACCCCTTCAGGGGGGCTCGAGTTACAAACCGAGCACCGTCTCTCAAACCGTCACTATTGGTGGTGAGAGGGTATTCGGCGAGGCTGTTTGTTGTGATAGAGTGTGGCCACTACATTGGGGGAGTTTGCTGTGTTCGAGCTGGTTAAATCCGGCGGCTGGTTGATGCTGCCGATCATGATGTGTTCAATTTTTGCGGTGGCGGTCTGTGCAGAGCGTTTCTGGACCCTGCGTGAGTCTCGCATTGCACCCAAATACACCCTGGCCCTGGTTTGGAAGTGGATCAAAAGCAACCAGCTCGATGCCAAAAAACTGCGCGAGCTAAAGGCCAGCTCTCCCCTTGGAGAGATCCTGGCAGCGGGCTTGAGCAACTCCAAGCACGGTCGAGAAGTGATGAAAGAGAGCATCCAGGAGAGTGCCTCCCGGGTGATTCATGAGATGGAGCGCTACCTGACGGCACTGGGGACGGTTGCTGCGGTTGCACCGCTGCTGGGCCTGTTGGGCACGGTTATCGGCATGATCAAGGTATTCTCGGCCATCATGCTGGAAGGAACCGGCAACACCGGGGTGCTGGCCGGAGGTATTTCTGAAGCCCTGATCACCACCGCGGCCGGGTTAACCGTTGCCATTCCGGCCGTGATCTTTCACCGCTATTTTGTACGCCGTGTCGAGGAACTGGTCGTAACCATGGAGCAGGAGGCCACCAAACTGGTTGAAGTGCTGCATGGAGAGCGCGAAGTCGAGACCAAGGGAGCCGCAAAGCGATGATGTTTCGCCGTCAAAAGACGGAGGATGTCAGCGTTAACCTGACCCCTCTGATTGACGTTGTCTTTCTGTTGCTGATCTTTTTTATGGTCTCTACCACCTTTACCAAGGAGACTCACCTGAGCATCGACCTGCCCGAGGCGACCGGCAAGCCAGCCGTCGAAAACAAGCAGCAGGTCGAGATCGTGATCGGCAAGCAGGGTGGCTACGCGGTAAATGGCAAGCCCCTGGTTAACAGTGAAGCCAAAACACTGATGACCGCCCTGGCCAAGGAGTCCAAGGGCGACAGCTCGTTGCCGCTGGTGATCACCTCCGACGCCAAAACGCCTTACCAGGCAGTGGTCACGGCGATGGATGCGGCCGGTCAGCTCGGCTTTGTTCACCTGACCATCACCACCATGGAGGCGACGAGGGAGTGAGTTTTGGCGAGCGCTTGAGCCGCGCCTGGTACAGCGGTCAGCGTTGGCCTCTACTCTTCACCCCCTTGAGCTGGGTGGTGTCTGCGGTAGCCCAACATCGCCGTTCCCGCTTCCTGGAGCAAGGGCCCCGGTGGCAGCCCCCGGTACCTCTACTGGTGGTGGGCAATATCACCGTTGGCGGTACCGGTAAAACCCCTCTGGTACAGACCCTGGTTCGTGAGCTGCGCGACTGGGGGTATCGCCCCGGAATCATCAGTCGGGGCTATGGCGGCCAAGGTGGCCACTACCCGCTTCAGGTGACCCCCGAGTCCGATCCAGCGCTCTGTGGCGATGAGCCGCTCCTGCTGGCACAAACCACCGGCTGTCCGGTATTTGTTGACCCGGACCGCTGTGCAGCGGCCCAGGCCCTGCTGGCCCATTCCGACATCGACCTGATCATCTCCGATGACGGGCTGCAGCACTACCGCCTCGGCCGGACGATCGAGTGGGCGGTGTTGGATAGTACTCGTGGACTCGGTAATGGTCGCCTGCTTCCCGCCGGCCCCCTGCGTGAGCCTGCCACCCGCCTTGAGAGCGTGGACCAGGTCATCATCAATGGCGGCGAAGGGGAGAGCCCGTACCCAAACGGTTACCGTATGCAGCTGGCACCCCAGGCCCTGGTGAACCTGCTTACCGGCCAGCGCTGGTCTCCCGAGGAGATCACCATGGTGCTTGGGCAGGCTCCTGTCCTGCTGCTGGCGGGGATCGGCAACCCCCAACGCTTTTTTGAAACCATGGCTGGGCTGGGTGTTACTGGGGAGACCCGTGAGTTTCCCGATCACCATGCTTATAGGGCCGCCGATATCGCGTATAATGGCCCGGTTATTATGACGGAGAAGGATGCGGTCAAGTGCCGCCACCTTGCTGCCCCCAACCACTGGTACCTGCAGGTGGGAGCTTCGCTCCCACAGGAGCTTCTCGATCAGCTCAGGCAGCGTCTGTCGACTTTACGAGGAAAAACACATGGATAAGAAGTTGCTCGAAATTCTGGCTTGCCCGCTCTGTAAAAGCGACCTCAAATACGACAAGCAGAAGCAGGAGCTGATCTGTAAGAACGATGCACTGGCGTTCCCGGTACGCGATGGCATTCCCGTGATGCTTGAAAACGAAGCCCGTACCCTGAGCAGTGAAGAGCGCCTGGGATGAGTTTCAGCGTTATTATCCCGGCCCGTTACGCCTCCAACCGTCTGCCCGGAAAGCCACTGGCGGATATCGCCGGCCAGACGATGATCGAGCGGGTGTACCGACAGGCGATCCAGAGCTCCGCAGACCGTGTCATTATCGCCACGGACCACCCCGACATTGAAGCGGCAGCCCATGGGTTTGGCGCCGAGGTAGTGATGACCTCGAGTGATCACCCCTCGGGAACGGACCGCCTGCAGCAGGTGGCGGCAACCCTGGGGTTCGGTGATGACCAGATCGTGGTCAACGTGCAGGGGGATGAGCCCCTGATCCCCCCCTCTCTGATTGACCAGGTGGCCGACAACCTGGCCAATGACCCTGAGGCCTCGGTGGCCACCCTCTGTGAGCCGATCCGCGAAGCCAGCGAACTGTTCAACCCCAATGCTGTCAAGGTGGTGATGGATGCGCGCTCTCACGCGATCTACTTCAGTCGTGCGGCGCTCCCCTGGGCCCGTGATGCATTTGCTCTTTGTACCCAGACTCTGCCCGAAACAGTGCCCTTTAATCGCCATATTGGTATCTACGCGTACCGGGTAGGTCTGCTGAATCGCTTTGTACACTGGGGACCCAGCCCGCTGGAATCCATCGAGTGTCTTGAGCAGCTCAGGGTTCTCTACCATGGGGATCGAATCCATGTTGAGCAGGCGTGTGAAACGCCGCCAGCCGGTATCGACACGCCGGAAGACCTGGAGCGTGTTCGAAGACTCTTGAGCGGACACTAGCCATGGTCCGCATCCTTTTCGTCTGCCTGGGGAATATCTGTCGCTCGCCGACCGCCCATGGGGTGTTCCAGGGCCTGGTAGATAAACATGGTCTGGGTGACCGTTTTGAGGTCGAGTCGGCCGGTACCAGCGCCTACCACGTTGGGAACTCACCCGATCATCGCTCCACCGCGGCAGCGGCCGCTCGCGGCTACGACCTGAGTGAGCTCCGGGCACAGCAGGTCGTGGAAGCGGACTTTTCCCATTACGACCTGGTACTGGCGATGGATGGAGAAAATTTACGCAACCTCACTCGACTGTGCCCCCCCCAACATCTTCACAAGGTGCAGTTGTTTCTCGATTACGGCTCAAAGGGCGTTAAAGAGGTTCCAGATCCCTACTATGGCGGAACCAATGGCTTCAACGAGGTGCTTGACCTGGTTGAGGATGCAGCCCGGGGCCTGTTTGAGCAACTACGAAGCACGCAATGATTGAGCATCAGGTAGACCTCACCACCTTCAACAGCCTTCGCCTCACCTCGACTGCCAGCCACTACTGCAGGGCCGGTAGCAATGATGCACTGCGCGAAGCCGCCCGTTTTGCTCGCGGACGTGGGCTGCCGCTGATACTGCTGGGCCAGGGCAGCAATATGGTTCTCCCCACCCAGCTCGACGCCCTGGTGGTACAGGTGGCCCTCGAGGGGGTCCAGGTCACCCCTACCAGCCGAGGGGCTGAGATAACCGCGGCGGCGGGGGAGGGGTGGGATCGGCTGGTAGCGCGTACCGTGGATCTCAACCTGTGGGGGCTGGAAAACCTTTCTCTCATTCCAGGTACCGTGGGGGCGGCACCGATCCAGAATATTGGCGCCTACGGGGTGGAGATCAAAGACAGGCTGAAGCAGCTAAGGGTGCTCGATCTGGCCAGCGGGGAGATCGAGACGCTAGGGGTTGATGACTGCCTCTTCGGCTACCGCGACAGTATCTTTAAACAGGCTTACCGGGGTCGCTTTGCGGTTATTGATTGCACCTTCAGCCTCACCTCTCAAGCGTCTCCGCAACTTGAGTACGGCGCGCTGTCCAGCCTGCAAACGGTAGCGGATCTCAGCCCGCTGCAGGTGCGGGAGTCGGTGTGCCAACTGCGCCGGGAAAAGCTGCCCGACCCTGCAGTTGTGCCCAATGCCGGCAGTTTTTTCAAGAACCCGGTACTGCCTGAACCCAAAGCCCTTGAGTTGGAGGCAAAGTTTCCCGACCTGGTAAGCTTTCGCCTGGACGGCGCGCGTAAGCTGGCCGCCGGCTGGATGATCGAGAAAGCTGGCTTCAAGGGCTGCCAGCGAGGCGCGGTCGGAGTGTATCCCAAGCAGGCCCTGGTTCTGACCAGCGACGGCACCGCCGATGCGGACCAGCTTTCCCTGTTGGTGAACGAGATCCAACAGAAGGTCGACCAGCTGTTTGGAGTCCGCCTGGAGGTTGAACCCCAGTGGTACAACGAAGATGGCTCGCTGAGGCAGGGGTTTTGACAGCCTGCCACGCTCGTCGCACAATCAACCCTCAACCTAGAAGGATCCCCTTGTTGCGATGACCACGTTTGCGTTCGATGTTTACGGTACCCTGATCGACACCTCCGGAGTGACCCGGCAACTGGCCCTCTACCTGGATGAGGAGGCGGTCGCCTTTTCAACCCTGTGGCGGGAAAAGCAGCTGGAGTACTCCTTCCGTCGAGGGCTGATGGAGGATTACAACACCTTTAGCGGTTGTACTGAGGACGCCTTCGATTACTGCTGTGAGCGCTTCGCCCTCGAGCTCAGCGAAGAGCAACGCCATGAGCTGCTTGCCGGCTACCAGACCCTGCCTGCCTTTGAGGACGCGGCCCCCTCGTTGCAGTTGCTACGCACAATGGAGCTGCCGCTGTGGGCCTTTTCCAACGGCACGGAAGAGGCTGTGACACGGGTTCTGGACAACGCTGGTCTGGGTGCCTTCTTCAAGGGAGTGGTCAGCGTCGATGATGTTAAAACCTTCAAACCCTCCCCCAAAGTCTACCGTCACTTTTGCCAGCGCAGTGGTAGCAGGGCAGCCGACTGCTGGCTGGTCTCCGCCAACCCGTTTGACATCATTGGAGCCATCCGCCAGGGCATGAAAGGAGCCTGGATCCAGCGCGATCCCGACACAGTGTTTGACCACTTCGGGGTGGAGCCCACGCTCAGGCTTTCAAGCCTCTCCCAACTGCCCCAAACCCTCGAGCTCTGACGCTGGCCCTTCTTGTTAGCCTCTGGCGGGGCGTTGGACAAAAACCGAGGCCATGGCCAGGGCACCCGAAAACAGCATCAGCAGCGTTGATACTGCATTGATCACCGGTGTGGAGCCCTCTCGCAAACGGTCAAACATGGCGATCGTCAACGGGGCATCAGAACCGACCAGCATCAGGGTGGTATTGAAGTTCTCAAAGGACATCAGGAAGCTGACGATGGCGGCACCCACCAGCGCTGGCCGCAGGTAGGGAAGGGTGATGGTACGGATCGCCGTCCATCGACTGGCCCCCAGGTTGAGCGCTGCCTCCTCCAGGCTTTGGTCAAATTTGCGCAAGCGTGCAGAGATAACCAGCGTGCAGATGGTGGTAATAAAGGCAAACTGTCCCAAAACGACCAGCGGCAGGCCGGGCCGCAGCCCTTCTATATCAAACCCCCACCAGGCTTCAATGTGGTTGGCCAGGCTACTGCCAAAAATAAGAATGGACACGCCCAGAATAACCCCGGGGATCACCAGTGGAACCAGCATCATCAGGTAGAGCAGGTTTTTACCAGCAAACTCTTCACGCTCAAACAGGAACGCGTTGCAGAGTGAGACCACCACACTGAGGACAGTGGTGGCTGCGGCCACTACAACACTGGTCCATACGGATTCCAATAGTTCACTATCGTGGAAGATCCCCAGGCGAGGCTCCCGCGTACCCAGGTACCAATCGAGGGTAAAGCCTTTCCACGGCAGGGAAGGGAACAGGCTGTCGTTGAAGGAGAAAAGAATAACAATGGTCAGCGGCAGTAACAGGTAGATGAAAAAGGCTACCACATAGAAGCGATAGGTGAGCTGAAACAGGCGGCTGCTGGGAATCGATGGAATCATAGCGCGATCAGCTCATGACTTTGCGGAAGGACTGACCGCTGAGTAAGAGTCCGGCCCAGACGATGAGCGAGGAAAGCAGCAACAAGAGTATGCCCAGCGCCGCTCCCTGCTCCCAGTTAAAGCGGGTAATAAATTGAGTGTAGATCTGCTCGGTAAACCATAGGCTACTCTTGCCACCCAACAGCACCGGGGTCAGGTAATTACCCAGAGACAACATAAATACCACTATGCAGCCGCTGGTAATGCCGGGGGCGGCATGAGGGATAATCACCTCTCGTAACACGTTCCAATGGTTTCCTCCCAGATCGTAACCCGCCTCGACCAGGCTGTCATCCAGACTGCCGAGGGTAGTCACCAATGGCACCACCATAAACAGCATCGACCCATAGACAAGACCGATCATGATCGCTACATCGTTGTAAAGCATCTCCAGGGGCTGCGAGGTGATTCCTATCCACAGTAACCCCTGGCTGATGATCCCTGACTCGCGCAGCAGGATCATCCAACCATAGGTTCTCACCAACTCACTGACCCAGAAAGGGATCAGGCACAGGAGAAACAGAAGGTGCTGGCTCCGCCCCCTCGCCATTTTCGCTATGTAGTAGGCCACGGGAAAGGCGATCAACAGTGTAATCCCTGTGGCCAGGAGGCTCATGAGAGCAGTTCGTATGAAGGTGTTGATGTACAAGGGTTCCGTAAAAAACTCCAGATAATGACTCATGCTTAGCTGATATTGGCGAGCCGCGACCCGTTCCTGTAGCGAAATGAGCAACATGTCGAGGTGCGGAATAAGGATCAACAGCACCAGCCACAGCAACAGTGGCGTCATCAGCAGGAATAACCCCAGCGAGCGCTCAGGTCTGGCCATGGGTAGCTCCATCTAATGGAAAGATGAGCATGTCTTTCTTCATCCAGCCGATACGGATTGCCTGGCCTATTGCCAGCGAACGCTCTCCGCCCTGAAGATAGGCTAGGCTGATAGTCTCTTTTAAGGCCGGATGGGTAACCAGCAGCTGGCTTCGGGCGCCATCAAAGATCAGGCTTTCAACACGCACCTCCAGCTGGTTGTCACAGGAGGTACCAGGCTCCAGCACCGAGATAAACTCGGGGCGTATAAAGAGGCTTACGGTCTCGCCCGAAACAAGCTCACGGGGGACACCACAGAGTTGGCCAACCGGCGTTTCAATCGAGGTGTGGCTGGCTGCAGAGGCGGAAACGACGCCCTCCAGCCGGTTTGTATCACCAACAAAGGAGGCTACAAAAGGGGTTTGAGGCCGGTGATAGAGCTCTTCCGGTGGCGCAATCTGTTCGAACTCGCCAGCATTCATCACCGCAACCCGGTCCGACATTACCAGTGCCTCAGACTGGTCGTGGGTGATATAGACAAAGGTGGTGCCGAACTGAGCCTGCACCCGTTTCAGCTCAAGCTTCATCTGCTCCCTTAACTTGAGGTCCAGCGCACCCAGGGGCTCATCCAGCAACAGCAGATCGGGCTCCAGTACCAGGCAACGCGCTATGGCAACCCGCTGCTTTTGCCCACCCGACAGCTGGGAGATGGTTTTCTCACCGGAACCGGCCAGCTCAATACGCTCCAACACCTGAGCAACTTTCGCACGAATGGTCGATGCCGATTCATTGCGCCGGCGCAGCCCGTAGCCGATGTTATCTGCGACGTTCATGTTGGGGAAAAGCGCCAGGTGTTGAAACACCATATTCACCGGCCTGTGGTTGGGGGGGGCCTGGGTTACCGAGCGTCCGCGGATGAGGATATCGCCATTGTCCGGGCTCTCAAAACCCGCCAACATTCGAAGCAATGTGGTCTTGCCACAGCCAGAGGGCCCCAGGATTGAAAAAAAGGAGCCTTTTTCGATGGTAAAGGAGAGGTTCTTAACCGCTTCAAAGTCGCCAAAGCGCTTGCTCAGGGATCGACACTCAAGATCGGGGATATCGGATTGATGCAAGGTTGCCGCCTTGTCTAAAGGGCCAGGGGTAGGCAGGAGGCGCACCTCCTGCCGCTAAGGTCACTATTGGGCTGCCTTGATGCGGTCCAGGGTTTTACCCTCCATCTCTTCAAGGCCGGGGGGGACGGGCGGGTACCATTTAATGTTGTCGATATCCGCCTTGGAGAAACTCTCCTGGAACTGGGCTTTGAGCTTGGCAGTGACAAACTCATCTCCGCCATTGGAGGCAGTAAAGTTACCCGCCGATTCAGTAATCTTGGCTGCGATCTCTGGCCGCATAACGAAGTTTATCCACTTGTAGGCGGCATCCTCGGCTTTGCTCTTGCGGGGGATGGCGAAGGTATCGATCCACCCCAGCGCACCGGACTTGGGGGCCACGAAGGTGACATCAGCGATCTCGTTATTGAGTTTCCAGCCACCAGCGTCCCACGCCATCGCCGCTACCACTTCGTTGGAACGCACCAGGTTCATCAACGCATCACCGCCGCTCCAGTAGGCTTTCACATTGCCTTTACAGGCAACCAGCTGTTTCTCAACCTTATCCAGGATCTGCTGGTAGGCCGCTTTATCGTTGTAGGCCGCAAAGGGATCCTCTCCCATGGCGTAGGCAAAGCCGATCAGGGTAGGGCGCTTCAGTCGATAGGATACCCGGCCAGCAATGGCAGGGTCACAAAGGTCCGTGTAATCTTCGACCATTGTGGCCTGCTTGCGGTTCACGACAAGGCCGCTGGTTCCCCAAACATGAGGGATACCATATACCTGACCGTCATAGGTTGTGCTCTTCTTGGTGGCATCAAGCATGGAGGGAATAATTTGTGCCGCATCGATCCGGTTCAGGTCGATGGGCTTGTAGATATTGAAGTCTGCCTGGGCGCTGCTGATACGGTCCTGGCTGGGTTGTGCCAGATCAAAACCCGAACCGCCGGTAGCACGCAGCTTGGAGATCATATCCTCGTTGTTGGATTTGGTGACTTCGACCTCGATACCCGTCTCCTTGGTAAAGGCCTCAATCACCTCCTGAGGGGCATATCCACCCCAGGTCAGCAGACGCAAGGTTTCGGCCTGCGCCATGGTTGCCGATACCAGCAGTGTCGTGGCCAGTGCGCCTATAAATCCCTTTTTAACACGCTTGTTCATTGTTTCTACCCCAATTATGTTGCGTTGCGAATTCCTATGTATAGGTGAGAGGAGAATATCTGGCAACTATGACAGGACAATGACGCACAACCCGGGTTATAGAAAAAGAGGAGGCGCTGTATTAATCCATGAGGTGGGATCTATGGCCTTAATGTTCTCGTCCAAGAAAACGGTCAGGGTAGTCGGTAAATACGCCATCCACTCCCGCAGTGATCCAGCGGTCAAACTGTCTGCGCTGATTGAGGGTGTAAAGAAACAATGGGTATCCCTGCGTTTTAACCCTCGCCACATCAGCTTCCGTTATACGGCTGGCGTCGGCGTGAATGGTGGCCGCACCAACGGACTCCGCCAACGATTGCCAATCGGAGGGGATCCCTTCAAAGAGATAGCCAATGGCATGCCGTGGCTGAAGTCGGTGGTAGGCTTCCAGGGCCGCGTGAGAAAAACTCGATACCACAAGACCGTTATCGTTTTTTTCGTCACGCTTTTCCATGCGTTCGGCCACGGCTGAAGCGAGCGCCTCGGCTTCTGTATCGTGTACTTTGAGTTCAAGGTTAAGCATCAGGCCAAGCTCAGTCGTCAACGCCAACAACTGATCAAGCTGAAGGATTCTACTGCCTGCAAAGCGGCGGTCAAACCAGCTCCCATTATCCAGTGCAGCAAGGTAGTTCCAATCAGCATCACGAATACTGCCGCGGCCATTGGTGCAGCGGGAGAGCGAGTTGTCATGAAAAATCGGTAGCATCCCTTCACGGGTCAAGGCAACGTCAACCTCAACGGCCTTCACCCCCAGCGATGCCGCCAGGCGCAACGCTGCTTCGCTATTTTCGGGCGCAAGCCCGGCACAGCCGCGATGGCCTATTACCCTGTCCAGATACATGCTGTTGTCCTTGCGTAGTCTACCGAGGCTACAGTGTAGACCGGATGCATCCATCGGGTGATATTCGATCCAGCTTTGCTGCCACGGAAGCAGTTGGCCATAAAAAAAGGCGACGTTGATCACTCAACGTCGCCCTGGCTTAGCCAGCCGCTTTAGCTATCGCTGCCCTGATCGGCTGCTTCACCCTTGGGTGCGGTCTCCTCATTTGAGGCAGAGCCACTACGCGGGTCGTTCGGTGCCCGGCCGCGGGGACGGCGAGTGCGCCGTGGCTGACGAGGCTTGGCCGCTTCGGCTTTCGCTTCAGGACTCTTCTCAGCCGCAGCCTCAGTGGGCTGGGCATCGCTTGCCTCCGGAGACTTGGCCTCAGGTTTGGGCGCTGCCGGCTTCTTGCGGGGCGCACTTCGGCGGGCCTCACGGCGAGAGGGCTTTTTTCCGCCCTCTTCAGCGGATGTCTGCTCCTGAGCAGAAGTCGGCTCGGAAGCCGAAGCCTCACTAGCGGGAGCAGGGGGTACAGAAGCTTTTTCCTCGCGCTCCTGGGCCGGTTTGGCGTTCTCCTCTGCCTTTGCAGCCGATGCAGGAGCCTCCGGTTTCACAGGCTTTTGCGGCTCTTCTGTGGGCGCGGGCTCTTCTACCGGCGCCGTTACCGGAGCCGCTTTGGTTTCAGCCTCGACCGGCTTGGGTGACTCTTGTTGTGCCACTTCAGCGTTAGGCTCAGCCTTATCAGCTTGCCCTGGGGCGGGAGACTCCGTAGCTGACGCCGACTTTTCGATGGCGCGCTCTACCGGAGCTGATTCCGCCGACTTCGACGGCTCAGAGCTATTATCAGCAGACTCAACCTGGGCACCTTCGGTACCTGCTTCAGTCGCTGCATTTTCAGCAGAAGGCTCACGATTCTCGTTACGGCGACCACGACGTGCGCTGCGGCGCCGGGATGGCTTGGCAGAAGCCTCAGCCTCACTCGGGGCAGCAGCATCCTCAGCCTTGGCCGCGGGTTGATCACTCACCACCACGCTGGGAAGGTTATCCTGCCCTTCAACCTCATCACCCTTGGGCAGGTCGCGTTGCGATACACGGTTGCTGCGACGCCCCTGAGCTGAGCGTGGACGACGCTGGCGCTGGCCTTCATTGCCATCAGAGTCCGTGGAGCCGGCCTCTGGATTGGCGGCTAGCTGGCTGCTGTTCTCTGAAGCATCGGTCGCCTCCTGGTCACGACGACGCTTGCGACCGCGTCCCTCATCGCCACGAGATTGACGGTTACCATCTCGAGAACCGCTGTTTGCAGACTGACGATCATCATCCCGGTTCCGCTCCTGGCGAGGCTTGCGATCATCATCCCGGCTACGCTCCTGACGAGGTTTGCGATCGCCGTCCTTGCGGGACTTGTTACCACCCGAGCTACGCTCACCTTTGTCTCGACGTGAGCCTTTTTCACCACGACCTTCACCGCGGCTATCACCACGCTCATTGCGACGGCCACCACGGTTGCGACGGTCATCACTATTGCCGGAGCGGCTTTTCTGTGACGGTTCTTCCTGCTTGCCGGTTTCCGCCTCTTCGGCAGAGAAAATACCCGCCAACGACTTTACCAGCGACTTGAACAGTCCCGGCTTAGTGGGAACCGGAACAGGAACCGGGGTAGGGGCGGGCTGGGTAGGTGCAATATTCTTTACCGCCGCCTCAGCGCGTTGTTGAGGAGCACGGGTGGGAGCAACAGGCTCGACAAGCGATTCGAGCTCTGTATCGATCTCATAGCTGGACTCACCCGCCATAACCGCTTCGTGATCATCACGCAGGCGCTGGATTTCAAAATGGGGGGTATCGAGGTTCGGGTTCGGGATAATGACCACGCGAACCTTGTTACGCGCCTCAACCTGCTCAATCACTCGACGTTTTTCGTTCAACAGGAAAGTGGCCACGGAAACAGGCACCTGACCACGCACTTCAGAGGTGCGCTCCTTAAGAGCCTCCTCTTCAATAATCCGCAGAACCGAAAGTGCCAGCGACTCGATATCACGAATACTACCCTGGCCGTTACAGCGGGGGCAGACAACGCCACTGGTTTCACCCAGGGAGGGCCGCAGACGCTGGCGCGACATCTCCATCAGGCCAAAGCGGGAGATACGGCCCACCTGGACACGAGCACGATCCATCTGCAGCGCATCACGCATACGATTCTCAACTTCTTTCTGGTTGCGAACCGGTCCCATGTCGATAAAGTCGATCACCACCAGGCCACCGATATCACGCAGGCGAAGTTGACGGGCAATCTCATCGGCCGCTTCCAGGTTGGTATTGAGAGCGGTTTCTTCGATGTCGCTTCCACGGGTTGCGCGGGCCGAGTTGATATCAATAGAGACCAGGGCCTCGGTTGGATCAATCACAATGGAGCCGCCGGAGGGAAGCTTAACCTCCCGTTGGAAAGCGGTTTCAATCTGGCGCTCGATCTGGAACTTGTTGAACAGCGGAATGCTGTCCTCGTAGAGTTTGATTTTGTTCTGGTACTGGGGCATCACCTGGGAGATGAAGTCCATGGCACGTTGGTAAGCCGCCGGCTTATCGATGAGAACCTCGCCAATGTCCTGGCGCAGGTAATCCCGAACAGCGCGGATCACCACATCGCTTTCCTGATAGATGAGGAAAGGGGCCTTCTTGTTGGCGGCTTCAGACTCAATCGCAGTCCACAGCTGAATCAGGTAATCGAGGTCCCATTGCAGCTCTTCAGCGCTTCGTCCCAAGCCGGCGGTACGCACGATTACGCCCATCTCTTCGGGAATATTGAGTTTGCTGAGCGCTTCACGCAGCTCAGTACGCTCATCGCCTTCGATACGTCGGGAGATGCCACCGGCACGGGGATTGTTTGGCATCAGTACCAGGTAGCGACCGGCCAGGCTCACCATACTGGTCAGGGCAGCCCCTTTGTTACCACGCTCCTCCTTGTCCACCTGAACGATAATCTCCTGACCCTCTTTGATCGCCTCTTTGATATTGGGGCGACCCTTGCTGCTGGCAGCGGAGGGCTGGAAATATTCGCGGGAGATCTCTTTCAGTGGGAGAAAGCCGTGGCGCTCAGCACCGAAGTCGACGAAGGCGGCCTCCAGGCTGGGCTCAACGCGGGTAATCTTACCCTTGTAGATATTGGCTTTCTTTTGTTCACGAGCACTGGATTCAATATCCAGGTCATAGAGGCGTTGGCCATCAACCAACGCTACACGCAACTCCTCAGGCTGGGTTGCGTTTATCAGCATTCTTTTCATGTAGTACCAATAAGATCAGAGCGTTCCGATCAAGGCACCCTACATCAGTCTCGCAGTGTCAGGCACTGACCCGGCCGAGCAACAACTAAAGGCTGTGCACGGGTTGTGTTGGCTATCAGACTCACATCGTTTTTCTGTGTAACGATATAGCTCTTTTTCATGGGGATTTTTGGTCACCCCAATACGGAGGAATAGGCCATAAGTACCGGATCAGGTTCTGTTTTAACCACGCGCTCAGTTATACTCTGTCCGTGGTAGTCCGGTCGGCTTTACATCTCCACCTTACACGTCAAATCTGGTATGGGGCCGTTGACGAAAAGCGGCTGTAAATCGGTTGCCGGGCTAAGCCCTGGCACCGTCCCATTTAATCCCGGGTCAAGGACCCAGGTTTCGTAATTTTTACCGCGTTCATGGGTGCAATAGTCATCTTGCGCGCACCCACTACAATCCGCAGCAGCGCGAATATAACAGGAAAAGCTAAGTGCTTCAAATACCTAGAAAACTGGTAAAATGCCTGAATGAATAACCAGATACAGCAAAACCGGCCAGAGGGGACGACCTCTCCCCGCGTGCAGCAGCACGAAATCGACGAGGAGCGTGCCGGCCAGCGGCTCGACAACTACCTGTTAACCCAGCTCAAGGGCGTGCCCAAGACGCTGGTCTATCGCATTATTCGCAAAGGTGAGGTCCGTGTTAACAAGGGCCGGGTCAAGGCCGACTACCGCCTGAAAGGGGGTGATGTGGTCCGCATCCCCCCCGTACGCATCAGCGAAAAGAGCACACCCAAGGCCGGCCAGCGCCTGATCGATAGCGTAGAGTCGAGCATCATTTATGAGGATGAGCGCATTCTGGTGGTAAACAAACCCTCCGGTCTTGCGGTCCATGGCGGCAGCGGCATCAGCCTCGGGCTAATCGAAACCCTGCGAGAAGCACGCCCCCAGCAGAAGTTTCTCGAACTGGTGCACCGGCTCGACAGAGACACATCGGGCTGCCTGATGGTTGCCAAAAAACGCAGCGCCCTGCGCGATCTGCATGAACAAATTCGCACGGATCGGGTCAATAAGACCTACTGGGCCCTCGTGGAGGGTCGCTGGGCAAGCCGTACCAGTCAGGTGAATGCCCCTCTGCGCAAGAACACCTTGCAGTCAGGGGAGCGGGTTGTTCGCGTAGACCCTGAGGGAAAACCCTCGCTGACCCGATTTCGGGTACTCGAACGCTTGCGCGATTGCACGCTGATAGAGGCCACCCCGGTCACCGGGCGCACGCACCAGATTAGGGTTCATACACTGCACGCGGGTCATCCGATCATTGGTGATGACAAATACACCGCCAAAGAGGTGAATCAGCACTTCAGGGAGCAGGGAGTTCGGCGCCTTTTTTTGCATGCTGCCGCATTGGAGTTTGATCTTCCCGGCAGTGGAAAGAGACAACGCTTTACGGCCCCGCTGCCGGACGAGCTTGAACAGAGTTTGGTGACCTTACGCCATGAGTAAACGCTATCAACTGGTCATTTTCGATTGGGATGGGACCCTGGTGGATTCCGCCGCCCGCATCTGCCACTGTCTGTCGCTAGCCGCCGAGGAGTCCGGACTGGAGATCCTTGCAACAGACCAATACCGCGACATTATCGGCCTCGGGTTGCCCGAGGCCTTTCGTAAGCTTTATCCCGAGGTCCAGGATAGCGACACCCTGGAGCGGATGCGCGAACGGTACTCGCACCACTTCCTAAGCCTGGAAGCCTCACCCTCCGCTTTTTATGAGCGGGTAGAGGAGGGTCTGGAAAGCCTGTGGCGCTCCCCTGTAAAAACAGCCGTAGCCACCGGCAAGAGTCGCCGGGGCCTGGATCGGGTGCTCGACAAACAGGGATGGCACACCTCCTTTGATGTCACGCGCTGCGCCGACGAAACCCAGTCCAAGCCCCACCCACAAATGCTGCTCGAGATACTGGAGCAAACCGGGGTTTCACCCTGCGAAGCGGTCATGGTGGGCGATACGGAATACGATATGGAGATGGCGCTACGGGCAGGCGTGGATGCCATAGCCATGGGCTACGGCGCTCATAGCATAGACCGGCTGACCGGTTACAACCCGGTCCTGACTGCTCACCACTTTGATGAAGTGATGACCTTTCTTACCCCTTCAGTGACGACCTGAGCGGCCATTAGCGGAGCGCCTTGGTCCCGATCACCGACGTATAATCCTCAGCAGGAATCAGTAACGAATGACACAGGATAACTGGAAAGAAGAGAGTCCCCGGCACGACGCAGCGGCGAGTGAGGGGCAGCTGGCCGATACCCAGCACAGAGTCCTCGACAATCTCGTTAACTCGGTAGTTGCGGAGCAGCGCCGCAGTCGACGCTGGGGGATCTTCTTCAAACTCCTCACCTTCGCCTACCTGTTTTTCCTGGGCTACCTCTTTCTGGCTTCCGACCGCCTGCAGATCAGCGGCAGCGCTGACTCCCTCAGTCACACCGCCCTGATCGATGTGCAGGGGGTGATCGCCGACAACGAACCCGCCAGTGCCGACAACATCGTATCGGCGTTGCGAGAGGCGTTCGAGGACAACGGCACTAAGGGCGTCATACTGCGAATCAATAGCCCTGGGGGAAGCCCGGTTCAGTCCGGCTACATCTACGACGAGATCAATCGCCTGCGTAGCCTTCATAAGGAGATCCCGGTGTATGCGGTGATCAGCGATATAGGGGCTTCCGGTGCTTATTACATAGCTGCCGCCGCTGACCAGATCTATGCCGATAAGGCGAGCCTGGTCGGCTCCATCGGCGTAGTCTCAGCCGGGTTCGGTTTTGTCGATCTGCTTGAAAAACTCGGGGTAGATCGGCGCATCTATACCTCTGGAGAACACAAAGGCTTTCTCGACCCCTTCCAGCCACAGAACCAGGACGAGGTAGCATTCTGGCAAAGTGTTCTCGACACCACCCACCGACAGTTTATCGATAGCGTTAAAAAGGGCAGGGGGGATCGCCTCAAGCAAGACCCCGCCCTCTTCTCCGGATTGGTGTGGTCCGGTGAACAAGCTCTCGATATGGGGCTGATCGATGGGCTGGGAAGTAGCAGCTTTGTGGCACGGGAACTGATCGGCGAAGAGGAGATCCTGGACTTCACTCGAGAAGAGTCGCCTCTTGAGCGCTTCGCCAAACGTATTGGAGCCGGCGCCGTTGAAGCGCTGGCCCTGCGCCTGGGAACAGAGGGCTCACCGCTTCGATAATTGCCAGCCTTCTTAGCTCGACTGCCCAAGCAGCGGGTCTACCCCTTCGGCATAGAGTGCATCACAAAGGGCAATCAGGGGAAGACCGATCAAGCTGGAGGGATCCTCCCCATACTGGGCACTGAACAGGGCGGCGCCCAGCCCTTCAACCTTGAAGCTGCCTGCGCAGTCGAACGGCTGCTCACGGTCGATGTAGCGCTCAATCTGGGTCGGGCTCAACACCCTGAACTGAACGGCATAGCGGCTAACAGAAAGCCTCTCCACTCCGCTCGTGCTGTTGAACACACAAAGGCTGGTCAAAAAATCGACCCTGCGACCACTGCAAATCCTCAGCTGCTCAACCGCCCGCTCCCGCGACCCCGGCTTACCAAGCAGCTGATCACCCAGCACCGCCACCTGGTCTGAGGCAATTAACAG
Organism: Aestuariirhabdus litorea; assembly: GCF_003864255.1. Classification (NCBI taxonomy): domain Bacteria; kingdom Pseudomonadati; phylum Pseudomonadota; class Gammaproteobacteria; order Oceanospirillales; family Aestuariirhabdaceae; genus Aestuariirhabdus; species Aestuariirhabdus litorea. The sequence goes on from NZ_QWEZ01000001.1 coordinate 1,350,405, forward strand.
GTGGTTCGGGTAGCGGTCGCGCAGACAAAGCGCCTTCTCCCGGGCCAACCGCAACGCCAGCGTCTCCGGGTGCTCGCCCAGGGCCGGGGTTTCATCGATGCCCGGTGCCTCCCAGTCATATACAAGACCCAACTGGTCAAGCAGCATCCGCCGATAGCGAGAGCTGGAAGCAAGCAATAATCTGGGGGGGGAGCTGTTCATGGGGAGGCGTTCGATCGTCAAAAGGGGCAACCCACATAATAACAGAGGCAAAACCTTTATTTTTAGTGGGTTGCAGCGCTTTTTCCCTTTGACAGCGGGGCGCCATATCCCTATGATTGCGCGCTTATGTTGACCGAGACCCTTCCCAAGCGAATAGATCCGCGAAAACTGGCCCGTAAAGGGGTTAAGATGAGCGGCACCATTAAGCTTGGCGAGCTTCAGCGATTGCAGGACTATCTTGCAGAATCCGAGGGCGCCATCACGGCCTCTCTGGACTTTTATCGTGATGATCAGGGTTTCTTTGTCATAGACGCAAAGATGAGCGCGCCGGTTGTGATGATCTGCCAACGCTGTCTCGAAGCGGTCAATCTAAACGTCGAGGGTGAGTGTCAACTGGCGGTCGTCTGGAGTGAAGAGGACGCCAAAGCACTGCCCAAGCATTACGAGCCCGTTGTGGTGGGCGAAGAGGAGTTGGAAACAGCCTCCCTTCTAGAGGAGGAGTTGATTCTGGCTCTGCCTCTGGTTCCCTACCACCGGGAGGATGAATGCAAGTCGCGTAAAGGGTATTCCACCGGTGAATTTGCCGATGAGGCAGAGGAGTCGGGAAAGCCCAACCCCTTTAGCGTGCTTGCCAACCTTAAATCTGACAATTGATTTGATCAGGAGCTACTAGCATGGCTGTTCAGCAGAACAAAAAAACCCGTTCACGTCGCGACATGCGTCGTTCACACGACGGACTGGATGCACCAACCCTGTCCGTTGATGCGACCACCGGCGAAACCCACCGTCGTCACCACGTAACCGCTGACGGTTTCTACCGTGGCAAAAAAGTGGTTGCCACTAAAGACGACGAGTAATTCGCCCATGGCAACGACGGTTGCCCTTGATGCGATGAGCGGGGACCTAGGTCCCCGCGAAGCCGTTCTGGCAGCAGTTTCCAGCCTGCAGGAACACCCCGAGCTCTCCCTGATCCTGGTTGGGGACACCCCTATCCTGAGGCAACACCTCAGCGACTGCCCTCCCTACGATCGTTCACGACTTTCCATTGCCCACGCTGCCGATGTCATCAATATGGATGACAAACCTTCGGTTGCGCTGCGCTCAAAGCGTGCATCCTCTATGCGCATTGCCCTCGAGCAGGTGTCTCTTGGCGCGGCCCAGGCCTGCATAAGTTGCGGCAATACCGGGGCTCTGATGGCCCTCGGGCGCTTTCTGCTAAAAACCTTCCCCGGCATTGATCGCCCGGCCATCATTACCCGCTTGCCCACCGAAAGCGGCTTTACCTATATGCTCGACCTGGGTGCCAACGTAGACTGCACCGGCGACCACCTCTATCAGTTTGCCGCCATGGGTGCCGCCATGGTGGAAGCACTGCACCAACTTCCCAGCCCACGCATCCGCCTGCTCAACGTCGGCTCCGAAGAGATGAAGGGCAACGAGCAGGTTCGCCTTGCCGCACGCCTGATCAAGCACAACGAGGCCCTCAACTATCAGGGGTTTATCGAGGGCTCAGAGCTTTTTTCCGGTGTTTGCGAGCTAATTGTCTGCGACGGGTTCGTTGGCAATATCGCCCTCAAAACCAGCGAAGGGGTAGGGCGAATGCTGCAGCACAACCTCCAGCAGATCGCCACCAGCTCCTGGTATACCCGCCTGGCGTCATTACTGCTCAAACCCTACATCGAGAAACTGCTCCACAGCGGGGACCCCGATCGCTACAACGGGGCTAGCCTGCTGGGGCTGCAGGGCATCGTTATCAAGAGCCATGGACAGTCCGATAGCAAGCGGATCCAGCAGGCGATCCGCCAGGCGATGGCCGAAGCCAAAAACAATGTTCCCACGCTACTTAACGAGCATCTCGAACAGTTACTGATTTAAGTAAAGTCGTTAAACGGAAACATATCGTTACCCCCAGGGCGACAGGGTTCCCCTATACTATGTCCCCTTGATCCTGGCGACCCCGGCCCCCGTATAGACCCGGTCCAGCCTAAGGGATCGAACGAACTAACCTACTGTGAGATACCCGATACCCATGAGCAGTCATATAGCCTTTGTATTTCCGGGGCAGGGCTCCCAACAAGTTGGCATGCTTGCCGACCTCCACGATCAGGAGCCCGTTGTCCGCGATACCTTCTCCGAAGCCTCCGATGCACTCGGGATCGACCTATCCGGCCTTATCCTGCAAGGACCTGCAGAGCAGCTGAACTCCACCGAAATCACCCAGCCCGCACTGCTCACCTGCAGTGTTGCGCTGTGGCGCCTGTGGCAACAGCGCAGCGAACTGCGCCCTGGCTACATGGCCGGTCATAGCCTGGGCGAATATTCAGCCCTGGTCTGCGCCGGCAGCATGGGTTTTGCCGATGCGATTCGCGTGGTTAACCTGCGCGGTCAATTGATGCAAAAAGCGGTACCGGCGGGAGAGGGGGCCATGGCCGCTATTCTCGGACTGACCGACGACGATGTTCGCGCCGCCTGCGAGCAAGCAGCCAATGGCGACATCGTCAGTGCCGTTAACTACAACTCGCCGGGCCAGGTTGTGATCGCCGGCAGCAGTGCGGCGGTCGAGCGCGCCATCAGTAACTGCAAGGAGGCGGGTGCCAAGCGTGCATTGCCGCTGCCCGTTAGCGTCCCGTCCCACTGCGCCCTGATGAAGCCGGCAGCCGAGCAGCTGGCTGAGACCCTCAACCAGATCCCTCTGGTCTCACCGCAAATTCCCGTTGTGCAGAACGTTGCTGCACGGGTCGCCAGCAGCCCTGAGCAGGTAAGGGAAAGCCTTTTGCAGCAGCTCTATAGCCCGGTACTCTGGGTGGACAGCATGCAGATGCTGGCCAACAACGGTGTGACGCTGTTGCTGGAGTGCGGCCCCGGAAAAGTGCTTTCCGGCCTCGCCAAGCGCATTGATCGTAACTTGAATGCTGTCTCAATGGAGAGTGCAGACGCCTTCAAAAAGGCGCTGGAAACTGCTTCGTTATAACTTTAACTCTAGGTAGCAACCTTATGAATCTGAATGGAAAAATAGCCCTGGTCACTGGCGCTAGTCGTGGCATTGGCCAGGCGATCGCCCTGCAGCTGGGCAAGCTTGGCGCCACCGTAGTGGGTACCGCAACCAGTGATGCAGGCGCAGAAAAAATCGCCGCCACACTCGCTGAAAACGGCGTCACCGGAACCGGAATGACTCTGGACGTCTGCGATGACCAGTCCATCGATACCCTGATCAAGGCGATTACCGAACAGTTTGGTGCCCCGCTGATTCTGGTGAACAATGCCGGCATCACCCAGGACAACATCCTGATGCGCATGAAAGACGCCCAGTGGGATGACGTGATCAGTACCAATCTCAGCTCCATCTATAAGCTGAGCAAGGCCTGCCTGCGAGGAATGACCAAGGCGCGTTGGGGTCGCATCATCAATATCAGCTCGGTTGTGGGCTCCATGGGTAACCTGGGACAAACCAACTATGCGGCAGCCAAGGCCGGGGTAGAGGGCTTTAGTCGCTCTCTGGCACGTGAAATCGGTTCCCGCGGCATCACCGTAAACTCGGTGGCGCCCGGCTTCATCGATACCGATATGACCAAGGATCTTCCCGAGGATCATAAAACCCACCTGCTGGCACAGATTCCCGCTGCGCGACTCGGCAAGCCCGAAGAGATTGCCGCCGCCGTTGCTTTTTTAGCCAGCGAAGGGGGCGGTTATGTCACCGGTGAAACCCTGCACGTGAATGGCGGCATGTACATGAGCTAACCGTTCCCGGGCGGTTTGATTCTTTTTTAACCAAAATCACTACCGATTCGATGGATATTTGGTTAGATTACGTAACACCCGCTTGAAATGGCAGTTATCGTTTATATAAAATTAGCCCGCGACCTTAGAAGTCGACCGAATTCTCAATAGGAGTTAAACAAGGTATGAGTACCATCGAAGAACGCGTCAAAAAGATTGTTTGCGAACAACTTGGCGTAAAAGAAGAAGAAGTTAACAACAGCTCGTCGTTCGTAGAAGACCTTGGCGCTGACTCTCTGGACACAGTAGAGCTGGTAATGGCTTTGGAAGAGGAGTTCGAGACCGAAATCCCTGATGAAGAAGCTGAAAAGATTACCACTGTCCAGGAAGCCATCGATTACGTTATTGCTCACCAGTAATCAACGTTTTGCTTCTGTGGAAAGCCGCCCTACGCTGTAGTGCGGCTTTTCTTTTGTTTACAGGGTAAAAAACACCCTGCGTGGTTGGAGTAAGGAGACGGACGCAGTGACACGTCGGCGCGTAGTTGTTACCGGGCTGGGTATGCTCAGCCCACTGGGATCATCGGTAAAATCGAGCTGGGACGCCGTACTGGCCGGTCGCAGCGGAATCGGGATGATTGAGCATTTTGATGCTTCCGCCTACAGCACCCGGATCTGCGGGCTCGTAGAGGGATTCGATGTAACCGATTACATGGCGGCCAAGGATGCGCGCAAGATAGACGTCTTTATGCAGTATGGCATTGCCGCTGCTGCCCAGGCGATCGAAGACTCCGGTATCCAGATCACTGAGACCAATGCCCGCCGGGCTGGCGTGGCGATGGGCTCAGGCATCGGCGGTTTAAGCATGATTGAAGATAACGTCAAGCTTCTTGCCAGTAGTGGCGCTCGACGCATCTCTCCCTTTTTTGTCCCCGGCGCGATCATCAACATGATCAGTGGCCGCCTATCGATCATGTATGGTCTCAAGGGACCTAACTACGCCATCACCACTGCCTGCACCACCGGCACCCACTGCATCGGAATGGCGGCCCGCAACATCGCTTACGGCGAGGCGGACATCATGGTTGCCGGCGGTGCCGAGAAAGCCTCCTGCGAGCTCGGTATGGCCGGTTTCGCAGCCGCCAGGGCACTCTCTACCCGCAACGATGACCCGGCCGCAGCCAGTCGTCCCTGGGATCAGGATCGTGATGGCTTTGTGCTGGGTGATGGCGCCGGAGCCCTGGTGCTTGAAGAGTATGAGCACGCCCTCAAGCGAGGAGCAAAGATCTACGCCGAGCTCAAAGGCTTCGGCATGAGTGGTGATGCCTTCCATATGACGGCCCCGCCAGAGAGCGGTGAAGGTGCGGCAGCCTCCATGCTCAACGCTATAGAGGATGCGGCACTGGAGCCCGCTCAAATCGATTACATCAACGCCCACGGCACTTCGACCCCCGCCGGAGACATTGCCGAAAGCAGGGCCGTCGAGTCGATTATGGGCGACCACGCACAACGTGTGGCCGTCAGCTCCACAAAATCGATGATTGGTCATCTTTTAGGGGCCGCGGGCGCTGTTGAAGCCATTTTCAGCATTCTCTCCATCCGTGACCAGGTTGCGCCCCCCACCATTAACCTGGATAACCCGGGGGAGGGCTGTGTGCTGGACTACGTGCCCCATAAGGCACGGGAGATGAAAATCGACCACGCACTCTCCAACTCCTTCGGCTTTGGCGGAACCAACGGCTCCCTGCTGTTTTCTCGTATTCAAAGCTGATGTCCCTGACCTGGTTAAACGGAGAGCCCCGTACCGAGATTGGCATACTGGATCGCGGACTTGCCTACGGTGACGGGCTCTTCGAAACCATCCGTGTGGAAGCCGGAGAACCCCGTCTGCTTGAGCTTCATATCCAGCGCCTGAGCTCCGATGCCCGGCGTCTTGGAATCAAGCTCGAACCTCAGCGCCTTCGTTCTGAAATCAGGCAGTGCCTGAAGGCCAGTGAACTGACCCGCTGTATCCTCAAAGTGGTGGTCACACGGGGGGTAGGAGGTCGTGGATACAGTCCCGCAGACTGCATCAGCCCGTCGCGTATCATCGCCTGCTTTGACCCGCCCGAATACCCCGGCCAGCCCTCCGTTAACGGGGTTCGGCTGTTCGAATGCCAAACCCCGCTGGGACTGTCCCCAGCTCTCGCCGGCATGAAGCACCTCAACCGGCTTGAACAGGTTCTTGCCCGTGCCGAGTGGAGCAGCCCTGAGTATGCCGAAGGCTTAATGCTCGACCTCAACGGCTTTCCGGTCGAGGGTACCATGAGCAACCTGTTCCTGGCCTCCGGGGGAAGGCTGCTGACGCCGGACTTACGCCTTTGCGGTGTCGCTGGCGTCTGTCGCCAGTACATAATCAATCAGGCTCAGGCGTGGCAGCTGCCGCTGGAGATAGCTTCTTTTTCCTGCGCGGATATGGTGGCTGCGGATGAGGTATTTGTCTGTAATTCAGTCTTTGGGGTTTGGCCTGTGGTGGCCTGGGGCAACCACCAGTGGTCAATCGGCCCGCTCACACGAGCGGTTCAAAAGCGGGTAGGGGAGGCACTCAGCGAATGATTCGCCGTTTAGGTATTACCGCTATCTCATTGTTATTTATAGGGGTTGTTGCGTTTTACTCCTTTCAGCAGCTGCTCAACCATTACGGGGATAGCCTGTTGCAAAACAGCGAACCTAGCGTACTCGAGGTTCCCCGTGGCAGCTCCATCAAATCGATCGCCCGGGACCTTAAGGCGCAGGGACTGATTAACGATGCCCGCTGGTTTGAGTGGTATAGCCGACTGCAGGCTGATACCACCCGTATTCAATCCGGCTTTTACGAGCTCCCTCCGGGAACCCGCGTCTCTGCGCTGCTGGATATGATGGTCAGTGGCAAGGTTCAACAGCTCAGCATCACCCTGGTGGAGGGTACAACCGTTGCCGATGCCCTTGCGCTCATCCTGTCCCAGCCCGGGCTCGTGCACAATGGGGAGCCCCTGAACCCATCCAGTGTCGCAACGGCCATTGGTGCAGAAGGTAATCCAGAGGGGCTTCTGTTCCCGGATACCTACTTTTTCACCGCCGGAACCCCCGCCCTGGAGCTGGTAAAACGGGCCCACGAGCGCCTGCAGTCGGTACTGGCCGAAGAGTGGGAGCAGCGTGCCCCGGAGCTACCCTACAAGACCGCCTATGAGGCGCTGATTATGGCCTCTATTGTTGAACGCGAAACCGGCGTGGCCTCAGAGCGGGGCGAAATTGCCGGGGTATTTGTGCGCCGACTCCGCAAGGGGATGCGCCTGCAAACTGACCCGACGGTCATTTACGGTCTCGGGGAGCGCTACAAGGGTAATATCACGCGCAAACACCTCACCGAGGAGACCCCCTACAACACCTATCGAATTTCGGGGTTACCGCCAACCCCCATTGCACTGGCGGGTCGCGAGGCGATTCACGCCGCACTGCATCCAACACCCGGTAATACCCTCTATTTTGTGGCTCGGGGTGATGGCAGCCATCAGTTTTCAGCTACGCTGGAAGCGCATAACCTGGCCGTAAGACAATACCAACTCAAACGCCGCAAGGACTATCGCTCCTCCCCGGCGAGCGAAGGAGAGAGCAGTGACTGAGCAGCAACCGAAATTTATCACGGTTGAGGGCGGCGAAGGTGCCGGCAAGAGCACCAACGTTGGCATCATCAAGGCCTGTCTGGATGATGCCGGTATTGCCTATCTGCATACCCGGGAGCCCGGCGGTACCCCGCTGGCCGAGGAGATCAGGGCCCTGCTCCTGACCAAGCGGGAGGAGCCGGTAGCCGCCGATACCGAGTTGCTGATGGCCTTTGCCGCCCGCGCCCAGCACATCGCCCAGGTGATTCGGCCGGCACTCGCCCGTGGCCAGTGGGTCCTCTGCGATCGCTTTACCGACGCCACCTTCGCCTATCAGGGGTCCGGCCGAGGCATCCCCAATGACAAAATTGCCCAGCTTGAAACCATGGTGCAACAGGGGTTGCAGCCGGACCTGACCCTGCTCTTCGACCTGCCGGTTGAGATCGGTATGGAGCGGGCCCGTCAGCGCGGCGCCCTTGACCGCTTCGAGAGCGAGCAGATCGCCTTTTTCGAGCGAGTGCGACGCGGCTACCTTGAGCGGGCACGACAGCATCCACAGCGTTTTCATATCCTCGACGCCTCACAGGGGCTGGAATCGGTGGCGCAGCAGGTGCGCCAGCTGATGACGCAGCTATTGGGCTGCTGATATGAACCCCCTGCACGGTGAGCCCAGACTTCACCCCTATCCCTGGCAAGCAGACCAGTGGCAGCGCCTCTGCGCGCAGCACCAGGAGGGGCGGCTTTCCCACGCCTACCTGCTGAAGGGGGCACCCGGGGTCGGTAAATTTGCCTTTGCCAGCGCCTTTGCGGGCTATGTCCTGTGCGAACAACCTGAAGGCGATGCCGCCTGTGGTGGTTGCAAAAGCTGCCACCTGTTTCGCTCAGGCGGGCATCCCGATCTACGGATTCTTCAACCCGAAGAGGGCGGCCGTGTAATCAAGGTCGATCAGGTGCGAGCGTTGATCGAATTTGCCTCAAAAACCGCCCAGCAGGGTGGCTATCGGGTGATTATCATCAATCCGGCCGAGGCGATGAATAGCAATTCCGCCAATGCCCTGCTTAAGTCGCTGGAGGAGCCCGGGGCCCAAACCCTGATCCTGCTGGTGACGGCCCGTCAGGGCGCCATGCTGGCGACCATCAACAGCCGCTGCCAGCAACTTCCTTTTACCCTGCCGCAGCGCCAGCAGAGCCTCGACTGGCTGGCAGGTCTCTCCAACGAGGAGAGCGACCAGCTCGAACTGCTGTTGGTGCTGGCTGACGGGCAGCCACTCACCGCTTTACAGTTTGCTAATGAGCAGATGCTGAAGGAACGTGCACGCCTGATTGAGGAAATAGGCTCCATCACCAAAGGCAAACACTCCCCCATCGAGATTGCCCAGCGCTGGAAAGACCAGGACCTCCCTCGCTTGCTGGGGTGGGTTTCAGGCTGGGTTGCCGATATCCTGCGCCTGCAGCAGGGAGGGGAGGAGACGCCCCTCAATAACCCGGACCTCAGGGCCATGGCCACCTATATCGCAAAAAAGGCCAACACCCGGTCACTCTTTGAACTGCAGCAGTGGATCAATGAGCAGCGGGCCCTCTGCCAGGGAGCAGGAAACCTCAACCGGCAGCTGCTGCTGGAGGATCTCCTGATACGCTGGCTGCATTTAACTCTCGGCTAAAATAGTGAATAATGGCTGTGACCAATCACCTTTCTGATCGTGCTGCTGGATAATCATGAACCAAGCCAAACCATCGCCCCGCAACGGAATACTGTCGCTGACCATCAAGGACAAAGCGGTACTTTACGCTGCCTACATGCCCTTTGTGAGTAATGGCGGCCTCTTTATACCGACCAACAAAAACTATGGGCTCGGTGATGAGGTGTTTATGCTGCTCAACCTGATGGACGAGCCCGAAAAGATCCCCGTAGCGGGCAAAGTGGTCTGGGTTACTCCGCGGGGAGCCCAGGGCAACCGTGCTGCCGGCATAGGTGTGCAGTTCAATGAAAAGGATGAGATTGCCCGCAACAAGATTGAAACCTACCTCGCCGGCGCCCTCGAGTCGGACCGACCGACACATACCATGTAATGGATATAAAGAACCCCGCCACTGGCGGGGTTTTATTTTAGGCCTTGCGCACGCCTAATCCTTCAGCTCGGGGAGGTCACGGTAGAGTTCAAGTGCCTCTGGATTAGCCAGGGCATCGGTGTTCTTGACGACCTCCCCGTGAATCACATTGCGAACCGCCAGCTCCACAATTTTGCCGCTAATGGTACGCGGAATATCAGCCACAGCGATCACTTTGGCGGGAACATGACGTGGCGTCGTATTACTGCGAATCATCTGGCGTATACGAGCCACCAACTCATCGCTGAGGCGCTCCCCATCCTGCAGGCGCACAAAGAGAATGACCCGAACATCATCCAGCCACTGCTGTCCAACGCAGATCGCCTCCTGCACTTCAGGAATCTGCTCCACCTGGCGGTAGATCTCCGCGGTGCCAATGCGTACGCCACCCGGATTTAGCACTGCATCAGCCCGGCCATGGATAATGACTCCCCCCTGTTCAGTACGTTCACCATAATCGCCGTGGCACCACCACCCCTTGAAGGCCTCAAAATAAGCACTGTGGTAGCGCGCTCCTTCAGGGTCATTCCAGAAGCCGATGGGCATGGAGGGGAAGCTGTTTCGACACACCAACTCCCCCTTTTCACCGATATGGCTATGTCCCTGCTCATCCACAAAGTGAACATCCATCGCCAACCCGGTGCACTGGAGCTGTCCCCGATAGACCGGCAGGGCCGGGCACCCGAGGGCAAAACAGGAGATGATGTCGGTACCACCGGAGATTGAGCTCAGACAGAGGTCCGTTTTAATTTCCCGGTAGACGTAATCAAAACTTTCATGGGAGAGGGGAGAGCCGGTCGAGAGTATCGTCCGCAGCGCCGGCAGCGAATGAGTTTGGGCAGGGCGCACACCGGCTTTTTCCAGGGCGGCAATGTATTTGGCGCTGGTGCCGAAAACAGTGATTTTCTCCTCCTGCGCCATATCGATCAGGGAGCCGGGTTCGGGATAGAAGGGGGACCCGTCGAACAGCACCAGGGTCGCCCCGCTGGCCAGCCCGCTGACCAGCCAGTTCCACATCATCCAGCCGCAGGTGGTGTAATAGAAGAGCACATCGTCGGCCTTGAGGTCGGTATGCAGGCGATGCTCTTTGCGATGCTGCAACAGAGTCCCCCCCACCCCGTGAACGATGCACTTGGGCACCCCGGTGGTACCGGATGAGTACATAATGTAGAGCGGATCATCAAAGGCCATGGGCTCAAAGGGGATCTCGCTGGCGTCGTTGGCGAGCAGGCTTTCCCAAAGAAGGCCGCTGGCAAGGGGGAGAGGTTGAGCGGCGAACGCGCCGGGCTCGAGGAAGGGCACCACCACCACCGCTTCCAGGGAGTCGATCATCTCCTCGATACGGGCTACTTTCTCCAGGTTATCCAGGTTTTTTCCGTTGTAGTGGTAACCATCGGTGGTGAAGAGGAGTTTGGGAGCGATCTGGCCGAAGCGGTCGATCACCCCATTGATGCCAAAATCAGGGGAACAGGAGGACCAGACCGCCCCCAGACTGGTGGTCGCCAGCATGGCAACCACCGTCTCCAGGCAGTTGGGCATAAAGCCGGCGACGCGGTCCCCTTTACCGACTCCCCGCTTCTTGAGACTGTGGGCCAGGCGAGCCACCTGCTGGTAAAGTGCCCCATAGCTCAGGCTCTTGCGCGCTCCATTTTCACCGCGAAACACCAGGGCGCAGTGATCATCACGCCGACGAAGCAGGTTTTGGGCAAAGTTGAGGCGGGCGCCGGGAAACCATTGAGCCCCCGGAAGCTGGTCCGCATCGCGCACGGCCTCCTGCGCCGGGGTTGTGAACTGAATTCCATCGTAGCGGACCAGGGTATCCCAAAACTGGGGGGCGTTTTCGACACTCCACTGGTGCAGCTGCCAGTAATCTTCAAGCTTCAAGCCAGGGGTTGTACCAAAGCGGTTATCGTTTAGCGCAGCACGAAAGTCGGTAATGTTTGCCTTCGCAACCTGTTCAGCGGAGGGGCTCCAGAGCGGTGTATCCATGCATGTGTCCTTGAAATGGGGGGAGGGCTATGCCACCGGTTAGGCGGCTCCCGGCAGGGAGAAGACCACTCTATCACAGCTTACGCTTACGTAAAGGTAAGCCGCACCGGGAGCACCGAGGGTTAAATCTGTACCCCTCCGCGACCAAACTCCTTGAGTGCCATGGCGGTGAGGAATGAGCGCATCCAGATGCTGGAGGCATCATGCTCAGAGTTATCGTGCCAGTAAAGATGACACTGCAAAGGATCCACTCCCTTGAAGGGGAGTTCAAGAACCCGAAGGTCAGGGTCATTGGCGACCAGGCTGTAGGGAATGGTCAACGCCATATCGGTTTTCTTCACCACCCGGGAGGCCATCAGGTTGTAGTTGGCTCGCAGGGCGATGCGCCGCTGCAACCCCAGTTTTCCGAGGGCAAGGTCGACGTAGCCCAGCCCGCTGCGGCGGCTGGAGACCTGGATATGGTCGAGGGCGAGGTACTGTTCAGGGGTGATGCTCTCCACCGACAACGGATGATCCTTGCGCAGCACGCAAACGTAGCGCTCTTCGTAGAGCTGGACATGGTGCAGCTGTTCGTCAAGCGGCAGGTTGGCGTCGATAACAAAGTCGAGGCGGCCACTGGCCAGCTCCTTGGAAGCCTCCCGCCGACGCACCTGAAAGCTTTCGATGCGGACCCTCGGCGCCACCTTGGCAAGGCCGGAAAACATTGCTGGCAGAAAGAGCGCCTCAGTCAGGTCGCCCATGCTGAAGCGGAACAGCTTATCCGCCTTGGCGGGCACAAACTCGTTGCCATGCTGCACGCTGTTGCGCATCAGCTGCAGCGACTGGCGGATGGCGCCGATGATATTTTGCGCCAGGGGGGTAGGCACCATCCCCTGGGAGGAGCGGATAAAAAGCTGGTCATCAAAGGTATCGCGCAGGCGGGAGAGGGCATTACTGACCGCCGGCTGGGTAATTCCGACCACCTGCCCGGCCCGGGTCAGGTTACCTTCGTTGTAGATCGCTTCAAACACCACAAAGAGGTTGAGATCGATATCGCTGAGGTTCATAGCAGTGCTCCGCACTAAGAGGCAAAATGGACAATGACGGGGCAGTGGTCGGAGGGTTTCTCCATCGCCCGGATTTCATAATCGATCAGAGCCTCGGTGCACTGCGCACTCAGGGCCGGGGTGGCGAGCAGGGTATCGATCCTGAGTCCACGCCGCGGCGTATCATCAAAGCCGCGGCTACGGTAATCAAACCAGCTGTAATGGTCGGTAGCATCAGGGTGAAGCGCCCGGTAGCAGTCCTCCAGCCCCCACCCCATCAAGCGCTGATACCACTCGCGCTCCTCGGGCAAAAAACTGCACTTGCCAGTGCGCAGCCAGCGTTTGGCGTTGTCGGGGCCGATACCGATATCGGCGTCCGTCGGGGAGATGTTGAAATCCCCCATCACCAACAGTCGCTCCTGGGGCTGATGATACGTTTCCAGATAATGCTGGAGGTCGGCGTAGAAGCGCTCTTTAGCCGGAAACTTGATCGCGTGGGAGCGGTTATCCCCCTGGGGAAAATAGCCGTTGAGCACCATTAAGGGCTGGTGCCCCTCAATCCGGTATTCGGCCATGATCATTCGGCGCTGGGCATTGGGCTCATCCCCGGGAAACCCCTTAATCACCTTAAGCGGAGCGGTCCGGCTCAACAGGGCGACTCCGTAATGCCCCTTCTGGCCATGGATTTCGGCGTGATAGCCCATCTCTGCGATCGCCTCGATGGGGAACTCGTTATCGACCACCTTGCTTTCCTGAATACCGATCACGTCGGGCTGGTGACGATCCACCAAAGCCTGCAGTTGATGAAGGCGTGCGCGTATACCATTGACGTTAAATGAGACCAATTTCATATTTTTTCCGAGTGTAATCCAGGATGCAAAACAGACATGAAATCAGAAGCTTACCACACAACTCCAAGCCAATACCGTACCTTTGGCAGAAAACAGGGCAGGGGGGATTGGTCAACCGGGGATCCTTTTGCTAGGTTAAATATCACACAATCGCTCAACAACCTGACCCCGGAGCGGAGGTAATGCCCATGCAAGGCACCCAGTCCCATGGTACCCCCCAGAATGTACAGATCATCCAGCTCAACCTGAGCTGGAAACGCGAGGCGCGCGCCGTCCTGTTCAATGCCTATCGGGAGTGCCCCCTTTACCAGCGGCTCTTCTCCTCCGAAGTGGAAGGCTTTGTACAGCGATTACGCAGTGGTATCCGGGAGATGTGCAGTATCTACTTCGACTCCGACGACCTTATTCTGGGGTTACTGGTGAATGATCGACTGAGCGGTGTCGCGGTACTTTGCCCCCCCAATCGCAAACGGCTGGCCGACATCTTCAGCTGGCGTTGGAAGATGTTTCTCACCGCCGGGTTTGGCTGTACCGAGCGAATCAACGAGTACCAGGCGCGGGTCGCCAACCACTTGCACAACTGTTACCAGGTCCCCCTGATCGGCATCAACGCCGAACAGCGCCACCTGGGGCTGGGTAAGCAGCTGTTCGACGAGATTCATCGCCAGGTTGAAAGCGACCGGAGTGCCCGTGGCGTGGTTATAGATACTGCCAACCCCTATTACCTCGACTACTTCGCCGCCCAGGGCTACCAGGTGATCGAAACACTGTCGATTGACGGGCTGGAGGAGAAGATCCTGTTGCGGCCCAACCCGGTTCGCCTGGTGCAGTAACCTCACCCCCGGGGAGGTTCGCATAGGGGCCTAAGGGTTGGCCGCAAGCGGATGGGTAGTTCTGCGAATGGTTGCCAGCCGGCTTTGCTGGCAACCTAGGCAATAACTACCGGAGGATACCCACCATGTTGGTTTTCAGCCTTATCTTTATTGCCCTGACTGCGGCGCTGATGAGCATCGGCACACCGGCCTTTCTGCAAGTTGAAAAGCAGTAGGGGGCTTTAACGCCCCCCGCCAGCAGCACCGGTTCATTGGAGCAGGCGGGCGGCCTGTGCCGGTAAGATGAGCGATTCTCCTTCGCTTAAGCCTGCAATCACCTCCAGCCGACCGTCTGCTAATACCCGCCCCAGGCGCACCACCCGTTTCTCCACGCCGCCCGCGCGGGGCACCCATACCAGATTAAGCTGGCCAACTTCGGTCAGGTATTGACGGGGAATCACCACCCGCTCAACGGCCTCGGTGGGGACCCGTATACGCGCGTACATGCCGGGTAACAGCGGCTGGCCAGACACCTGAACCTTGACCAGAAAACTGCGGGTGCTGGCATTAGCGGCTGGCACGATCTCTTCAATACGCCCGCTCAGCTCTGCCCCCAGTGCCGGCACCTCCACCTCCAGGCTATCCCCCGGTTGCAGGCTGAGTGCCAGGGATTCCCGCACAGAGGCTTCTACCTGCATCGCAACCGGGTTGTATAGATCCAGCAACGGAATACCGGGTTGTGCCGTATCGCCAGGCTCGGCGTAACGGTCAACCACCCGGCCGGCGATCGGGGAACGAATCACAGTGTAGGAGAGGGCCGTGCGCGCCTCACTGAGCGCCTGGGCAGCCGCCCTCAGCTCCGCTTGCAGCTCACTGAAACTGGCGCGCGCCCGGTCAAGTTCAGCCTGGGATACCGCGCCCTGGGTAAAGAGGGTTTCCATGCGACTCAACGAACTGCCCACCTCCTTTTGACGCGCCTCCAGCAGATCAATACGGGCACTGGCCTGCTGCACACGGGCCGCCAGATCGGCTTGCTCTAGGGTAACCAGGACCTGGTTCGGCTCCACCGTATCACCGGCGCGGACCTCAAGCCGCTCTATACGCGCCAGCAAGCGGGACGAGATCTGGGTCGATTGCCGTGCCCGCACGGTAGCGGGGACCGGCTCGCTACGCTCAACCTGCTCCAGCGCAACCCGGTATCCGGCCTCAGGCGTTACGCCGGAAGCACTCAGTGCCGGGGGAAGCTTGCGGTCGAACAGCCCGGCCATGTAGCCGAGCCCGGCCAGAAGCACAAGCAGGACCAGTAGCGGCAACAGGGTCTGTGATAGACGAGATCTCATTGGTTCAATCCTCAGGGGAAGGGCGGGACAGAGGCGGGGCCGCAGGAGAGCGCCCCTGTGCTTCGTGACGGGTGGGGTGGTCAAACGCCAGCTGGTAGACCACCGGCACCACCAACAGGGTAAAGAGTGTGGAAGCGATGATTCCAAAGATAATGGCGAGTGCGAGCCCGTTAAAAACCGGGTCCAGGGTAATGGCCAGATTACCCAGCAGGGTGGTGCCAGCGGTCAGCAACACCGGTCGCATACGTACCGAGCCAGCCTCCAGCAATGCCTCCCTGATCGCCATTCCCTGCGCCCTGGCCTGGGTTATAAACTCAATCAGAATCAGTGAGTTACGAACCACAATTCCAGCCAGGGCTATCATTCCGATCATCGCTGTGGCGGTGAACAAGACCGGGTCAGGTGCACCGGCTACCGTGCGCTCACCCAGCTGATTCAACAACCAAAAGCCCGGCATGATGCCGATAACAGTCAGGGGGATAGCGGACATAATGATCAATGCCAGCGCTACGGAACCGGTCTGTATGCGCAGGACAATGAAGATCGCTACAAGGGCAAAGGCAAAGGCAATCCCCATATCGCGAAAGACCCGTACGGTAATGCGCCACTCCCCTTCACCGCTCCAGCTCAGCTCGGTCCCCTCAGTCAGGCGCCAGGGGAGACCCGCGCCCGGCTCCACAAAGGAACGCTGCTGCCAGTTCCGGGCGGTCGCCGAGCCATTCAGATCCACTCGATCACCCGAACCCGAAGGGAGTTGATCAGCGTTCAGGTCTGCGATCACCTCTGCCGGGGTCCGCCCAGAAAGTTCAGCAGTAACATAAACAACGGGCCTCAAGTCTTTGTGGTGTATAGTTTTCTCAACTTCTGAGAGTTGCCACTCACCCAACTCGCCGAGAGCGACCAACGGTTGTGGCAGACGGTCGAGCCCGCCATCCCGACTCTGCTGGGTAACACCCGGCTCCCCCTTCACCAACAGCCGGTCGTAGTCGGCAGGGTCCGCCCGGGACGCCTGCGGAATCCGTAACAGGGCAGGCAGGGGGGCCGCTTCCCGGGGCTGCAGGATATAGCCGGCAACGACCCCCTGGTTGGCGATCGCCAGGGTATCGTTGAGCGTCTGTGTGGAGATGCCGGCCAGTGCCGCTTTCTGCTTATCGGCCACAAAACGCAACAGGGGCTGGCTGGCCTCGAGGGTAGAGTCCACCTCCACCACGTGGGGCTCCAGGGCGAGCCGCTCCATCAGCGTCCGGGCGCTGGCTTCAAGGTGGCGCGCCGGCGCCAGTGGATCACCGTAGATCTCTGCCACCAGGGTGCTCATAACCGGCGGCCCCGGAGGCACCTCTACCACCTTGATCGATACACCGTCGCGTGCCATGGGGGCCAGCAACTCCCTCAGGCGCAACACCAGGGCATGGGATTGCTGCTCACGCAATGCCTTGTCAACAAGCACCAGGCGCAGCTCGGCCTGGTGGGGCTGTTGGCGCAGATAGTATCGACGCACCATGCCATTAAAGTCGAAGGGGGAGGGCAGCCCTACAAAGCCCGCCGCTGACTCGACTTCGGCCAGCCTCAACACCTGGGCCGCGATAGCGCTGGTGGTGGCCGCCGTGGACTCCAGACTCGCGTCCTCGGGCAGGTCGATCAACACCTGCACCTCGTTCTTGTTGTCATAGGGCAGTAGCTTTAGAGGAACGGCCCTCAACAGCGGCAGCGAAGCGGCGACCAAAAATAGCAGCAACATCACCCACAGCAGTGCCTTGGCACGGCGTGGACTGTCCAGCACACGGACCAGAAGCCCTTTGTAGGCAGAGACTAACCGCCCTTCACCGGTCGGAGCGGATGCTGGGGTCGGATGCAGGAGGTGTCCTGCCATCCAGGGGGTGATCATAAACGCCACCAGGGTACTCATGATTACACTAAGAGGCACATTAAACGCCATAGGGGCCATGTAAGGACCCATCATTCCGGTGATAAAACCGAGCGGAAGAAACGCCAGCACGATGGTCAGGGTAGACATCAGCAGCGGAACCCGAATCTCGGCCATAGCCGCAACAATACGGTCTGAGCGGGAGCCCTTTGAGCGACGCAGGTGGCGCTCTATGTTATCGGCACCGGTGATGGGGTCATCGACCAGCAGGCCGAGCGCCAGGATCAGGGCAAAGAGGGTGACTCGGTTGATGGTATAACCAAACGCCAGGTCAAGGCCCAGGGTAACCCCATAGCAGACCGGTACCGCTAGCCCCACGACCAACGCAGGTCGCCAGCCCAGAAACAGACCGATAAAGACGATCACGATGAGCACGGCCATCGCCAGGTTGGAGGTCAGGCTGTTGACCTTTTCGTCAGCGGTTGCCCCGTAATCACGTAATACCTGGACCTGTACACCCGGCGGAAACCAGTTCCGTTTTAAAACCTCCAGCCGCTCCTGGACCGCACGCGACACCGCCACCGCATTGCTACCCGGCTGCTTGGCAATGCTGAGTACCACCATCGGCTGGCTGGGGCTCAGGCCGCCAGCTTCACGCTTGTGCATAAACCAGCTGTAATGGGTTGCCTCGCTTGGCCCATCCTCAATATGAGCGACATCTCCGAGCAGGATCGGCGTGCCATCAATAACGTTCACCACCAGGCTGCGGAGCTGTGCAACTTCCCGCAGGGCATCGCCGCTCTCCAGTCGAAAGGAGCGGTTGTCGAGGGTCCAGACACCCTGATCCGCCAACCGGTTGGAGCGACCTATGGCGCTGAGCACCTCAGTCGCGCTGGTTCTATGGGCCGCCAGGCGCTCCGGGTTGAGGTAGATAGTGGCGGTACGGGATCGACCCCCTACCACCTCCACCGAGCTGGTTTGGTGGATCGCCTGCAGCTCAGTGGACAACTCCTGGGCCAGCCGGCGAAGACCGAAGTCATCCAGCGTTGTGGCCGAGTCACTCCAGATCCCAAGCACAAGGATAGCCACGTCGTCGACCTCGACTGGACGCACCTGCCAGCGTTCAACCACCGGAGGAATTAGGTGAGTATTGGAATATAACTTGTTGTATGTATTGAGGATTGAGTCTTCCCGATCTTCACCAACAAAAAAACGAAGGGTCACCATGCCCTGGCCACGGGACGAACTGGAGTACACATGCTCGACCCCTGGAATTTGGGAAAGTAGCTTCTCCAGCGGTATGGTGACCTGGCGCTCCACCTGCTTGGCCGTAAGCCCGGGCGCATCAACCTGCACATCCAGCATGGGCACAACGATCTGCGGCTCCTCTTCGCGAGGGGTCAGCTCGAGCCCTATCAGCCCGCTCGCAAGCGCCAAAATAAAAAGGAGAAGGGGAGCCTTGCTGTTCAGTGAGGCCCTGACCCAGCGACTGAATAGATCATGGTGGCTCATAGCATTTACTGGCAAAAAATGGAGTAGAGGGCATCCAGAATTTTGCCCACCCGCGGGTCATCCACACGATAATAAACAGTCTGGGCCTCCTTACGGGTAGCAACCAGGCCGGCATCACGCAATACCGACAGATGCTGGGAAAGGGCCGACTGTGAGAGCGGAACTCGCTGATTCAACTCGCCGACGGAGAGCTCCTGATCCATCAGGGTGCAAAGCACCATCAGCCGGTTACGGTTAGCCATGCGCTTGAGCAGTTGCTCAGCGCTGTGAGCATTGTTCAGCAGCATCATTTCGTTGGAGTTGGTCATGGTAAAGCCCTGATGATTAGGGTTGCTATATTAGCATTAACTAATTAAGATGCAAAAACATTAGTTTTTTCTAATATTAATAGCAGGGTAACAACATGAACATTAATGAATATCTCCGCCTCATCGCAGGCACAGTGGTGATTGCCAGCACGCTAGCGGCTGTGTATGTAGACCCCATGTGGCTCTGGTTAACCGGCTTTGTTGGCCTTAACCTGTTTCAGTCTGCTTTCACAAAGTGGTGCCCAATGATCACCCTGTTACGCCGCTTGGGCGTCAACGAGTAAACCCTAAGCAGCGGGGACCCTGGGTTCCCGCTGAGCTTCTCTAGATTGCCGCCACACAACCAGGGTCCTGCCATTTCAAAATGACAGGGCGCTCAGAGTGCCAGAACACGCAGAAGCACAGCGTGATCCATTGGTAACAGCCGCAACCCTAAAACACCTTATACCGCGCAGGTCGCATCAAAGCCCAAACACCCTAAACCTTTGAGCGCCTGTTAAGGCCAGACTCGGAACAACTACTTATTGCCGCACACTGAGCTGGTGCTTAATTTTGTGGCGGGGTAAGCCTGCAATACGATCAATACACCAGCAGGGGATAGAGGCTGTTGTGAAGACACAGACCACCACAGTAGAGCCCTCAGGCTATTTTAATCTATTTAACATAATATACATTATGCGATATGTCGTATGGAGGGATGGGTAGGCGTTCGCTCGTTAAACTCGCTCCCGTCCCCCATCAATCGGGTTATTCAGGCTCTACCGCACTGAGCGGATTGCCTGAACCGGCGGCGTTGAGTTTATGGAATCGGTACTCGTGACTCACGAATAAACTGGCCTCGATGGCGGCCATCTGGCCGCGCAGGTTTGACCAGACCTCTTTCATGCCTGCCTGTATCTGCGCCGCACTCAGGTAGACCTCGTAATTCTGCTTACCGGCTGCCGGCTCAATCACGATGATCGCTTGCGCGATCAGCTTGTTGTTCGTTTGCTGCGGTAACTTTCGTCAATCACCTTACGGACTTCTCCGCTGACCAACATCATGGTCAGTGCCTCGCCGATGGGTGCACCAGTTGCTGGTCAAACGCCCAACTCGGTACCGAGACCGGCTGCGCCTCCAGAATGCGAATCAGCGGCACCACATTGGAACGATCCACGGACTCCTGGCGCAGAGCGATGTCGAAGCCATGCTCCAGCCACGAGCGGCGGGGACAAGCGCTGTTCGCCCAGCACAGCCAAAGCTGCCATGGCACCGAGGCTGTCGGTGAAACCTACACCATCGAAGGCCTGAGCAACGGCGATTACCTGTTTGCCCGAACCTTGAACGGCACTATGCACGGCTGGCATCACACCGACGAGCAACTGACGCAAACCATTCTCAGCTGAGGCGATCATCGCTTACCTGAAAAAACTTTGGGGAGAGACGCAGCGCCGCTGCCAAGGCCCGGGACATATGGACAAAGCCTGTCTGAATTCAAAATAAGCCGGTAGCGAAGCGTAATGGTAGCCGCGGGGATACGCGGAATGCACTGCGCCGGAGCATCCTGCGGAGCATGCTCCGAGAACTCAAAACACTCAATCGAGCGATAACGTATATAGAGCGAAAGTAAGCATATACCGCTCAACGGTCGATCTCTGTATCAGCCATCAACTTGGCGCGTCCCTCCTGCTCGACATAGTCAAGGAAGGTGCGTGCCACCACCGACAGCTGCTTACCGGGCAGACACGCCAGAAACCACTGGGTATTGATCGGGAGCCCGCTTACCGACAAGGTGGCCAGCCCCTGGCTGCCTCCAAAGGCCAGTGTGTGCTGCGAGAGGATGGAGACCCCCAACCCCGCCATCACGGAGTGTTTGATCGCCTCGTTACTCTCAACGGTCATGCGTACATTAAGGTCAACGCCCGCCCGCTCCAGATGGCGTTCGATGGCGTGCCGGGTACCGGAGCCCAGCTCTCGCATCAAGAACGGCTGGCGCGCGAACGCTTCCAGCGTCAACTCCCCCTCCCCCGCTAATGGATGATCCTGGGGGGCGATTGCGACCAAGGGGTTGGGAACAAATTGGTGCAAAGCCAGCTCCTGCTCTTGTGGCGGGTGGCTAAACACGTAGAAGTCATCCTCCCCTGCCCCCAGGCGATCGATAATCTGCTGTCGGTTGCCCACCTTGAAGTCGACGTCGATCATCGGGTAGTGGCGTAGAAAATCCCCCAGCAGGTGGGGAATAAAGTACTTGGCAGTAGTCACCACCGCCAGGCGCAGGGTACCGGCCTTCATCCCCTGAAGGTCGGCGAGGGTCATAGCTAGACGATCGATACGGGCGAGCACCTCCCGCGCCCCCTCCACCACGGCCAGCCCCGCCTCGGTAAACACCAGGTTACGACCGACACTGTCGTAGAGCGGCGCCCCCACCCCGTCGGCCAGTTTTTTGAGCTGCATCGATACCGTTGGCTGGGTCAGGTGCAGCGCGTTGGAAGCCGCGGTAATCGAGCGGTGCTGATAGACCGCGAGCAGGATTTCCAGCTGACGCAGGGTACCGATGCGAGCCGTGGTGCGGGACATAGCGCCTCCTACATAGATGTTTATCTATCAAGAATATAAAAATAATCGATTTTTATCTATTCAATTTTCAGGGCATTATCCGCGCACCAACCGTTTCACTCAAGTATTAAGGAGCCTGCGATGGACAAGACCCTTGCGTTCGAAATCACCTGCATCTTCCTGCTACTCGCCCTTGGCACCGGCCTGTTGACACAGGGTCTGCCTGGCTGGGGGCTGGTCAGCGTGTCGGCACTACTTGCCCTTGGCAGCAGTGGGCTGCGACTGCTAAATGGTCGCCAGAACAGCCTGCACCCCAGCGCATCCTAAGGAGCAACCATGCAGATCGACGTGGTTGCAGCGTTTTTTCTCTTTGGGGCGGTTGCCCAGCTGTTGCGAGCACCCATCAAAATGCCCGCTGGGCTCTATCAAACCCTGACCCTATTTTTGTTGGTGGCGATCGGGCTGAAAGGGGGTATCTCCCTGGCCAGCCACGCCAGCATCGCCCTGCTCTGGCAATCGCTCGCGGTCATCGCCTTTGGTGCCCTGCTGCCTTTCGTGGCTTTTCCACTGCTCTACTATTTTGGCGGCCTGTCGCGGGTAGACTCTGCCTCGATGGCAGCCCACTATGGCTCGGTTAGCATTGCCACCTTCGCTGTGGCCCTTGCCCTGTTAGACTCCAGCCAAGTCGCCTACGAGCCCTACTTCGCCCTTTTTGTCGCCCTGCTCGAAATTCCTGCCATAGCGGTTGGCTTATGGCTCGCCCGCAGTGACAACAGCGCCCATAACCCCAATGAAGTGGTTCGTGAGATCTTTCTTAACCAGGGTGTTTTGCTACTGGTGGGCTCCTTGCTGATCGGTTTCTGGGCCGGCTCAAGCGCAGACAAGCTGCTACCCTTCTTTGGCACCCTGTTCCACGGCGTACTAGCGCTGTTCCTGTTGGAGATGGGGCGTGTAGCCGCCTCCCGTATTGGCTCCCTGCGCCAGTACGGCTCCTTTATTACCTGTTTTGGCGTAGTCATGCCGCTGATCGGTGCCACCCTGGGCGCTCTATTGGGGCTCTGGTTGGAGCTCTCCATCGGAGGCACCATCCTGATGGCCACCCTGGGTGGTAGTGCCTCTTACATTGCGGTACCGGCGGCCATGGCGGTTGCCCTGCCCCAGGCAAACCAGAGCCTGTCGATCACAGCCTCACTGTCGGTCACCTTCCCCTTTAACGTGCTGGTGGGTATCCCCCTCTACAGCGCCCTTATCAGCCACTTTATGGCCTAACCCGATTCCAATACGGAGCAATAGAATGAATCAACCCCGTGTCAGCATCATCATGGGTTCCCAGTCCGACTGGGCAACCATGCAAGCCGCTACCCAAGTCCTCAACGAGCTGGAGATCGCCTACGAAACCCGTGTGGTCTCTGCACACCGCACCCCGGAGCGACTCTATCAGTTTGCCTCCAACGCCCATCATCAGGGGATTGAGGTGATCATTGCCGGCGCTGGCGGCTCGGCTCACCTGGCCGGTATGGCGGCGGCCATGACCCACCTGCCGGTAATCGCGGTGCCGGTGGCCAGCAAGCATTTCAACGGTATGGACAGCCTCATGTCGATGGTCCAGATGCCCCGCGGCGTTGCCGTCGCCTGCCAGGCGGTGGGCGAGGCCGGTGCCTACAACGCCGGCCTGATGGCGGTGCAGATGCTGGCACTGGCAGACCGGGGGCTGAGCGAGCGGCTGCAGGCCTGGCGTGCCCGCCAGACCGATGGCGTACCCAACGAGGTGGAATGATGAGGATCGCGATTGTTGGCTGCGGGCAGTTGGCCCGCATGATGGCTTTGGCCGGCTGGCCGATGGGGGTGCACTTTACCTTCCTGGCCAACCCCGAAGAAAACATCGACTGTGTTGCCGGACTGGGTGAAGTCGTCCGCCTGACTGAGGGCCTCTCGGGTGAGTCACTTTATCAGGCACTGGGCCGCCCCGAGGTGGTGACAGTGGAGCGTGAGCAGGTGGATACCGCCCTGCTGGCAAGCCTTCGCCCCTTCTGCCCCCTTTACCCGGACCCGGATGCGATCAGCATTTGCCAACATCGCGGCCGGGAAAAGGCGTTTCTGCAGTCTCTGGGGATACCCCTGGCTCCTTATCGCCTGGCGAATAGCGCCGAGAGCCTAACCGCTGCCGTTACCGAACTGGGCTATCCAGTATTCGTCAAGTCCTGCGAGCAGGGTTACGACGGCCAGAACCAGTGGCGCCTGCGCACACCCGACGAACTGAATGACCTGATTGCCTGCATCCATAGCTGGCCACCACTGGTGGTTGAGGCAAACGTGGAGTTTAACCGAGAGCTGTCGATCATCGCTGTCCGCTCCGCCAGTGGCGACGTGGCCTGCTACCCCCTAACCGAGAACCATCACCGTGAAGGCATCCTTATCACCTCCCAGGCTCCGGCACCGGAACTGACCCCGGCCCTGCAGGAGCAGGCCAGCGAGTTGGCGCACCGGCTGCTAACGCATTGGAAGTACGTGGGGGTACTGGCCATCGAGTGCTTCCAGGTCGACGACCAATTATTGGTCAACGAACTGGCGCCACGGGTGCACAACAGCGGCCACTGGACTCAAGGGGCGGGCATCTGCTCGCAGTTTGAAAACCACCTACGCGCCATCTGCGACCAAGGCCTGGGGGCAACAACCCCCCTTGTCCATGCGGCAATGGTTAACCTTCTAGGTCAGCCCGTCCCTAAGCAGATTACTCGCTGTGGTGACTACCAGGTTCACACCTACAACAAACAAATTAAGCCACGCCGTAAGGTTGGACACTTCAATTTCCAGGACATCGATCCGCACAGGTTGCGGCTAAGGCTGTTAGCCCTGGAAACCGAGCTGTATCCCCAGGATCAACGCTTACTGAATCTGGGGTAATGGCGACCACTTTACAAAAAAAAAGCTCCGCGCGGATCTAACCGCGCGGAGCCTTAACCTGGAGAGCCGCCTGTTAGGCTATCTCAAACAGACCCGCTGCTCCCATGCCTCCACCTACACACATAGAGACAACAACATAGCGAACACCACGACGCTTGCCCTCTATCAGGGCATGGCCCACCATCCGCGCACCACTCATACCGTAAGGGTGGCCGATAGAGATAGCGCCGCCATTAACGTTGTAGATAGAAGGATCAATACCGAGCTGGTCACGACAATAAAGCACCTGACAAGCAAACGCTTCGTTCAATTCCCACAGACCGATGTCGTTGATACTCAGGCCGTGCTGTTTAAGTAGCTTGGGGATAGCGTAAATCGGGCCGATTCCCATCTCCTGTGGTGCACAACCAGCAACGGCCATACCCCGATAGATACCCAGCGGCTCGAGACCGTTGCGCTCAGCGAAGGCTGAATCGGTCAGGACACAGGCAGAAGCGCCATCAGAGAGTTGGCTTGCATTACCGCCGGTGATAACCCCTCCTTCAACGACTGGCGCCAGCTGCGACAAGCCTTCAAGAGTGGTGTCCGCGCGATTGCCTTCGTCCTTCGAGATCGTCTGCTCAAAGTAGGAGATTTCTCCAGTTTCACGATCCTGCTTTTTAGTGCGCACGTTCATTGGGACGATCTCAGCATCGAACAGCCCCAACTCCTGCGCACGCGCCGTACGCTGTTGTGACTCCAATGCGTAGCGATCCTGATCTTCCCTCGAAATCCCGTATTTGGAGGCTACAAACTCAGCGGTTTGCAACATCGGCATATAGGCATTGGGCTCGTTTTTAAGGACACGCTTGTCAACTTCAGCGCCTACCCATTTGAAATACTCATTTTGCACTGCCGAGATGTTCTCCTGGCCACCTGCCAGAGTCACATCCATACCGTCAACGATAATCTGCTTGGCTGCAGTGGCGATCGCCATCAACCCCGATGAACACTGGCGGTCAATCGTTTGGGCAGAAACACTGGCGGGCAGTCCTGCAGCAAAGACAGCCTGCCGGGCGAGGTTTCCTCCAGCAGTACCTGCTGCGAGAACGGTCCCCATGATGGCATCATCAAAAACATCCCCAGCCAGCCCGGAGCGCGCTACAGCATGCTCAATAGCATGCGCCATCAGGGTTGGAGATTTAGTGTCATTAAAAGCCCCGCGGAAGGCTCTGCCGATTGCGGTCCTGGCGGTAGAGACAATTACTGCTTCTCGCATGATATTTTTCCTCTTTATTTTTAACTTTTTGGAAGTGCTACGCCTAAGGCAGTAGCGGCTTTTTGGACAAAGCGCATGGTTTGCTGTGACGCTTCTTTAAGCTCGTGCTGGCCGGTCGAATCACTTATTTCGGCAAAGCGCTCAGCAATCACTTCTGGAGTCCGCTCCTGTTCAGGAAGGAACAAACCCTCCGACTCGTACATTCTGCTCACCGCAAAAACACCAGCCCCGGCGCCCATAATCACACGCGAGGGAGCCTCTTCGCTCACCATGTACAAAACTCCCGGGGTGATCGCCTCGGGAGCCAATAATGGAAGCACCGGCTCGGGGATCAGTCCTTCGGTCATCCGTGTTGCCGCCGTAGGGGCCAGAATATTCACACGAATATTGTTACGGGCCCCTTCCAGATGGAGCACATTCATTAGTCCGATCATGGCGGCTTTGGCTGTACCGTAGTTGGACTGCCCAAAATTACCGTACAAGCCTGACGCCGATGCGGTCAGGATAATACGGCCGTAACCCTGCTCACGCATCACATCCCACACCGCCTTGGTGCAGTTGACAGTACCCTTCAGATGCACATCAACCACCTTCCAGAAATCATCCAGGCTACCCTTTGAAAAGGTGCTATCGCGCAAGATACCGGCATTGTTGATCAAAATATCAACACGCCCCCAGGCATCAAGTGCCTGTTGAACCATGGCTTCCACTTCGTTGTTGTCAGCCACATTGGCGCCATTGACCAGCGCTTCACCGCCTGCGGCACGTATCTCTTCAACCACCTGTTCAGCGGAAGAGAGGCTTCCACCGCTCCCGTCCGTGGCTCCTCCAAGATCATTGACGAGCACGCGTGCACCTCGAGCAGCGAGGGCCAAAGCATGGGAGCGACCCAGCCCATTACCTGCACCGGTGACAATCGCCACCTGACCATCAAAACGAATTGTCATATCCAACTCCTTGCTAAATCTGTTTTCACAAGTATCCATCGTGACAGCAGCGGGTTTAGCGCTGTCATGACGGTCTGCCACCCTATACGGTCGTATAGTCAGCTCGCCTTCTACCTAAATAGTGAACTCTATAAGGCCGCGAATGTATGTGCGTACATACCGAGTCAAATGGAGTGGAATCCGAAATCAGCCAGGCTAGTGTTCAGTGGTGTTTGAGCTCAAGAAGCGCGCACATAATGAATACCGAATGTTTCTATCGCTCAACACAATGCCAAAGGGCTAGCGGCTATCTATGCATCCCTGCCCCCGCCTATTCGACCGCCCTGGTTCGAAGCCTGATTAAAGACGTTATAGGGACAACCGCCTACATTTCTCCGACCTATAGCGTTCAGGCCCAATCCCCGCAGCTGAAAAAAACTGACCAGCGCACCCGGCTCTTATCGCATGCAGTATTAGTAGCGTCAACCTGCTGGAGCCTGAATCATCCATAGGGGTGATTGGTTCTGACAGGCTTGATCATGAAACAATAAAAAAGTTGACCTGTGTGTAACACATAGGATTTACACTAGGGTTCTACTTCAAACTAACCAGGGAGGCTGGTGGTTACCATGAGAGTCAGCGCACTCGCCAAAAAAGCCGGGGTTACGGCCGATACCGTTCGTCACTACACACGCCTGGGGCTGCTTAAGCCGGAGCGGGACCCGAGCAACGGCTACCAGATCTACGATACTGAAGCGCTCAAATACCTGCGATTTTTCCAAAAGGCCCGCCTGCTGGGGTTCAGCCTCAGCGAGATCGAAACCATCGTGCACCACGAACACGAGGGCACCTCACCCTGCCCAATGGTGCGCCAGTTGATGGGGCGGCACCTGACCCGGGTGCGGGAGCAGATTAACGAGCTGCAGCAACAATTAACCCGAATGGAGCAGGCGATGCAGGCCTGGGAACAGATGCCTGACGGCGAACCCAGCCAGGGATCGATCTGCCCCTTGATCGAACACTGGAGCAACCAGGAACCTTCAGGAGCAGAGAAATGAACACTGAACACACAACTGCCGTCCCCGAGACCGAGCTGTCGCTGGAGGGGGTCAAGTGCAACGGCTGCGTCAACAAGATCCGCCGCGCCCTCGTCGAGTCCGACCCTGACGCCTCCATTGAGGTGGATCTCGAACAGCGTTTGGCGCGTGTCCACTCGGTGTTAAGTGCCGATCAGCTGATTAACCTGGTCGAAGAGCTGGGTTACGGGGCCTCGCTCAGCGAACCGGTTGCTCCCCCCCACCACCGCTTCCGGGTAGAGGGGGTCAAGTGCAACGGTTGCCTCAACAAAATCCGCTCCGCCCTCCTCGATCGCGATGAGGGCGCCGAGGCCAGCGCCGATTTCGATGCCAAAGTGCTGGAGATCCAGAGCCAGCTGCCTCCTACCGAGGTGATTGAGCTGGTATCCGGGCTGGGCTACGGCATCCAGCCGCTGGAGACAGCAGAACCGACGGAAACGCTCGCCGAAACCGATGCCGCCCAGCAAACCGCTGAGCCCGAAACGAGGGAACCGGTTAATGCTGCGGAGCCCGAGCCAGAGCCCGAGCCAGAGCCCGAGCCCGAGCCAGAGCCAGAGCCAGAGACGGTGGGTCAGGGGCTACAGCTTGCCCTCGAGGGGATGACCTGCGCCGGTTGCGTCAAGAGCATCGAGACGGCGATCCAAGGGGTCTCCGGCGTGGACCGGGTAGAGGTCAACTTTGGCAGCCGCAGCGCACTGGTCAGCGGGAGTGCGTCGGCAGAGGACTTAATCCATGCGGTCGAGCAGGCCGGTTATGGTGCCAGCCTGGTCGAGGACCCGGAACAGGCGGAACAGCAGAAGGAGGCCTTTGAAGCCGCAGAGTACCGGCGTAAGCTCATCAATACAGGGATCGGCCTCGGGTTGGGTGTCCCCTTGATGATCGCCGGCTTTACGCATGGAATGGAGCTCTCATCCCCCGCCGAGCGTGGCTTCTGGGGACTGATTGGCCTCCTGACCCTGGCGGTACTGCTCAGCGCCGGCCGTCACTTCTATGTGGGTGCCTGGAAAGCCTTTACCCACCACAACGCCAATATGGACACCCTGATCGCCACCGGAACCGGGGCGGCCTGGCTCTATTCGATGGTGGTGGTGGTGGCGCCCGGAATCGTACCCGAAGCGGCCCGCGGTCTCTATTTTGAGGCAGCGGCCATGATCATTGGCCTGATCAATCTTGGCCAGGCCCTGGAGCTTAAAGCTCGGGGCCGCACCAGCCAGGCGATCAAGCGCCTGCTGAACCTGCGCACCAAGAGTGCCCGTGTATGGCGGGAGGGGCGTTACCAGGAGCTGCCCATTGAACAGGTGCAACAGGATGACCTGCTGCAGGTGCGGCCCGGTGAGCAGATCCCCGTCGATGGTGTGGTTACCGAGGGTAGCAGCAACCTTGATGAGTCGATGCTGACCGGCGAGCCCATGCCGGTTAAGAAAACCCTTGGCGATGAGCTCTCAGCGGGCACCCTGAACCGTACCGGTGCTCTTTGTTTCCGAGCCACCCGGGTGGGTAAAGCCACCCGCTTGGCCCAGATCATCGAAATGGTACGCCGCGCCCAGAACAGCAAGCCCCCCATCAGCCGACTGGCCGACCAGGTATCGTCGATTTTTGTGCCCGCGGTAATGCTGATTGCCGTGGCGACCGCCCTCGCCTGGTACAACCTCGGTCCTGACCCCCGGGTCGTGCACATGCTGGTAGCCGCCACCACGGTGCTGATCATCGCCTGCCCCTGTGCCCTTGGGCTCGCTACCCCCATCTCCACCATGATCGGGGTCGGCAAGGCAGCCGAGTTCGGCATCCTTATCCGCAACGGCGAGGCGCTGCAAAAGGCCAGCACACTGAGCTATGTGGTGGTGGACAAAACCGGCACACTGACCCTCGGCCAGCCCCGAGTCACCAACTTCGAGCTTTACGGGGACGGAGCCAAGGAGCCCACCCTGGCGCTCGTCCATGCCCTCGAAAGCCGCTCTGAGCACCCCTTGGGGGAGGCTCTGGTCAGCTACTGCCAGGACCAGTCGGGTGAGCAGGAGGTTGAGGCGTTCGAGGCCCTCTCCGGCAAAGGGCTGCAGGCCCGGGTGGCTGGCCAGCAAGTGCTGATCGGTAACCCTCGCCTGATGGCTGACCACCGGATCGACCTGAGCATTGCCCAGAGTCATGTCGAATCCTGGGAAGCAGAGGCGCGCACCCTGGTCTATGTGGCCATCGACGGTCACCTCAGCGCCCTGTTTGGTATCGCCGACCCGATCAAGCCGGATGCCGCCGAGGCGATCCAGCGCCTCAAGCAGGATGGCGTCAGGGTGCTGATGCTGACCGGGGACAATCCAGCCACCGCCGCTGCGGTGGCGCGACAAACCGGCATCGATGAGTACCAGGCGGAGCTGATGCCCGACGACAAGCTGGCGGAGATCCGCCGCCTGCAGTCCCTCGGCGAGCGGGTCGGTATGGCCGGTGACGGGATCAATGATGCCCCCGCCCTGTCGCAGGCCGATGTCGGCTTTGCCATCGGCTCGGGCACCGACGTAGCGATCGAAAGTGCCGATATCACCCTGATGCGTGGTTCACTGCACGGCATTGCTGACGCAGTTGAGCTGAGCCGGGCAACGCTACGTAACATCAAGCAGAACCTCTGGGGTGCCTTTACCTATAACGCCCTGGGAATCCCTGTGGCAGCCGGTGTGCTTTACCCCTTTACCGGACTGCTGCTGAGCCCTGTCATTGCTGGTGTGGCGATGTCTCTCTCGTCGGTCACCGTGGTCAGCAATGCCAACCGGCTGCGTTTTTTTGCCCCCAGCCACCTCCCCCACACGGATAATGGCCCTGTTGCCAAGGAGTCAGTATGAGCGCGTTTATCGTCAATCTACTCGGCCTCGCCTTGATGGCGGCCATCGTCTGGTGGTTCTGGCTCTACCGGGGCTAAGTCAGCAGGCCCGGTGATACCTGACCGGGCCTGATCTCTTTTCATCTTAAACTGTGCGATGGCGGGGTAGCCCGAGGGAAAGCAAGGCTGCCAGCGCCAGAAACAGGGTGGAGACCAGCAGGCAGCTTTGCAGGTCGTAGAGCTGGAACAGCCAGCCGGAGAGCAGGGTTCCCACCAGTCGCCCCATGGCGTTGGCCATGTAGTAAAACCCCACATCGAGGGATACCCCCTCCTCCCGGGCATAGCTGAGGATGAGGTAACTGTGGAGCGACGAGTTCACAGCAAATACGGCTCCGAACAGCAGCAAGCCTCCCACCAGCAGCGGCTCGGTGCCTGGCAGGTAAGCGCGCAGAGAATAGTCCAGGACCTCACCATCGAGCCCCAGGGCGATCAACAGGGGGATCACCGACAGCAGTCCGGCCCAGCAAAAGGCACTGCCCCCATCGGGTAGCCGGCCGCTGCGCTTGCCGGTGATCAGCGGAGCCATCGACTGGACGGCGCCATACCCGATGATCCAGAGCGCAAGAAAGCTCCCCACCTCGGCATGGCTCCAGCCCAGGTTGGCACTTAAAAAAACCGGCAGGGCCACCACAAACCAGACATCCCGGGCACCGAACAGAAACAGCCGGGCGGCCGAGAGCAGGTTAACGGCACGACTCTTGGAAAACAGCTCCCTGAACCTGGCTTTGCTGTTTGCCTTGCCAAGGTCCTGCCTCAGCCTTCTCAGGCTGGAAAGCCACAGCAGCGCCAGCGCCAACGCCATCCAAACCAGCGCCCCGCGAAAGCCGACCCCCGCCAACAGCGCACCACCGAGGAAAAAGCCCACCCCTTTGAGAGCATTCTTTGAGCCGGTCAGTAGCGCTACCCAACGATAGAGTCGTCCCTGCTGATCGTCGGCGGCCAGTAGCTTGATGCTGCTCTTGGCGCTCATCTTGTTCAGGTCCTTGGCGATGCCGGAGAGCGCCTGAGCAAACATCACGTAGGGAACACTGAGCAGCTCCACCGGCACCGTCAGTAGCAACAGCGCCACCACCTGTAGCCCCAGGCCGATATTCATGGTGCGGTTAAGCCCCAGGCGGGCTCCCAGCCAACCGCCGACCAGGTTGGTCACCACCCCGAACAGCTCATAAAAGAGAAACAGTAGTGCAATACCGAGAGGGGAATAGCCAAGCTGGTGGAAATGGAGTACCACCAGCATTCGCAGGGCACCGTCGGTGAGGGTAAAGCCCCAGTAGTTGGCCGTTACCAGAAGGTATTGGCGGCGACCGCTACGCAGTTGCGCCGTCCCGGAAGGGGAATCCTGAACTGACACCTTGCGCCCTACACCCCTTCCCGCGCGACCTTACGGGCCAGCTCGACGGTCCGGTTCGCGTAGCCCATTTCGTTGTCGTACCAGGCATAGAGCTTGACCAGGGTGCCATTAACGACGCGGGTAAAGGAACCATCAAGAACGCCGGATCGACGATCACTGCGATAATCGATCGAGACCAGGGGGCGCTCCTCATAGCCAAATATGCCCCGCAGGCTTCCCTCGGAGGCCTCTTTAAACAAGCGGTTGACCTCCTCGATACTGGTCTCGCGATTGAGCTCGAACTGGGCGTCGGTGATGGAGGCATTGGCCAGGGGAACCCGAACGGCATGGCCATCCAGACGCCCTTTCAGCTCCGGATAGATCTCCATGATGGCGGTGGCCGAGCCGGTGGTGGTGGGAATCAGGGACATGCCACAGGCCCGGGCACGGCGCAGGTCCTTGTGGGGTTGGTCGAGAATACTTTGGGTGTTGGTGATGTCGTGAATAGTGGTAAAGGCTCCATGGCGTATGCCGATGCTTTCGTGAAGTACCTTCACCATGGGCGCAAGGCAGTTGGTCGTACAGGAGGCGGCGGTCAGGATCCTGTGCTGCTCCCGGTCGTAGAGATGGTCATTGACCCCCATCACGAGGTTCAACGCCCCCGCCTCTTTAACCGGCGCGGTGACAACCACCCGCTTGACCCCCTGCCGTAGATAGTCGTTGAGCTGTTCGACCCGGCGAAACTGGCCACTGGCCTCGATCACCAGGTCGCATCCGGACCAGTCGGTCTCATCGATGGTGGCGTTGGCGCTCAGCCGGAGGCTTCGGCCCTCGATAAGCAACGCCTGATCACGGTGCCCTACTTCGTGCTCCCAGCGCCCGTGGACGGAATCAAAGTTCATCAGGTGAGCCAGGCTGTGTGCATCACCGGCCGGCTCATTCACCTGCACAAACTCCAGATCGGGCCATCCCCAGGCAGAGCGCAGTGCCAGGCGCCCCATACGTCCAAACCCATTGATTCCTACTCGCACGCTCATTCTCGCTCCTCGCCCTGTGCCATCCCAGATTAACCGCTCAACCAGCGCTCGATCTCATCGCGGTGGGGAATCGAGCCGCTGTGCACCAGCGTGCCGTCAACCACCACCCCCGGTGTACTCATTACTCCCAGCGCCACGATCTGCTGCAGGTCGGTCACCTTGACCACACTGGCATCGACCCCAAGCTCGCGGGCAATGCGGGATATGGATTCCACCGTTTTTTCGCACTTCGCGCAACCGCTTCCCAGTACTTTTATCTCCATCAGGGCTCCCTCCTTAGTGGATTTTCATCGAGGGTCTCAGATCACCCAACCCGCAAATGCATTTAACAACCAGCCGGCCAGGGTAAAGGAGACCAGTAACATCACAAAAAGTATCGCCAATAGGCGCCACTGCATCACCTGCTTCAGCAAAATAAACTCGGGGAAGCTGGCCGCCACCGTGCTCATACAAAAAGCTAGGGTCGTCCCCACAGGCAGGCCGTTGAGGATCAGGCTCTCCATCACCGGAATAACACCGGTGGCATTTGAGTACAGGGGGATACCCACCAGTACCGCAGTGGGTACGGTCCACCACTGGCCGGCGCCCAGGTTCTGCTCAATCCACCCTTCAGGCACAAAGCCATGCAGGGCCGCTCCCAGGCCGACGCCGATAAACACCCATTTCCAGACACGACGCAGAATCTCCTCTAGCTCGGCAGCGGCAAAGCGGTGCCGATCGGCCAACGTCAGCCGTCTTTGCCCCGTGGCGCTGGCCGGAGACGCCCCCTGCCCGCTCAGCTGCTGAACCAGTGGCTGCAGCATGCGCTCCGCCCCAATACTGTCCAGGAACAGACCTCCCAATATCCCCACGCCCATACCAATAAGGATATAAACCGTTGCAAACTTCCAGCCCAGCAGTCCACCTAAAAGCACAATGGCCACCTCATTGATCAAGGGAGAGGTCAGCAGGAAAGCCATGGTTGCCCCCACCGGTATGCCGGCCGAGGTAAAGCCTAAAAAGAGCGGAATACTTGAACAGGAACAAAAGGGGGTAACGGCGCCAAACATGGAACCCAGGCCATAGCCTAACAGGCGATGCTGGCCCGCCAGATAGTCACGTACCCGTTCGATCCTTAAAGAGGCCCGGGCCAGGGCGATCAGGTAGATCATGATCATCAGGAGGACAAAGATCTTGCTGGTGTCTTCGATAAAAAAGTGCAGGGCCTCCCCCAAAGGCTCCGACTTATCCACACCAACCCTGATCAGAACCCAGTCGGCCAGGAGACTAAACCAGTGCAGCATAGAAACCACCTTATGGTATTCACGCCTTTATCGAGCCACCAACAAGCCAGCAGCAAGTGGCCATAACTCCTCTCTGAGAATAGTTCATCTTTATGACCAGCAGAGATCCGGGCCCGGGTTACCGGTAACCATCGCTGGCTGCGTTACTGCACTACCCTGGAGTTGAAGAGGGCTCATAAAGCAGGTTTTGCGGCGCAAAGATGAAACGCTCGCCGGCGACACCACGGAGCGGGAAGCTGCCGAGGTTCTGCCACTTCTCCATTGAGCTGATCTCAACAAACTGGCGGGAAGCAAGCAGAGGCCTGCCCAGGGTTTTGGTGAGGTCCTGTATGCGCGCCGCCTCATTGGCGGCTGCTCCAATGGCAGTAAACTCGAGACGACCCGGAGCGCCTATATTGCCGTACATGACCGTTCCGAAGTGAAGTCCGATGCCAAACTCAAGGGAGCCGCATTGCGACTCAGCGGACATGCGGCCGATGGCAGCATAGGCAGCGCTCAGTGCGTTTTGCGCCACTTCCCCTGGCAGCGACGCACAACCGTGAGCACCGATTGGAAAGATCGCCAGCATCGCATCACCGATATATCGCAACACCTCGCCGCCCTGGTCGAGCACCGAGTCGGCCATGATCTCAAAAAAGCGGTTAAGCAGCTCGATAAAAGGTTCCAACCCCATTTGCTCGGCCAGCTGAGTAGAGCCCCTGAGATCACAAAACCAGATAACCGCTTCAATTTGCTCACCGTCGCCACGCTTGACGCGCCCCTGCAATACCTGGGTACCGGTCCGCTGGCCAAGATAGGTCTCCAACAGGATGCGCGAGGTAGCACGAAGGGCATGGATCTCCAGCAGCCTCGAAAGTACAGGCAATAGCTCGTAAATCATGGCCAGGTGATGAACTGAAAAGCCCTCAGCTACATTAGTAGCCAGCGTCATGGCGTGGATAGTGCCATCCATAAAGGAAATCGGCAGGGCCACGTAGTCGGTAGCTCCGGCCTCGGCCAACTCGACCAGCAGCGGATAGTCAAGCTGAGCATCAGGCCCGGCCAGGCGCCGACGTATGGCACCCGCCCCCTCTTCGAATATGGCCCAGTAGGGGCTATCCCTGTAGGTTTCCGAACGCAGCATCTCATGGGGGGGGCGGTAAACTTCAATCCCCTCTTTATCCGCCACCCAGGTATAGCTGAAGCCGGTTACCTGGGGGTGCAGCAGGCGCAACGTAATGCGAATGCGATACAGGGGGACGCCAAGCGCCAAGAGTCGATCCACCAGAGCCTGGGTCAGGTCGCCGGCGTCAGTAATCTTCCACCCCTCGTGCAACATCCATTGTGAGAGGGGCTCGGGAGTAAGCGGGCTTCCGGACGCTGACAGACTCAAGAAATTTTACTCCTTGCCGCTACCCATAGGCGGATTGCGCAGGGGCATAGGTATTACTACCCCTCGCACTGTGGCATCTGCCAATGGTGAGAAAAAAAGCCAGTCGCTACCCTAATCCTACCCCTACAGAGCCTGAGCAACGCAATGATTACCGTAGCAACCCCAACCCTCAACGAATGCCTGAAACGTTTGATACAGCTCGGTGCAAGCCACTTCACCTTGAAACGAACCCGGGGCCGCTGGGTAGCCACCCTGGCACTGCAGCCCCTTTCTTAGGTCAGTCGCCGCGGTAAACATTCTCGTAGCAGTAGTTGGTGGCTTCAATGTATCCGTCGACGCTGCCGCAATCAAACCGCTTGCCCTTGAATTTATAGGCCAGTACGCACCCATCCTTGGCCTGCTGCAACAGGGCATCAGTGAGCTGGATCTCTCCCCCCTTTCCGGGCTTGGTGTTGCGAATAATGTCAAAAATATCAGGCGTTAAAATATAGCGACCGATAATCGCCATATTGCTGGGGGCATCTTCGGGGGCCGGTTTTTCAACCATATTGTTGATGCGAAAAATATCTTCCTTGATCATCTCGCCATCGATCACGCCATATTTATAGGTTTCATCGGCCGGGACTTCCTGAATCGCGACGATACTGCAGCGAAATTGACGAAACAGCTTCACCATCTGTGACAAAACGCCATCGCCGGGGTTAACACAGAGATCGTCCGCCAGAACCACCGCAAAGGGTTCGTCGCCAATCAACGTCTCACCGGTGAGGATCGCATGGCCCAGCCCCTTCATCTCCCGTTGGCGGGTATAGGAGAAGGTGCAGGCATCGATCAGGTGGCGAATATCGTTCAGCATGGCCTCTTTCGAGCTGCCGGCGATCTGGTGTTCAAGCTCGTAATTGGTGTCGAAGTGGTCGGCCAGTGCCCTTTTACCGCGACCGGTCACAATACTGATCTGGTCAAGACCTGCTTCCAGAGCTTCTTCAACACCGTACTCGATAAGCGGTTTGTTGACTATCGGCATCATCTCCTTGGGCATCGACTTGGTAGCCGGAAGGAAGCGGGTTCCATACCCTGCAGCGGGGAAAAGGCATTTTCGAATCATTTATTCTGTGTCCCTGGTAATCTTTCGCTTTCGGCACGCCCATAGATATCATCAAAGCGGATGATGTCATCCTCGCCAAGATAACTACCTGACTGAACCTCTATAAGATCAAGGGGTATCTTACCCGGATTTTCCAGGCAGTGCTTCTCGCCCAGTGGAATGTAGGTGGATTCATTCTCACTCACCAGAAACTGTCGCTCACCGCAGGTGACCTTTGCGGTTCCCTGCACCACCACCCAGTGCTCGGCTCGATGATGGTGCATCTGTAGCGATAGCCGGGCGCCCGGGTTGACCCGGATATGCTTTACCTGGAAACGGTCAGAGGTATCGATCTCCTCATATTTACCCCATGGGCGATAGACCGTACGGTGCTGCAAGGCTTCGGTCCGCCCCTCTTTTTTCAGCAGGGCTACCACCTCTTTTACCTGCTGCGCCCTGGAGCGGTCTGCAACCAGTACGGCATCATCGGTCTCGACGACAATCACCCCCTCCAACCCAACGGCGGCAACCAGGCGGCTATCTGCATGCACGTAGCTGTTTTTGCAGTCAACGAGCAGCCGGTCACCCACCCCGCCATTGCCCTTCTCGTCCACCGGTTGAAGGTCCGCAAGGGAATCCCAGGCCCCCACATCACTCCAGCCAATATCCGAGGGCACGACTGCGCCCTTCCCGGTGTGTTCCATAACGGCGTAATCGATGGAGATATTGGGCGATGCAGCGAACTCCGTTTCGGCTAAACGGATAAAGTCCAGATCCTCGGTAGCCCCTTCCACCGCGCGGGTGACCGCCGCCAAAAGATCCGGCTGATGAGACGCCAACTCCTCTAAAAAGCTGGCAGCCCTAAACATAAACATGCCACTGTTCCAGAAGTAATCCCCGCTGGACACCAGCGCTTTCGCGCGTTCCGGAGAGGGTTTTTCAACAAAGTGATCCAGAACAAGGCCTCCACCCAACAACTCAGCGCCGCCCTTTATATAGCCATAACCGGTTTCTGGACGGTTTGCGACGATGCCGAAGGTGACCAACAACCCCTGGTCAGCCAGGTGGCTGGCCACCTTTATCTGTTGGTGCAGCTCACCCACTCGCTCGACCATATGGTCTGCCGGCAAAACCAGGAGGGTCGGGTTGTCTCCATTTCGATGAGCGATCAGGGCCGCCGCCGCTATAGCGGGCGCGGTATTTCGACCGCAGGGCTCCAATACGATCGATGCCCCTTCGGCTCCGCACTGCTGCATCTGCTCGGCAACGATAAAACGATGCTGCTGGTTGCAAATAATCAGGGGGGGATCAACGGCTTCCAGGTTGCTCAATCGCTTCCAGGTCTGCTGAATCATGCTGTCACAGTCAGACAGCATACGAATGAGCTGTTTGGGGTAAGACTCCCTGGACAGAGGCCAGAGCCTGGATCCGCTACCCCCGGATAAAATTACCGGAACAATCATGAACTATCCCTGTTGTAAGGCCAGTCGAATGTACTTACAGATAGTAGCGGATATTTGCGGAGGAGGCCTGAGATGGCCGGGGAAAGGGGTGGTGCCCGGAGCCGGAATCGAACCGGCACGACCTAACGGTCGAGGGATTTTAAATCCCTTGCGTCTACCAATTTCGCCATCCGGGCCAGGAATGGCAGCGGCCTTTGAGCCGGCAGCGTGGCTAGTTTACAACGGATAACTTTAACGTAACAAGCTGTTTTAACAGAGATTTATCCAAAAACAGGTAAAACTTTTAGCGGGGTAAAAATGTACTTTGGGGATATTGGTGTTGCCGAAAACGTCCCTGTTTTCAAGCGAGAGATGGAGGCTGAGGTCGGAATCGAACCGGCGTACACGGAGTTGCAGTCCGCTGCATGACCACTCTGCCACCCAGCCTTATCAGGGTTGGATAGCGCCCATTGGCGATACCCAAAATGCAGAAAATTTGGAGCGGGAAACGAGACTCGAACTCGCGACCCCAACCTTGGCAAGGTTGTGCTCTACCAACTGAGCTATTCCCGCCCTGTAAGTTTACCCAGCTACCGCTGCACCTGTGGTCAGGTGGTGCGTATTGTATTCGCTCGAGAATTCCTGTCAACCCATTGATTCAAAAAAGAGTTTTGGTCAGATTTTAAACACTCAGTCGTGGTCATCCGAAGGCATCAGGTCACCCCAGGCAGCCGCAAGATATTGCCACATGGACCAGATCGTCAAGACTGCTGCCAGGTAGAGAAACCCGTAACCGACCAGCCCCATCAGGGTCTTGAGCTCAGCAGGAGTAGCCAGCAGGAAGAAGATGGCCCCCATCTGGGCCGCGGTTTTGATTTTACCGATGTAAGAGACCGCCACACTGGTTCGCTTGCCCAGCTCGGCCATCCACTCCCTGAGGGCTGAAATCACAATCTCTCGGCCAATGATGATCATTGCGGGGACGGTTACCCAAAAGCTGGCGTACTCATGAACCAGAAGGGTCAGGGATACAGCGACCATCAGTTTATCGGCCACCGGGTCCAGAAAAGCACCAAAGGGGGTACTTTGATTCCAGCGACGGGCCAGGTAACCATCCAGCATATCGGTGCAGCCGGCAATAAAAAACACCCCGGCAGCCGCCATATAGCTCCAACCCACCGGGAGGTAATAGACGACCACAATCACGGGGATCAGCACCACCCGCAGCAACGTTAGGATATTGGGGATATTCATTGAGCCCTTAAAGCGATACGTACGCAGAAGCGTAGATATTAGAGTGATTAATCTGGATGTAAAGCGTCATGAATCTGATGGGCCAAATGAGCGCTGATCCCCTGCACCTTTTGAAGCTCGGAAACCGGCGCCTCAACGACTCCCTGCAGACCCCCGAAATATTTCAATAGCTGCTGGCGGCGCTTGGCCCCAATTCCCGGTACATCCTCAAGCCGTGACCTGTTTCTCGCCTTGGCCCTGCGTTGGCGATGGCCCGTAATCGCAAAGCGGTGCGCCTCATCACGAATGGACTGCACCAGTAGCAAGGCTCCCGACCCCCTGGGTAGCTGAATCTCCTCGAAACTGCCATTGACGATCAGGGTTTCCAGACCAGGCTTACGAGTCTCGCCCTTGGCAACCCCCACCAGTAACATGCCACTTAAGCCCAGCTCCTCAACCACCTGATTGGCCATGGATAGCTGGCCTTTACCGCCATCAATAAATAGCAGGTCGGGGAGCGCTGCTCCCTCCTTCAACACACGACTGTAGCGGCGCTGCAGTGCCTGTCGCATGGCTGCATAATCATCACCAGGGGTTACCCCACGGATGTTGAAGCGCCGATAGGAGGACTTAAGGGGGCCCTCCTCATTAAAAACCACGCAGGAAGCAACGGTCGCTTCGCCCGAGCTATGGCTAATATCGAAACATTCCATCCGGGCTGGCACCCTGTCCAGCTCCAGCAGCTGCTGCAGTTCAAGGTAACGCTGGCGAATACTGCTTTTACTGCTGAGCCGGGCACTGAGGCTTTGCTGGGCATTTTTAAGCGCCAACCGTACCCAGTTTGCCCTGTCCCCCCGCACGCGGTGACGTATTTTGAGAGGTTGCCCCAGCCCCTTGGCGAACGCTTGTTCCAGCAGGGTCGCATCTTCTACCGCTTCTGCGGTAACCACCTCCTCCGGTAGCTCAGTGGACGAACGTTGCCCCAGGTACAGCTGTGCCAAAAAGTCTGCGTAGATCTCTCCAGTGCCGTCATCCGTTTTGCGCTGATGGAAACTACTGTGACTTGCAATCACCCGTCCACCACGAATCCCGAGCCTTGAAAAACACAGATGATCACCCTGCTCAGCCATCGCCACAACATCTACATTGCCACCATTGCGGTCAATTACCTGCTGTTCCTGGGCCGAACGTAGCTGAGTAACCTGGTCCCTGAGCTCGGCAGCTTTCTCGAACTCAAGGGCAGCGGCTGCAGCTTCCATCTCCTCCAGCAGCTTGTAGATCAGCTCCTGGCTTTTGCCTTGCAGAAAGAGGCGCGAGCGCTCTACATCAACGGCATACTCCTGCTCGCTGACAAGCCCTGTACAGGGCGCTTTGCACCGTTTGATCTGGTATTGCAGGCAAGGGCGGGTTCGATTGCGAAAGTAGCTGTCCTCGCACTGGCGAACGCGAAACACCCGCTGCAATATGTTCATACTTTCACGGATGGCTCCTGCACTCGGATAGGGGCCAAAATACTCAACGCCGGGCCTCTTTCGTCCCCGGTAAAAACCCAGTCTCGGGTAAGCTCGGTCAGTGGATATAAACACGTAGGGGTAGGATTTATCGTCGCGCAACAGAATGTTATAGGGGGGGCGCAGCTGTTTAATCAGGTTCTGTTCAAGGATCAGCGCCTCAGCCTCGGTATTGGTGACGATGGTTTCAATATGGGCTATACGGGCTACCAGCGCCGCGGTCTTGGGGGCAAGGCCTGAACTACGAAAATAGCTGGAAAGCCGACTCTTCAGGCTTTTGGCTTTACCCACGTAGAGAATGGCGGCCTCAGCATCGTACATCTGGTAGATGCCCGGCTGGTGCTGCTGAGAAGAGAGAAATGCCTTATGGTCAAAAACAGCGGAGGTCACCGCCTACCCCCCTGATGGCGGATCCACAGTAGGCGCAAAGATTAACCGGCTATGCTTTCACTATCAACCATGCCGTGGCGCACAGCCAGTAGCGTTAACTCAACGTCACTGCTGATCTCCAGCTTATCGAAAATCCGGTAGCGGTAACTGTTGACGGTCTTTGGGCTAAGGCACAACTTATCCGAGATCACCTGAACCTTATGGCAGTTAACAATCATCATGGCGATCTGGATCTCACGTTCAGAGAGCTGATCGAAGGGGGACGACGCCTCCTCGTCCTGAAAAGGTTTTAACGCCATCTGCTGGGCGATATCGGCGCTAACGTAACGCTTCCCGCTCGCCGCCATACGAATCGCGTTGACCATATCGTCCAGACCAGCCCCTTTTGTTACATAGCCGGAAGCTCCTGCCTTCAATAAACGGGATGGAAAGGGCTCATCCTCACACACTGTAACGGCAATCACTTTTACATCCGGGTTTGAACGGACGATCTTACGGGTCGCTTCAAGCCCACCGATCCCCGGCATCTTGACATCCATCAGCACAACATCAACATCCACACGGCGGACAAGATCAACGGCGGCTTCGCCATTATTGACCTCGCCGACCACGAGGATACCCTCGACATCGGCCAACATACGTGTAATCCCGGTACGAACCAGATCGTGGTCGTCTGCCACCAATACTTTAATCAAGCGCCAACCCTCCGCCATTTTTCTTTTTTTTCAATACGTTATAGAGCCTTTCTAACAGAGCACCTATAAGTAAAACGCCTGCCCGAGCATTAAAATAGCAGACTGGTGGTTTTATAGACACAAAAAAAGGCCTACACCAAAGCGGTGCAGGCCTTCTGTGAAGCTCATCACAACGAACTTATAGAAGCTTTTCCAGAGCAGGAACCGCCTCAAAGAGGTCAGCAACCAGGCCATAATCGGCAACCTGGAAAATAGGTGCCTCTTCGTCCTTATTGATGGCCACAATGACCTTGCTGTCCTTCATTCCCGCCAGGTGCTGAATAGCCCCGGAGATACCGACCGCAACGTAGAGGTTAGGCGCTACCACCTTACCCGTTTGTCCAACTTGCATGTCGTTGGGTACAAAGCCCGCATCCACAGCGGCTCGTGAAGCACCAACAGCGGCACCCAGCTTGTCAGCAAGGGTGTAAAGCAACTCAAAGTTTTCACCGTTACCCATGCCACGACCACCGGAAACAACAATATCGGCAGCGGTCAGGTCAGGACGATCAGACTTAGCCAGCTCCTCCCCAACAAAGCTGGAGACTCCGCTGTCTTGGGCCGCTGCAAGCGTCTCAATCGAGGCGCTTCCACCCTCGGCAGGGGCGGCATCGAAACCTGTGGCCCGGACCGTGATAACCTTGATAGCGGCACTGGATTGCACTGTGGCGATCGCATTACCGGCATAGATAGGACGAGCGAAGGTATCAGCGCTGTCGACTCGGATCACCTCAGAGATCTGATCCACATCCAGCAGGGCTGCTACGCGAGGCATATAGTTCTTGCCGTTGGTGGTCGCAGGAGCCAGGACATGGCTGTAGGACTTGCCAACTTCAGCAGCCAGGGATGCAATATTCTCGGCCAGCTGGTGACCGTAGGCAGCATGATCGGCAACCAAAACCTTGTTGACCCCTGCAATTTTTGAAGCCGCTTCAGCCGCTGCCCCACAGCCGCTCCCGGCAATCAGGAGGTCGATGTCACCACCAATCGCCTGTGCTGCGCTGATCGTATTTAGGGTAGCGCCGGCAACAGCATCGTTGGAGTGTTCTGCAATTACTAGAATAGCCATTAGATCACCTTCGCTTCGTTCTTCAGTTTCTCAACCAGCTCCTCGACACTGGCCACCTTGATGCCGGCTTGACGCTCCGCAGGCGCCTCAACCTTTAGCGTGGTCACTGTAGACTCGACCGTCACACCAAGATCCGCAGGGGTCTTGGTGTCCAGCGGCTTGCGCTTGGCCTTCATAATGTTCGGCAGGGAGGCATAGCGTGGCTCGTTTAGACGAAGGTCAACGGTAAGGACAGCAGGCAGGGAGAGGGAAATCGTCTGCAGTCCACCATCCACCTCACGAGTGACCGCCACCTTGCCGTCAGCCACACTGACTTCAGAGGCGAAGGTACCCTGAGGCAGGCCCGCCAACGCAGCCAGCATCTGGCCAGTCTGGTTATTATCGCTGTCGATCGCCTGCTTACCCAGAATCACCAGGTCAGGCTTCTCCTCGTCTACGAGCGCTTTTAGCAGCTTGGCCACACTCAAAGAGCCGAGTTTTTCATCGGTTTCGACCAGAATGCCGCGGTCAGCACCGAGCGCAAGAGCGGTACGAATCTGCTCC
Organism: Aestuariirhabdus litorea; assembly: GCF_003864255.1. Taxonomy (NCBI): domain Bacteria; kingdom Pseudomonadati; phylum Pseudomonadota; class Gammaproteobacteria; order Oceanospirillales; family Aestuariirhabdaceae; genus Aestuariirhabdus; species Aestuariirhabdus litorea. The sequence continues at coordinate 1,394,345 of NZ_QWEZ01000001.1, forward strand.
TGGCACTCCTTACCACCCATGGAGACCGCAACCACCTCCGTTGCTACCCCGCTCTCCTTCAAACGCACAGCTTCTTCAACTGCGATCTCGTCGAAAGGGTTCATGGCCATTTTGACGTTGGTCAGATCAACATCAGTGTTATCCGCTTTTACACGGACCTTTACGTTGTAATCTATGACTCGCTTTACAGCTACAAGAACCTTCATGGAATCCTCGTATAATGTCCGTTTTTTAGAAATAGCCACCGACCGATACAGCGCCAGTGGAGCCGATGCAATACCCCGAAGCAGACCGCAACAAGGCGTTACTGATAATTTAAGTGGCCGGTATCTTGAACCCATCCCTATAGCAGGTCAAGGCGCCCACCCAGCTCCCAGGCCATCTTCACTCCAACGAGTGAGTGTATTCGACAGCCAATAAATCCAGATTCCGATCTACGCAAAACCGAAAACTGAATCCTTTCGAAACAACCAGTTAGACAATATTAAAACAGTTGTTTAAAATCGGGCAAGCATCTTTTGGGAGCTGTGCCCTAGCTGGCTCCAAATAACAACAGAAAACCTTGAGGAGATACAGCGTGGAACGTGAATCGATGGAGTTTGACGTCGTCATCGTAGGTGCCGGACCGGCTGGTTTGTCAGCTGCCTGCCGACTTATGCAGCAAGCCCAGGAGGCCGGCAGCGAGCTTAGCGTGTGTGTAGTTGAAAAAGGTTCCGAAGTCGGCGCCCACATCCTTTCAGGGGCTGTTATTGAGACCACCGCGATCGACGAGCTCTTTCCCAACTGGAAAGAGCTGGGAGCACCGCTTAACACACCGGTCACCGATGACCAGATCTTTGTCCTCAAGAGCCAGGAAAAGGCGCAAAAGGTTCCCAACCTCTTCGTGCCAAAGACCATGCACAACCATGGCAACTACATCGTCAGCCTCGGCAACCTGTCCCGCTGGCTGGCTGAGCAGGCAGAATCCCTTGGAGTAGAGGTATTCCCCGGTTTTGCGGCTTCCGAAGTCCTGTTTAACGATGATGGCAGCGTTAAGGGTGTGGCCACAGGCGACATGGGTATTGCCGCTGATGGCAGCCAGAAAGACAGCTACATGCCCGGTATGGAGCTACACGCCAAGTACACTCTCTTCGCCGAGGGGTGTCGGGGACACCTTGGAAAGCAGCTCATTAGCCGCTTCGAGCTCGATAAGGATGCCGGCCCCCAGCATTATGGTATCGGCATCAAGGAGCTTTGGGATATCAACCCCGAGCAGCACAAAGAGGGGCTCGTGATGCATACCGCCGGCTGGCCGCTGAGCGAAAGCGACAGCAAAGGCGGCGGCTTTCTGTACCATGCTGAAAACAACCAGGTGGTACTTGGCCTGATCACTGACCTTTGCTATAGCAATCCACACGTCAGCCCCTTCGACGAAATGCAACGCTTCAAGCAGAACCCTGTCGTCAAACAATATCTGGAAGGAGGCAAGCGCGTTTCTTACGGCGCCCGTGCCATTGCCAAGGGTGGCCCACAGGCCCTGCCCAAGATGAACTTCCCCGGTGGCCTGCTGATCGGTTGCGAAGCAGGCACACTCAACTTCGCCAAAATCAAGGGCACTCATACGGCGATGAAATCCGGAATGGTTGCCGCTGAAGTGGTCTTCAAAGTGATACAAAACGGTAGCCAGGGCGGTGACAACCTGGAAGGGTTCAAAACTGAATTTGAAGCTTGCTGGGCGTATAAAGAGCTTCACCAACAGCGCAACTTCGGCCCAGCCATGCATAAGTTTGGCAACATCATCGGTGGTGCCTTTGCGTTTGTGGATCTCAACATTTTCAACGGCAAGCTGCCATTCACCCTGCAGGACAGCACCCCTGACCACGCTACACTCAAGCCCGCCAGCGAGTGCAAGGTGATTAACTATCCAAAACCCGATGGGGTCATCAGCTTTGACAAGTTGAGCTCGGTTTTCCTCTCCAACACAAACCATGAAGAGGACCAGCCATGCCACCTCAAGCTGGCGGATGACAGTATTCCTCTGGGGGACAACCTTGCAAAGTTTGATGAACCGGCACAGCGCTACTGCCCCGCAGGCGTCTATGAGATTATCGAGGATGAAGCCGGCAAACGCTTCCAGATCAACTCCCAGAACTGCGTTCACTGCAAAACCTGTGACATCAAGGATCCGGCGCAGAACATTACCTGGGTAACCCCGGAAGGAGCCGGCGGCCCTAACTACCCTAACATGTAGGGGGTAGTCGGCGCGGTTATCCATGCATTTAAAGGGGCCTAAGGCCCCTTTTTTATCCTATCCGGGCTCTACGCTTGCCCGCTGCGGCTTTCTTGCGCAAAATGAACCAGAAAAGGGTCAGGAGTTTTTAGATTGGATATTGAAGAGGAGGTCTGCCAGCTGGCGAAGGTGCCGATGTTTTCCAAACTGGAAACATCAAAACTTCGCTTGATCGCCTTTACCAGCGAAGCACTGACCTATCAGGCGGGAGAGACTCTGTTTGAGAAGGACCAGCCCGCCGACAGCGCCTTTGTAATTATGTCCGGTGCCGTTGAAGTCCTTGCCAATGGCGCCGGTACCGAGTTGGTGGTTGCTGTACGTGGGGCCAACTCTCTGATCGGCGAGATGGCCGTCATTACCAAGCAGCCACGCTCTGCTACCATTCGCGCCCGCTCGGAAGTGGAAGTGCTCCGCATCGGCGAGGATATTTTCATCAAACTCCTGACCGAAAACCCGGAAGTATCGCTGGATGTCATGCGCCAACTCAGCCATAAACTGGCGGAGGCACAAACCGCCTATGAAGCGTTGCAGGAGAAGCTGCGCTTAGCCGGCGGATAGAAGATCATGGACAGAACACGATTTCTCCGGCTATGGACAACCCTTTTCGATAACCAGGCTGCATTCGATGCACAAACGGTATGGGTGCATATTGCTACCCATTACGCTGGAGAAGGACGCTTCTACCACAATCAGGACCATATCGGCTTTTGCCTGCAGCAGCTGGATAAGATCTCCAGCAGGCTGGGCTCCCCGGCAGAGGTAGAGATGGCGCTCTGGTTTCATGACGTAATCTACCGTATCAACAGCGACAGTAACGAGGCCGACAGCGCCAATTTTTTCTGCCAACTGGTAGGCACCTCTTCCGACTGCCTGCAGAGACGGGATCGCATTGCCGAGCTGATCATGGACACGACTCACCAGAACCCGCCCGCCAGCCAGGACGGTTGCTATTTAGCGGACATTGACCTTTCCTCGCTGGGAAGGCCCTGGGAAGCGTTTCTTCAAGACAGCCGCAATGTGCGTAGGGAAAGCCCACACCTCAGTGACGAAGACTACAACGCGGCGCAGCGTAAATTCTTTCAGATGCTGCTCAGCAGGCCCCACCTGTTTCACACTCAACACTTTCGCGACCACCTGGAGCAGCAGGCACGCTACAACCTGACCCGGGTTCTCTCCGCGAGCTAAGGCTCCATCTCGCCAGCAAGGGTATAGAGCTTCGTCAAACCTCGGCGGCCACGCACCATCACCTCGGCAACCTCAACAAAGTCGAACACCCCCTCCGCCTGGCGACGGGTTGCTTCGGACAGCAAGATGCAGGTTCCATACTCCTTATTGAGTTGCTCCAGTCGCGCGGCCAGATTAACCGTGTCACCGTGGACGGTGTAACTCAAGCGTTCGGGTGTTCCCACCAGCCCCCCCACTACACTGCCGGTGTTGATCCCGATCCGGGTGACCAGTGCAGCGTCTTCGGTGCGCAATCGTGCTTGAATCTCCAGCGCCGCACGGATCGCATTAACCGCATGATTCCTATCCTCTATAGGCATATTAAACGATGCCAGTACCGCATCCCCCTGGAACTGGTTAATCGCCCCGCCCCTGCTCTCAATCGGACCCGAAAGAACGCTGAAATAGCGATTCAGGCGTCTAATCAGGTCCACGGGGGGGGTCTGCTCACTGAGCGAGGTAAACCCCTCGATATCGCTAAAGAGTATGGTCGCCTCCCCCACTTTGCCACCACCGAACTCCAGGTCGGGGTCGTCCCTGGATACCTGACGCGCCACCTCAGCCGGAACAAAGCGGGCTAAATCGGTGGCAATCTTGGTCTCCACAACGGCCTCAAACAGTAGCGCGCGCGCCCGCGTAATCGCCAGTGCCAGAATCGAGGTCACAATCACCATAGAGATCATCTTGTCGAACTCAGCCCCCAGAAGCACCGAGTTCGAGGTCAGGTAATGGACATAATCCCGGGTCAGGGGCATCTCTCCGCCACTGGCATAGAGAACGTAGTAAACAAGCAGCATCCAACCAACGACCGCACAGCCCCCTGCAAAGAGTACGTAACGGGCCTCGAAGCGGAGCGCCCTGATAGCAATAAATATGAAAACATAGAGCAGTGTAGGTGCTTTCAGGTAAAACGCCGGGGGTTGCTGGTACTGCACATGGAAGCTCCAGATCAAACCATAGAGCAACGCAAAATTAAGTACGATGGCACTGTAGGAGCGCCAGCTCAGCAGACGCTCAGAGTAGGCCTGCAGCAAACCACCAAGCGTCACCACCAGATAGAGCCCAAGGGCCCAGGGCACGGGTTCCCTGCTAATCGCCTCCAGCAGTTGCGGCCACAGGCTCGCGTCGAATGAAACGTTCAGCTCCGGTGCCACAAAGGTCTTGGGGGTCAACAGGTAAAGCAATAGAAAGGTCAAAACAACCGCCAACTCTACCCAGGCAATCAGGCGCTCACTGCCCTGCTGCTGCCGATAGATAGCGGCACTCACCCGGGAGCTCTTGAGAATCGGGCCAGCCTCATGGTTCAAATCACCATGAGCCCGATCTGAGATTAGCCCATATCCCCACTGCAGTAGTTTGTTCACACGGATAGCTATCCTGGCGCCGTTGCCTGTTTAGAGATAAGAACCGACCCTCTGCTTATTTCTTTCCTCAGGGAAGGTACAAATTGACTTGTCAGTCACTTATAGTATGACTCCAGCAACGGATGCCTGCCGCTTGCCCATGACGTTGAAGGAACCATGAAGCAGTCTATTAAGCCCGACGCGCGAGTGCTCATCTACAGCCATGACAGCTATGGGCTGGGTCACCTGAGGCGCTGTCATACCATTGCCCACGCCCTGGTCAGGCATTACAAATCGATCTCCGTACTGATCCTTACCGGCTCCCCCATCATTGGGCGATTTGATTTTCGCGCACGGGTAGACTTCGTACGCATTCCTGGCGTTATCAAGCTCTACGATGGCGACTACACCAGCCTGGGCTTGCACATTGACCTTGCACAGACCCTGGCGATTCGCGAATCGATCATTTACAGCACTGCGCTCAGCTTCTCGCCGGACATATTTCTCGTTGATAAGGAGCCCCTTGGTCTCAAGGGCGAAGTAAAACATACCCTGAAGATGCTAAAGGCTCTGGGAACCACCAACGTGCTGGGGCTAAGGGATGTCATGGACGAGGCCGAAGCCCTGGATCGGGAGTGGCAGTCCAAGGGCATCCCTGAGCACCTTGACGCCCTGTTTGACCAGGTTTGGGTATACGGCCCCAAGTCAATGGGCAACCCGTTACAAGGGGTCAGCCTCCCACGCCCGATCGATGACAAGATGCGCTATACCGGCTACCTCAACCGGAGGCTGCCCAAGGCCGCTTTAAACCAGCCATTACCCCTCGAACAACCCTACCTGCTGGTGACCACAGGAGGGGGAGGTGACGGGATCGAGCTGGTTGACTGGGTGTTACGCGCTTATGAACAGGCCGAAACAGAGCTTCCACTGCCGGCCCTGATTGTCCTCGGTCCCTTTATGCCCAGCGAGGAACGAGAGCGGTTTGCCGCCCGTGCGGCCTGCCTGCAACGGGTCAAGGTGATTACCTTTAACAATCACCTTGAAGGGCTGATCGCCAAGGCGGAAGCCGTTGTATCCATGGGGGGCTACAACACCTTCTGCGAAATTCTCTCCTTCAGCAAGCGGGCCATTATAGTGCCCCGTAAAACGCCCCGCCTCGAGCAGTACATCCGTGCGAGTAAGGCCGCGGAATGCGGATTAGTGCAGATGGTGGACCCCGACGATCTCGACAATACCGACACCATGATCAGTGCCCTCAAAGCCCTGAGCACGACCCCGCCACCTACACGGGAGATGTGCAAAGGGATGCTCAACGGTATTGATAACGTCGTCTCGACGGTTTATCGGATCATGTGTGAGCGAGGCCATAACCTGCAACCCAATCAGCCTGAAGAATGAGTCCCTCCGCCCCTCGAATACTTTTTTATGTGCAACACCTGCTTGGTATAGGGCATCTCAAGCGGGCCGCGCTGATTGCTGAGGCATTAACGCAGGCAGGTATGGAGGTCCACCTTGTCCAAGGTGGCTTGCCGTCCCCGGTCCGGTTCAATGTCAAAGCCTGTTACCAGCTGCCACCGGTCACCTGCTGCAATGCCGACTTTTCCAACCTGGTTGACCCTCAGGGCGTTCCCATTGACGCCTCCTATCGTCAACAGCGTGCCGAGCAGCTTTTGCAGATCACCGCTGCCATCCAGCCCGACCTGCTGCTCATCGAGCTGTTCCCCTTTGGCCGGCGCCAATTTCGCTTTGAGCTGCTTCCGCTACTGGAGCAGGCCCGGTCGCAAGGCATACCCACTGCCTGCTCGCTGAGGGATATTCTGGTTCAAAAGAGCACTCCCCACCCGAAGCGTGAAGAGGAGACCGTGGCTTATGTGGAGCAGTATTTCAACCGGGTGCTGGTACATAGCGACCCCTCCCTGGTTACCCTTGAACAAAGCTGCCCCTTTACCCACCGCATCAGGCATAAGCTCAGCTATACAGGGTACGTTGCGGATAGCGGCTCTTCCCCATCGACTCCCCGGCCCCGCGAGGGGGTCGTGGTGTCCGCGGGTGGCGGTGCCGTGGGTTATCCCCTACTGGAGGCGATCGTCCAGTGCAAAGGAGAGACCTCGCTGGCCAACCAGCCCTGGACGCTGATTACCGGCCCAGGGCTCGATGATGTACGGTTTTCCCGCCTGCAGCAAGTGGCCCTGAAGGCCGGCATCGTGGTTGAGCGCTTCCGCGATGACTTTGTCTCGCTGTTAGCCAAAAGCTCCCTCTCTATCTCCCAGGCGGGTTACAACACCACCATGGAGGTGTTGGCTACCGCAACCCCGGCCCTGGTGATTCCCTACGGGGAGGGTGGCGAAACCGAACAGCGCCAACGGAGTGAAATTTTGCAACGTAAAGGGTTGATTCAATGGTTGCCTGCCGACTCGCTTAGACCCGAAATTCTCGCTCCGGCTATCGACCGGGCCGCTCAACAGTCACCCCCGCCCTTGAGCATTGATTTGAGCGGTGCCCATACGACCGCGCGGCTGCTGCAGGATATGCTTCAGGAGGTCGGACCATGAGCAGGGCTACCCCCTGGGAGGAGCTGGCGGCCGAGCTTGAGCTCTGGGTCGCGGCGGACAAGCCCCTTAGCCTATGGTGGCGGGACGATGACGCCACCGGCGACTCAGCCCCCCTCAGGCAGCTGCTGGCGTTTGCCGACCGCCACCGTATTCCACTGGCAGCGGCCGTCATTCCCGCGCAGCTTAGCCCCTCACTGGCGCTGCGACTACGACAGCACCCGTCAGTCAGCTGCCTGCTGCATGGCTACGACCACATCAGCTATGCCCCCCCGCAAGAGCGCAAACAGGAGTTGGGCGCGCATCGTCCCCCGGCCCTGGTGTTAAGCCGACTGCAGCAGGGTGACCTGCGCTTGCGTCAGGAGCTGGGTGATCAATACCAGTCGATCCTGGTACCCCCCTGGAACCGTATCAGCCCGGAGCTCATCGCCGGGCTAGGGGAGATTGGCCTTAAAGGCCTTTCGACCCTGGGACCCCGACCAGCCAACCCACCGCTGCCCATCAACAATGTCCACGTTGACCTTATCGACTGGAAGCTGCGGCGCTTTGCCGGTATCAAGCGGGTCATAAGCCAATTGCTCCAGCACCTTCGCCAACGGCGCCTGGGTGAAGTGGATAGCCTCGAAGCCAGCGGCATCATGAGCCACCACCTGGTGCATGACACTGAGTGCTGGGAGTTTATGGAGCAGCTGCTGGAGCAGTTAAGCGCCTGCCCCCAGGTCCGCTGGCCAAAGATTGCCCACCTATTCGAAAGGTCTCCCTAGTCACCTTCCAGGGGCAGGTTACACTGCACAAAACAAAGCCCCTGCTCCGCTGACCATGAGAACTCCAGCAACCGTCCCCAATCCGGCTTCACCGGGCAGCGCTCCACCATATCCCAGCGGCACGCCTCAGCAAGGGCCGCCCGGATAACCCCCTTGTGGGTCACCACCCCAATGTCCGTTTTTGGCTGCAGGGTAGCCAGCCAGCTCAGTAGCCGGTCGATTACCTGTTGAGGGCACTCCCCTCCCTCAGGGGTCATAAAGCGGCCTCGAGCCTCTTCACGGGCCATCTGCTGCGGGGCGGCCCGACGCAGTCCCTCAATGGTTTTCCCCTCCCAGCTTCCCCACGCCATCTCGATCAGTGCAGGCTCCGGAGTGGCCACAAGGCCGATCGCCTGGGCGGTTTGCCGGGTTCGGGTAAGGGGGCTGCAATACCAGGCGAGATCCCGGTAGCGGGAGGCCAGCCTGAGCTGAGACAGCTCCTGCCGGGTGTCAGGCAGAAGCGGTATATCGGTGTGCCCTTGTACCCTTTTTTCCAGGTTCCAGGCGGTTGTTCCATGGCGCAGCATAAAAAGGCTAATCATAGTGCGCCCCTATTATTTCCTGTAGGGTGGCGACCGCCTTTTCCAGGCTACAGTGACGCCGCATCAACTCTGGGCACTTGTCAGCAGCCCGCGGGATCAGAAGCGGATCGCTCAACAGCCGCCTCAGTTCATGCTCAAAACGCTCACAACTGTTATCGGTGGTCATGATCAGCGCTCCCCCCGTTCCTGCCAGGGGAAACAGGGTGGGGCTGTAGCCGGATAGAACCGGCACCCCTGCGTTCATCGCTTCCAGCATTGCCATACCAATCGCCTCATTAACCGCCGGCCAGACAAAGAGATCGCAGCACCCAACCCATTGCGCCATCGTTTCCACAGGCTGCTCACCCACGAACACTACCCTCTCGCGCACAGGGCTGAACAGCGCCTCAACCGCAGCCCTCTCGCGACCATCCCCGATGACCAACAAGCGCCACGGGTAATCACTGACGCCCTGGAGGCTGGTCGCCAGCCGCTGATAGCTGCTGAGCTTATCACCCGGCCGCATCATTGCGCAGGTGACCAGCCAGGTATCGTGCGGATCAAGCCCAAGGGCGGCGGCCAGCGCGTTACGGTTGGGTTTTGGTAAAGGGTCAGGGGCGAGAAAAGGCAACATGGAATGGATGCGCTCGGCAGGTAGATAGTCGCGCAGGGCCACCTCATCCCTGGGGTTAAGCGCCAGCACCGCCGCCGCCTGTCGAAGGGCAACCATCGACTGCTCCCAGCCTTGATGCCAGGGGCCTCCCCGTTGCTTGTTGGCGATCGAGGCCTCGGCCACCACGTAAGGGATGCCCATCACCCGGGAGACCTCGGGTCCTATCCAATCGGGAGCCTTGTGGTAAAGGTGGTAGGTAAACCAGCAGCGGGGTCTCTCTTTCTCCGGTAATGTCTGGTATCGGGTGATCAGTCGCCGGCACTCCGCTTCGGCACTCGCACGAATCTGCTGCTGGCTTAGGGGGTCCCCTTTCCCCTCCCAGCTTCTCAGGGTACTGGCAATCTCAACCCGATAGTCCGCCTGTTGCAGGGCCTCAAAAAACAACCGTGCGATGCGCTGATCCCCCGAGGGTATCGGATGATTCAGCGGCTTCATCGGCGCATAAAAAGCGATGGTTCGGCTCACCCCTGCGCCTCGAACTGGCTATAGATGCGGTCAATTCCCTCTGCCAGGGAGAAGTGTTCACGCACCCGCTGGTAGCCCGCTTGCGCCAACCGTTGCCGAAGCGCAGGATCGCTGATCAGAAGCACCAAAGCGTCTCGCAAGGCCCGCTCATTCTCCGGCGGCACCAGAAGCCCGCTCTCGCCATCGATGATCAGCTCAGGGATTCCCGATATATCCGTTGACAGGCAGGCAACCCCCTGACTTTGTGCCTCCATCAATACGTTCGGCAGCCCGTCCCGGTCACCATCAGCATTCACCCTTGACGCCAATACAAAGATATCGGCCTGCTGGTAAGCCTGCAAAACCTGTTGCTGCGAACAAGCGCCCTGCCAGGCGATACGTTCTTCAATACCCAGGTCGGCCGCCTGGCTCTTGAGCGCGGCTAACCCCTCCCCACCTCCAATGTGGGTAAAGCGCCAGTTAAGCTCTGCAGGCAGCAGCGCCAGCGCATTGAGCAAAAAATCATAGCCTTTTTTGGGCACCGCACGCCCAACCGAGAGTATCTCTACCGGAGCCTGGTGGTTCACGGCCAGCTCAAGCTGAGGGATAGTTGTCGCCAGCTGGCCACTCGCAGGTTCGGGAAAGCGGTCGAAGTCGAGACCGTGGTAGCTCAGGAAAACAGTGTCCGGTCGATCGCTGAGCCCTTTGAGGTAATCGGTGTTGGCCTGGGTGCAGGTGGTCAACCAGCTCAGGCTGGCCAGTTTTTCCTTGAGCTCCCAGCGCGGGCTGGTCCAGATATCCTTGGCATGGGCGGAGGCGCACCATTCAAGCCCGGTCAGCTCGCTGGTATAACGGGTGACGGAAGCGGGGGTATGGATGAAATGGGCATAGAGGACCTCGGTATCGGGCGGCAGCTCGCGAGCAAGCACCAATGCCTGGCCAAAGCGGCGTACACGGTTGGCGCTCGGATCCCGCAGCAGGTCGTTCCACCAGGTTCCCACCGTGCCCCAAAAACGACGCGTCAGGCAGCCAGACAACAGCGCTCTCGCAACTCGCCAGGGCTCCTGATAGAGGTATTCAGGCAGATAGAGCACCGAAGCCTTTATTTCGTCATGAATGGGGTGTCGCTTTTTGTCCGTTGGGTGGCGCAGGGAAACCAGTGCAATCTCCACCCCCCGCCTTTCCAGCTCACGAATCTCTTGCGCAATAAAGGTTTCCGATAAGCGTGGGTAACCTTTTAATACCAATGCGATTTTTTTCGCCAAGACAGAGTCTCCAACCTTCTTATTGTTTCAGCCTTGTGGCTCGCGCCGATTTTCAACGATAATGCTATCGGGACCTTCCTGCGAGGTTCCCCCTCTCGCTGGAAGTGATTGGAGCAGATGGATAGATCTATCTACAGATACATCATTAAAAACACGCTGAGGGATCAGGTTCTTATCCTTCTGCTCACGCTCGTCGCTTTTCCGCTGGTCTATGCCTCTCTCGATGTCCCGAAGCAGATCATCAACCGGGCATTAGCGGGCACCGACATCCCGGAAACTGTTCTGGGGTATGAGCTGAACCAGATATCCTATCTCTTTTTCCTCTGCTCCCTGTTTCTCCTCCTGGTCATCCTCAACGGAGCGTTGAAGTATGTCCTCAACGTTTACCGGGGAGTAGTAGGCGAGCGGATGTTACGAAATTTGCGCCTGGAGCTCTATAGCCGGATTCTGCGCTTCCCGCTCCCCCACTTCAAACGCATCTCCCAAGGAGAGATCATACCGATAATTACGGCTGAAACAGAGCCCCTTGGCGGCTTTATCGGCGACGCTTTTGCCCTCCCCGCCTTTCAAGGGGGTCTTTTATTGACCTACCTGTTCTTCATATTCAATCAAGACCCCCTGCTGGGGCTGGCGGCCATCTCTCTCTATCCCCTGCAGATGTACGTGATCCCCAAGCTGCAACGCAAGGTCAACGCCCTCTCTAAGCAGCGGGTGCTGGCGGCCAGAAGGCTCGGCGACAAGGTGGGAGACAGTATGGCGGGTATTCAGGATGTGCATACCCTGGGCACTTCTGAGTTTGAACGGGTCAAAATAGCAGCCCGCTTACAGGACATCTTCCTGATCCGCTTTGATATCTACAAGCGCAAGTTTTTTATCAAGTTTTTGAACAATTTTTTATCCAAAGTCACCCCCTTCTTCTTCTATTCGATCGGTGGTTACTACGTCATTCAGGGGGAGTTGACCATTGGCGCACTGGTGGCGGTCCTGGCCGCCTACCAGGATCTGGATGCCCCCTGGAAGGAGCTTCTTAAGTACTACCAGACCAAAGAGGATGTGCGCGTCAAATATGAGCAGATCGTCGAGCAGTTCACACCGGTGCCGATGTTTCCCCCCAGTCGCCTCAACGAGGGCGATACAAGGCTTGAGCTGGTCAACGAGGAGATCCGTTTTGACCGGGTTTTCTTCTCCGACCCGGATGCCAGTGTGAAACTCGACAGCATCACCATGACACTGGCCATGAAGCAGTCGGTTGGATTGATGGGTGACAACGAGAGCGGGGCCTCCGAGCTGGCCCAGCTGATCTGTAAACTTCAAACCCCGGACCGGGGAGCCATACAGATTTTTGGTCACGACCTGAAGCGTATCAACGAGCCCGCCCTGAGCCGGACACTCTGCTTTGTCGGCCCCCGCTCGCACCTTTTCGCAGGCACCATCCGCGAAAACCTCCTCTACGGACTGACTCAGCCCGAGGGCTTCTCCCCAAGCGACCTTACAATCTACGAGCAACCCATCGGGCACGACTGGCTGGACCTTGAACAGACCCCTTACGACTCCCTACAGGCGCTACAGGCGGAGATCTTGTCGCTCTGCACCCTGTTTGAGCTCGATGCCGACCTCTACCGCTTCGGCCTGCAACAGTCGATGGCCAACGCCCCTGACGAGCAGCTGGCCCACAAGCTGGTGACACTGAGGCAAGAGCTGCGTGATCGCTTGTCGGAGGCGGGGATGGATGACCTGATTGAGACCTTCGACAGCGAACGCTATAACACCAATATCAGCGTGGCTGAAAATATCCTTTTTGGCAGCTGCTCGGACCCCTCCCTGAGCGCCGACACCTTGCACCTCGACGGCTCATTACAACGCTCTCTGCTGAATAACCAACTCATGCCGACCGCTCTGAGCATCGGTTACAAGGTTGCCGAAACCATGATCGAACTCTTCGCCGACCTGGAGCCCGGCAACGATATCTACGAACGGTTCAGCTTTATCAGTGCAGAGGACCTTCCTGAATACAAGGAGCTGCTGGCCAAACACCCGATCGAAAAGGTGGAATCACTGCAGGCTGAACAGCGGGAAAAACTGCTTGCCCTCTTTATGAAACTCACCCCGGCCAGGCACCGACTGGGGCTGATCGACGAGTCGATACAGGCGACCCTGGTCAAGGTTCGCCAGGAGTTCGCACAGCTCCAGCAAGGACGCCGTGAGCTTGTCCATTACCGGTTTGATCAGTTCAACGGCCTGCTCAGCATTCAGGAGAACATTCTCTTCGGCAAGCTGGTGTACGGCAAAGCCAATGCGCAACAGAAGGTTGCTGACGTCATCGACCAGCTGATCGACGAGCATCACCTGAGGGCGGATATCCAGCATTACGGCCTGGAGTATGAGGTCGGGACCGCGGGTTCAAAACTGCAGACCGCCACCCGGCAAAAGCTGGCACTGATCAGGGCCATGATTAAGCAGCCCCGCGTTATGGTCGTTGACCAGGCGACCAGTGCCCTTGACGAGCAGTCCGAACAGCGGCTGATCGAACGTTTGCTGACGTCGGGCCGCTGTGCGTTTGTCTGGGTCGTCAACCGACAACACCTGATGCCCCTGTTTGAGCACCGGGTCGAGCTCGCTGGAGGGCGCATCATCGACTCCACCCCCTCTAACTGAGCGACCCCCTCAGTGCTTATAGGGGTCCGCCGCATCCCTTAGGCCATCCCCCAGGAAGTTAAACGCGAGAATAACGCAAATGACCGGCACCACCGGCAGCATCAGCCAGGGGTAAATGGCCACCACATTAACATTCTGGGCTTCCGCCAGCAGTACTCCCCAGCTGGTGATCGGGGGGCGCAAACCCAGCCCCAGAAAGCTGAGTGCAGTCTCACCGAGGATCATGGCTGGTATCGACAGGGTCGCTGAGGCGATCAGGTGGCTGAAAAACCCGGGAAGCAGGTGTTTGCGAATGATACGTGGGGGGGAGGCGCCCATCAGGGCCGCCGCACTGGCATAATCCTCCTCGCGTAGCGCCAGCAGCTTGGAACGGACGGCTCGCGCCAACCCGGTCCAGTCCATCAGTGCCAGAATCAGGGTGATGCCGAAAAACACCCATAGTGGACTCCAGGTGACCGGAATAATCGCCGACAGCGCCATCCACAACGGCAGTTCAGGGAAGGAGCGAATCACCTCGATCACCCGCTGCACCAGATTATCCACCCAGCCGCCGTAATAGCCGGCGAGGCTGCCAATAACTACCCCCATGATCATGCTCAGGCAGATACCCACCAGCCCGATGGTAATGGAGATGCGAGTACCGTAGATGATTCTCGACAGCATATCCCGCCCCAACCGGTCGGTGCCCAGCAAGAACAGCGTTCCGCCCTCCTCAACACAGAGCAGATGCAGGTCGGAGTTCAGGACACCCCAAAAACGGTACTCCTCGCCGGGACAAAAAAACCCTATGCGGTAGATTTTACTCCTGTCCTCTGAGTAGACCCGTAGCAGGCGATCCATATCCAGGGTTTGCTGCCAGCCGTATACGAAGGGTCCCACCCACTCCCCCTCATGAAACAGGTGCACCGGTTGCGGTGGTGAGTAGATGGAGTCGACATGGCGACTGTGTAGCGTATAGGGCGCAAGGAACTCGCAGATCAGTATGGAGAAATAGAGCAGGAGAATGAACAGCCCGCTGTACAGGGCCAGCTTGTGCTGTTTGAATTTCCACCACATCAGCTGCCACTGGGACGCCAGGAAAAAAGCCTGCTGCGCGGCCTGGGCCTTTTCCGTGGACATCGGGTCAAACTCGTCCTTGCAAACAAAGTGAGGATTAGCCGGTTGTTTCATCGGCGAGCCCCTCCCTCAAGACGAATGCGAGGGTCGAGCACCGCCAGCAGCAGATCCGAGATCAGCACCCCAATCACCGTTAACGTAGCCAGGAACATCAGGAAAGAGCCCGCCAGGTACATATCCTGGCTCTGAAGCGCACCCAGTAACATAGGACCTGTAGTGGGGAGCGAGAGGACCAGCGCAACGATTTCAGCCCCCGAGATAATACTGGGCAGCATATTGCCAATATCCGCGACAAAAAAATTGAGCGATACCCTGAACGGGTACTTCAGCAGCAGGCGGGTTTCGGGCAACCCTTTCGCCCTGCCGGTCACGACATAGGGTTTATGGAGCTCGTCAAGCAGGTTCGCCCTGAGGCGCCTGATCATACCCGCTGTGCCTGAGGTGCCGATGACGATTACAGGGATCCACAGGTGTTCAAGAATGGAGCTTACCTTCGCCCAACTCCAGGGCTGGTTGATGTACTGCTCATCCATCAAGCCTCCGATGGAGGTGCCGAAATAGACGTTGGCAAAATAGAGCATCACCAGCGCCAACAGGAAGTTGGGGGTCGCCAGGCCGATAAAGCCAAGCAGGGTCAGTCCATAGTCCCCCCAGCTGTACTGGTGCGTGGCAGAGTAAAGACCGATAGGGAACGCAATCAGCCAGGTAAAAATAATGGTAAGCATAGACACCAGGATGGTGAGATACATCCTGTCTCCAACCACCTCCGACACCGGTAGGTCATACTCAAAGGAGTAGCCGAAATCGCCCTGTACGAAGCCTGTCACCCACGACAGGTACTGCTCCATAAAACTCTTGTCGAGACCGTATTCAGCACGCAGGTAGGCGACTTTTTCCATATCCACACTTTCACCCTGTGCCTGCAGTTCAGCAATATAGCTTTCCAGGTAGTCACCGGGCGGAAGCTGAATGATGACAAACACAACCAGGCTGATCAGCAGCAGGGTTGGAACCATCAGCAATACCCGTTTAAGGATATAAGTGCCCATCTATCGAGCCCCCTCTGCATCCCTGAGCCAAAAGGTGTCGGGATTGTAGATACCGAAGTAGGATCCCGGCTCCCAGCTATACCACCCCTGTACCGGAACATTCCTAAGCCGGTTGCTGACCACAATCGGCTGCATGATCCCCGTCACCGTTCCAATACTGAATACCTGGTTGGAATAGATCCTTAACATCTCCTGCCAGATATCCCAACGCTGCTGACGGTTACGGGAGCTCTCCCAGGTCTCGACCAGTGTTCGTAAACGCTTGGCAGGGAGTAGGTCCGGGGGATCGCCTTTACCGGTTTCGTAGTAGTTCCCCCACATCGGCCATTGCAACTGCTGCTGTGAGTAGGGGGCAAGCTCCCATGGACTCATGTCGCTGGTCGCCAAGGCGTTATCAAGCCCCTTCCACACTGACATGATTGCTTCACCGGAGAACACCCGGTTACGAAATACCTCTCGTTGGGAGGGCCTTATGTGAAGCTTGATGCCAACCTCCATCCAGTGATCGTGCACCAGTTGAAGCACATCGGTCTCTTCGGTTTCCTCACCCGCTGTGTGGACCACCACCTCCATCGGGCGTCCATCGGGTAGCAGGCGGATTCCCCTGGCATCCCGCTCAAGCAGCCCCAACTCATCCAGCAGGTCGTTCGCTTGCCGGGGGTCGTACTGGTTCCAGGCTTTCATAAAGTCCTCCTGGAACAGAGTGCTCTCCGGCAGCAATGTATTCCCCCCCTCCTCCGCCAGGCCGTAATAAACCACCTGGTTGATCTCATGCCGGTTAATGGCCAGCGACAGAGCGCGACGGAAGCGGACATCCCGATTCAGTGTTCTCCACTGATCATCCTTGGCATTGAGGTTGGGGTAAATAGCAAATTGAGATCCCCGAGCGGCTTTCCAAAAGCGCACCTGATACCCCCCGGACTGCTCACCCTGTTTAAGAAAGGTATAGTTATCCAGGCGAATATAGCGGCCCTGTAGATCACTTTCTCCAGCGCGTGCCTTGGCCGCGATCAGGCTGCTGCCCACAATATTGATAACCACCTCGTCAATGTAGGGTAGCTGGGTGCCGCGGGCATCCACGCGGTGAAAGAAGGGGTTACGCAGAAACACAAAGCGGTCGGCTGGAGCAGGCGTTGAGTTGTACCAGGGTTGCAGGGTGGGCAACTCCGGGTTATCCATCTGGTAAAGATGTGCACGGGACTTAAGCAGCGCAACCCAGTTGCGCTTGGAGGCCTTCTCTTGCCGGTCCTGCAATCGCTCCGGCTCCGCGTAGCGCGCATGAAACTGCCTCATGTAGTGGGCAGGCAGGTAAAGGTCCAAAGCCCTGGGACCTGCCAACTGCGGTAAAAAGTTGGGGTTAGGCGAGCTCCAGCTATAACGCAGGGTCAGCTCATCGATCACCTCTAACACAGGGGGCTCACCGTCGACCATCATCGATTGGGGCGGCCCAAAGGGGGACAGCTCCTCATTGAGGGCAACATCCTCCCAGTAGAAACGAAAGTCCTCACTCGTGAAAGGAACCCCGTCTGACCAGCGATGCCCGGGACGAAGATGGAAGGTAAAAATCCGGTCATCCTCGTTTTCATAGGCCAGCAAGATATCGGGTATTAACTCAAAGTTTCGGTCGTAACCCACCAGGCGCGCGTAACCATAGACATTCATCATCCTGATGTCCTTGGACTTCGCCATCAGCATATGGATGGAACCGCCGCTTTTGCCGAGGGTTTGAGGCGGTAATAACTCCATAACCCGGGGACTGTCGGGAGGCTGGGGCTGTATCGCCTTTAGCGGAGCGCTCAACAGACCCAGGAGCGAGTAGAGAAGTAGTCCTGTTAACGCCCACCTAGCTTTCATCGGTATGCATCCTTACCCAGTGATTGGGCTCCAGCTCCACCAGGTGGCTGCTGATGTGCGGCGATAGCGTAAAAGGCGCTGGCCAGAATTCCGGTTGCGCCAACCCGGCCTCCTGCAGTTCAAAATCAAGCAGCTGATTCATATCCGGAGCCGGAACCGCATCAATCAAGGCCTGGGTATAGGGGTGAAGCGGCCGCGCAAACAGCTCTCCAGATGGGGCGATCTCTACGATTTGACCATGGCACATCACCACCACCCGCTCTGCAATGTAATCAACAACGGCGAGGTTATGGCTGATAAATAGATAGGTGAGCCCCAGTTCTGCTTGCAGGTCCTTCAGGAGGTTGAGTATTTGCGCCTGGACCGACACATCCAAAGCTGAAACCGGCTCATCCAGAATCAGCAGATCCGGGGACAGGGCCAGGGCTCGAGCAATACTGATGCGCTGGCGCTGGCCGCCAGAAAAGCTGTGGGGATAACGATTGAGAAGCTCGGGCCTGAGTCCCACCAGCTCCATTAAATCCTGCGCGCGCCTTTGACGGAAAGCCTTATCACCCACCTGGTGAATAACCAGGGGCTCGGTAATAATATCATTCACCGTCATCCGCGGGCTTAACGCACTATAGGGGTCCTGGAACACCAGCTGCATTCTGGGACGAAACTGTTCAAGCGCCCTCCCCTCCAGCTCCAGCAGCGACCGCCTGATTCCCCTGTCGTTGTAAAAGATCGATCCTGAGCTCGGCTCAAGGCCGCGCATCAACATTTTCGAGAGCGTGGTTTTTCCGCAGCCGCTTTCACCCACCAGACCAAGGGACTCGCCAACGGCAATATCCAGGCTGAAATCCCGTACCGCATGGATCACCTCCTCATCGCCGACTCCAAACCAGCCACTGGAACGCTGAAGGTACTGCTTGGAAAGGTTCTGAATACTCAGGTGAGGTGCCTGCTGCCGTTCGGATTCAGCCCAGGGAGTGTATAGCTCCTGAATATGAGCGAGCCCAGTCTCGCAGGAGCGTATCGGGCTGAGCCGCTCCTCAGGCCCCAGATTGAAACGGGGTACCGCCCGGAACAGCGACTGCAGGTAGCTATGCTGCGGATTACCAAAAATCGTCTCTACCGGCCCCTTTTCAACCACCCGCCCGTGGTACATAACAACCACCTCATCGGCCATGTTGGCGACGACCCCAAGGTCATGGGTGATTAACAAGACCGCCATATTGAGCTCTGCCTGCAACCGGCGAATCAGTTTGAGAATCTGCTTCTGGACCGTCACATCAAGGGCGGTGGTGGGCTCATCGGCGATCAGTAAAACAGGGTGACAAATAAGCGCCATCGCTATCATCGCTCGCTGCCGCAGGCCACCGGAGAGCTCGAAAGGGTAAAGGTTCATCGCCTGCTGCGGGTTACGAAAGCCCACCAGAGCCAGCATCTCCTGCGTTAACTCGAGGCCTTCGGCGCGTTTCATTTTACGGTGCAGAAACAGGGCTTCGCTGATCTGGTTACCGATGGTGTGCATGGCCGACATCGAAACCATCGGCTCCTGGAAAATGATCGATATTTGCCCTCCCCGAATCTGGCGAATTTCCGGCCCTCTCGGATCAATGGCTGCAATGTCCACGCAACTACCCGCCTGCGCTGGATCCCTGAAGAGAATACTGCCTGATCGAATACGTGCGTTGCCTGGCAATATCCCCAATATGGATTGAGAGCAAACGGACTTACCGGACCCTGACTCACCGACCAGGGCCAGCGTCTTTCCCTCGCGAACGTTGAAAGAGACCCGGTCGAGGGCTCGAATGCTTCCACCCGGCATCTCGAAATCGACCACCAGATCCCGGATTTCGAGCATTTCAGGCTGATCAGGGTTAGACGAGATTGATAGCAAGTCGCATCCTTAACGTGAGGTATGAGGCGGTTAGGAGTCTGCAAGCTCTCCAAGGGAATGGTATTCGCCCTCGCTGAGAACTCCCAAGTGGGGCCGACCGTCAATTGTGCGCTCAACCCCGTGGTGTTCTACTAGATGGTAGAACAGATTCCTGTGGATGCGCGCCTTCAACGCTCCCCGAACTCGAATGGAGGGAGGTATTTCGCTACGGCCGATACCCTCAACCTCAAGGGGATGAGACCGATCCAGCGGAATCCGGTCCCCCAGGTTGGTGATAAACAGAAGACGCTCCGGAGCCACGGGGTCCGAGCCGACATCGACGACGACAAAGGGAAGATCATCGACCTGAATCGACAGCTTCTCGACAGGGGTAACCAGAAAGTAATCCTCCCCATCCCTGCGCAGGATGGTCGAAAACAGGCGTACCATTCCTGCTCGCTCAATGGGGGTACTCTGGTAAAACCAGTCACCATTCCGATCAATACGCATCTGGCTATCGCCTTCCACCTCAGGGTGCCAACTATCGACAGGTGGCACTCCCTGCTTGGGAAGTACATCCGCAAGGGCTCGGGCAAGCGTACCCGGTGTTGAAGCCATTATTCGACCCTAGCCTCCTGCTCAGTGGTTGCCGTACAGCTGTTTGGCATATTGTTGAATGGCAGGGGCAAGGAGGTCGGCCGGATCACTGTTAATAAAGGTGAGCCAGCCACTTCGCCCCTCAATATAGGCATTTTCCATCAGCTGTCCGGTGCCGACAGTGTAAAGCGCGAGGGAAATTTTGATCTTGTCCCGCCCTACCTTGGATAGTTCCTGGGATTCCTGCCACTGGGCCCAGTCGCCGATGGCATCGTCATAAACCAGTAGCTGGGGTACCAAAAGGTAATCAGCCCGCTCTTGACGGGCCCGTGTCAGCGCCCGATTGAAGCTGGTCGCCTGTTGCGCCTGATGCATGTGGGGAAAGTAGCTACGAAGGTTGGCCACTACAGTAGCGTACAGGCGGCGGTTGTACTGCTCAGCCTCGGGGTTAAGGCTCTTGATCCCGATGACCGATATGGCCGGATCTTTGGGCAATCCCCAGTTGCCGGTGCGGTAGAGATCAAAGGAATCCAGCAGGCGAGCATCACGCGCATAACGCTCGGTTTCCGAGTAGATATCGGAAGGCATACAGCCCGTCAACAGCAAAAGCATGGCGGCCAGGCCGGCTAATCTTACAACTCCCTTCATAACTCCCCCTATAACCCCCGCTGCCATTCCTGTCTCAGCCCCGCCTGGGCGGGGTTTGCCATCGCCTGGCGAACCTCTTGCAGGAGGCGCTGCTTATCACGACCGAGGCGGCCCTTCAGTACCAAGTAGTTGGAAGCATGATCACTCCTGAACACCGTATTCTGAAGCTCAAGCTGACCAATCAACAGCTCCATTTCCTCAAAAAGTTCTCCCTGCTGCAAGGGAATATAGTCAGGAAACCCCTTTCTGAATCGGGTTTCTCCAAGCGGAAAACTGACCACCAGAGTAGAGAGGTATTCCGGCTGCGTGGCGTTGGCAAGCAGCGCAGACTGGATGGCATGCTGCCGGCTCAGTTGTGAGCCACCCAGGCCATTGAGGATCATTACCGAACGTTTGATACCCGCTTCTCCGGCGAGCAGGAGTGCGTCGCGTGTACTGCCATGAGTCTCCCCTTTATTGACGCGCTCCAGCACCTCGTCATCCCCCGACTCGGCCCCCACATAGAGCAGGCTTAGCCCCATCGAGCGCAGCAACTCCAGCTCCTGCAGGCTTTTTCCCTTGAGGTTTCGGGGCAGGCAGTAGGCCGAGACTCGCTCAACACCCGGAAGATGACGCTGAATCATCTCAAGGATCGACACCAGACGCCTGACCGAAAGTGCCATCGCGTCACCATCCGCCAGGAAAACACGTCGTATTCTGCCTGCATAGGCTGCGGCGGCCTGCAGGTCCTGCTCAACCTCAGCGTCTGGGCGCACCCCAAACTTCTTCTGCGGCGCTGTGTACATCTCGCAAAAGGTGCAACGATTCCAGGAGCAGCCGTTGGTCACCTGAAGGATCAGGGATGAGGCCTCGCTGGGAGGACGGTAGAGGGGCTCAATATAGGAAAAGGGTTGCCGGCTCATGGGTAGTCACCTGAGGAAACAAACTCCGACTCCCCTTTTCCCGTTAACGGGCGACTACGGCCCCGGTTACCCATACGCACACCAATGTCCATCATATAACGGAAAAAGCCCTCCTTGTCCTTGATCACCTCTCGCCAAAAGGGCGAGTGATACATGGCAACCCCTCCTGATATCAGCGCCCAGGCCGCACAATAGTGATAATACTCCGGTACATCCTCAAGGCTACCATCAGCGATGCGCGCCCTGATAAGATCGGCCAGGCGATCAAAGTTTGAAGCCCTGATTTGATGAAGCTGGTCCAGCATACCGGGAAGTGGATTCCTTTGTGCCAATTTTTCCTCAAGGCGCTCAAACAGATAGTATTTTTCCGGGTCTTTCAGGCGATACTCAAAATAGCTGCGCGCCAACGAATCCTTATCCCGTGTCACCTCTTGCGATTGAAAAAGGTCGGCCAGCTCACGCTCATAGTCGATCATCATCCTGAGATAAATTTCTGCTTTGGAGCGAAAGTGTTTGTAGATTGTACCTTTGCCGATACCCACTTCTTCAGCAATCAGCTCGACGGTGACATTTTCCTCCCCTTTGCGAAGGAAAAGGTCCAGGGCAACATCCAGAATCTCCTGCTCCCGGCGAACAAACTCTCTCTCTTTGCGTGATTTTTTCATCGGACGAGTGTGGCCTTCCATCAGTATCAACCCCATTGCAGCAAATTAACCCGGGTTGTAAGGGCTTAGCGTGAGGCCGGTCGAGGCCAGGCCATCTATCTTAACATCACCCCGCCGCAGAGGGAGAAAATGGCACCATCGTATAATGATCCGCCCGATCCCTGCGAGATAGAGGGCTCGGCTATCAACGCGGAGACTGTCCGCTTTAAATTACTATAATAAAAGTGCGCACCCTAAAATAAGCATATGCAAAAAAAGTGTAAAAACAGCCCCTCTGCCATTGGACGTTTTCTAATCAAAGAACAATACTTGGTTAACCGAGGCGGCTCCTATCCCCCATTTCGCCGTCTTCGGGCCTGGTCAGCAATGACCGAGTAACGTAGGAATGTGTACCTTTGTTTCACTCCTAATGGTCTTGCCCCGGTATCCACCCCCCAGGATTACCGGGGTTTTTTTTGCCCTACGACCTCAGCCAGCGAGAGACGAGCTACCGGCAACCGGGCCCCCCCATAAAGTTAGATATCCTCAGGTTTAACCCACACTTCACGCGCGGGCTTTTAGCAGGTCATCTCAAAGTGGTGTTTGAGGCTTTTCATTATTTCGCGATATCTCTCGCACGCCTCACGAGAGGGCTTGCGAGACCCCTCGCCGGCCAACTCTTCATCACGCTCCACCTTAAGGCAGTCCATTCTCACCGCTTCCAGAAAGGGGTCATAGTGGATCGGCAGGGAGAGAAAGGAGACCCAGCGAATCTCTTCATCGGTACCATCAATTCTCGACTGAATCAGCGCCAGTATGGTTTCTCGGTTTAAAGGCCTACGGGGTTTCTGGGCAAAATGTATAACGGCGTAAAACACCATCATAAAGAGTGTCACTAAAATGACCGTTGCCACCAGAGTGCTCATCGTGTTTCCTCCAGTAGTCTCTCTTTCGCTTCGTTCAATTGCGCTGCAAGGAAGGCACTTCCCCCTTTATCCGGGTGCAATCGAGAGATAAGTCGCCGGTGTGCTTCCAGGATCTCAGATCGAGTCGCCCCTTCCGTTAAACCCAGAATCCGATAGGCATCACGCCTGCTCAAATCGCCAGAGGGCGGAGGCGACGACTGTGCCTTAAGGTGATCTTCCCACTGGCGAGGGTACATCCTCTCAAGGTAGGCTTTCAGAAGCTGGCGGGTATCCTGTTGGTGCTCAGGACAGTAATCAAACAGCTTAACCACCTTCTCAAAGCCCAGCTCACTGAGCTTGCTTCCTTGATAGCGCCCCTGCAGTACCTCACCGTCCATCTCCCCGGTGACTTGATTGAGCGTCATCCTCACACCATCAGAAACCACTTCGGAGACCGAGTCGGCGGGTTTTCCAGCCCGCCTGCGGCGCCATAGCCGGCTAAGCAGTGGAAACCACCTCATCAGTGCGAGCAGGCGCCGGCCAAAGGGAAGCAGCGCGGCAAACAGGGCAAAAAGAACAGCCCCCTTCCCCGTCACCAAGAGATAGACCCCTCCGCAAGCCAGCAGCGCTACCGCTAGCAGCAGTGCAATTCGGCGTTTATGTTGAGGGGAACGGGAGCCAACCCAGATCAGGGCCGCTACAACAATGAGCACCAGTAGCAGGTATTGCATCGACTAGGGTTCCAGCTGCCGGGTTAGCTGTGCAAGGTGTACAGCCTGGTCTGAGGGTAAACGACGTACCCCATCGACCCCACCGACACTGAAGGCCGCTGCCGCACTCAGCAACGCCTCCAGCGCCTTGGAGCCGTTGTGGGTAAAGGGCATGTACACCCCTCCGCTCACGCGAGCAATCTGTTTGAGCGCACGAGCAGCAGCGGGTTCTCCGCCTTCGTGAAAGACAAACAGTGGGGTGCCGCATAGCTTTAACTGGCCAGCTAAATCACAGAGCTGATCCACAGGCTCTTCAACCGCATCACCTATAAACACCACGCCCTGAACCGGCTGCTGGCGGCACTCATCAATGGCATGGGAGAGCACCCGGGCAATCTGCGTTTGCCCTCCCAGACAGCGGACAGGCTCCATCATCCTCATTAGCTGATCTGGGCCCTCTACCCAGGGGCTGGCCACAAACTGCCGATACCCACGGTAATAGCAAAGCTGGACACTAAGGTCCCCCAGAGCCTTTGTATTGGCAAACATGCTGGATTGAAGGTGGGATGCCTGGTCCCAGGTTGGCTCTCGACTGGCGGTCGCATCAAGGGCAAAAATCAAACGGCCTCGATGCGACCCCTTAACGAGGGGCATTGCTTCGGCCCGCTGTAAAAACAGCGCTATCTCCGCCGAACTGGAGCGTGACTTTAACTGCTTCGATCGATCACCCATCTCAGGACTCCGCCTCAAAAGGCCCGTGAGTCCAGTATAACGCTTGCCTCTCTGAGGGAAAATGGCCAGCGTAAAGCCTTAGGCAACCTGTTGCGCAGGCTCCTGATCCGCAGCCTGACTGGCCTGCTCTAGCTCGATCTTCAGCTTTTTGACCTGCTCATTGAGCTGTTTGTTTTTCCCCTTCTGGGCATTCAAATCTGCAGTCAGGGCACGATTTTGTTCCTGCAGACGCTTATTTTGCTTCTTCATGCGCTCGGGGTTGAGTGCACGCAGTGACTTCAACTCATCCTCCAAAGCACGCAGGCGCTGGGCAGCACCACGCTTTTCACCCTGCAAAGCCTCGCTCGCTCGCTCAGCCTGTTGTTGAGCGTCTTCCAACTGGGCCGTCAATTCCGCAACCTGGGTGTTGTGCTTCTCGGTAATCTCAAGCAGGGCAGCAAGACGCTGCTGCTCCATGGCCTCCAGCTCCTCCTGTTTAATAAACCTTCCACCCATGCTCAGTTTGGACATAAATTGACCTCCGCCGTAAAAAAATGAGGGCGCATTATACAGAAATTAGCAGCCAGATTAAACCAAAACCGTGCCCGGTTAATGCCCGACAATCATCGGGTAGCGAGGATCGGGTCGACAATAGGTCGCCTGAATATGCTCATTAAACCGGTGCAGGCTGATGCGCTCCCACTCACCGGCTGTCAGTTGGGTCATGGTCATTGCCAACACATCGGGCTCAGCCTCCCGCACCAACTGAACACTCAAGTCACAAATATGTTTAAAGATCTCCGCCCTTGCGGCGCTCCCCAGCACACACGCCCTGACCAGCTCCACATAGCCCTGTATGACCAGCTTCCTGCCTCTGGCAACCACATAGTTATCTTTGTAATCAGGAAGATAGGGCTGCTTTTTAATAATACTTTTCAGTTGCCTTTGCCAATAAAAGCAGCCCTCTCCCAGCGGCTCGCCACTCAAAACCGGCTCCGCAGACACCACTGTTGGTGATACCGCCCTAGCGGTAGCCCCACTCACTGAAAGGGCGGGAGCGGGGTAGCCGAGAAGTAGCGCCCAACCCAGTATCAAAGTCCCCAGAGGTACCCGTTTCATCGTTTCCATATCCCGATATAGACCGATGGACTATGCCTTAAGCGGCCCCTACCACGACCAAAGAGCGGCCCGGCAAAGCTAGCCCGGGACGAGCGTTTAACACTCCACCACATTCACAGCCAGGCCGCCCTGCGAGGTTTCTTTATATTTTGACTGCATATCAATACCCGTCTGGTGCATGGTCTCGATCACAGAGTCGAGGCTGACGCGATGCTTCCCATCGCCACGAAGGGCCAACCGCGCCGCATTGATCGCTTTGATCGCCCCCATGGTATTGCGCTCGATGCAGGGGACCTGTACCAAGCCACCAATCGGATCACAGGTCATTCCAAGGTTATGCTCCATGCCGATCTCAGCTGCATTCTCTATCTGCTCACAACTCCCCCCCATAACGGCGGTCAGGGCGCCTGCCGCCATAGAGCATGCAACGCCGATTTCACCCTGACAGCCAACTTCCGCCGCCGATATGGAAGCGTTGTGCTTGTAAAGCATGCCGATAGCGGCGGCCGTCGCCAGGAAGGATCGAGCCCCCTCCTGATTGGCGCCATGCATAAACCGCATGTAGTAGGCCAGGACGGCGGGTATAACACCTGCGGCACCGTTGGTGGGCGCTGTCACCACCCGCCCACCGGCAGCATTCTCCTCATTCACCGCCAACGCATAAAGGCTTACCCAGTCCATGACCGTCAGCGGGTCCCGCAGGGCGGCCTCTGGCTTCGACTTGAGGTCCTCACAGAGTCGCCTGGCCCGCCGCCTGATACCCAGCCCACCGGGCAACACACCCTCACTGCGGCAGCCTTGCTCAATACTCTGCTCCATGACCTGCCAGATATGATCCAGCATCTGGAACACAAGCTGAGCGTCACCTTGAATACTCACTTCGTTTGCCAGCATCAACTCACTGATGGAGATTGAGTGCTGCTGGCACAATTCCAACAACTGCGCGGCTGTCGTAAAGGGGTATGGGGGCGATGCCCCGCTTGCGTCCAGAGCCACGGCCTGCTCTTCACCCTCTTCCACTACAAAACCGCCCCCCACCGAAAAATACTCACGATGCACCACAAGCGAGCCACAGGAGTAGGCCTCAACGCGCAGGCCGTTGGGGTGGCGCGCCAGACTTTCAGAGTGAAAATGGATGTCCTGTTCGGGATCGAAGCTGACCAGGCGGCCGTCCAGCACCAGCTCCCTCCGTAGCGCTACCTGCTGGCAGATCGCTTCGGCCTCCTCGGGTAATAGCCGGTCAGGTCGACAGCCAGACAAGCCCAGGATCACAGCCCGATCGGTAGCGTGCCCCTTCCCGGTCAGGGAAAGTGATCCATAGAGGTGAACCTGGAGGCCATCAACCTTACCCTGGAGAGGGTGGAGAGCCAACCGCTGCAAAAAGCGACACATGGCCCACATAGGGCCAACCGTATGGGAGCTGGATGGCCCTATTCCTACCTTGAAGAGATCAAAGATACTGAGTTGCATACCGCCCCCGGAAGCAAAGGCCGAACCGCGTTCAACACAACCCTGAGTGTAGCTCCCTCTTCTCCCTATGCCTCAGGAACGCTCGCTAAAGCGGCAGTCAGCAATTGCCAGAAACGCCCTACTGACTTGATATCAACCCGCTCATCCGGTGAGTGCGGGTAACGTATCGTGGGGCCGAATGAGATCATGTCCCAATGGGGATAGGTTGCCCCCAGCAGCCCGCACTCAAGTCCCGCATGAATCACCTTGATTTTGGGCTCGGCTCCAAACAGGCGCGCATAGGTCGTGGACAGGACCTTCAGAATGGGTGAACCCAGGTTCGGCCTCCACCCGGGTGATGGCGCTTCCAGCCGGGTGCTACCACCGGCCAGATAGAATGCACTCTGCACCGCATCCGCCAGGTCGACAAGGGCGCTATCAACGGCACTGCGGGCCATGCATGCCACATCAACCCTACCGCCGCCGATAGCCACCGTGGCCAAATTATTGGAACTTTCGACCACGCCGGGGACGCTATCACTCATACGCTGGACACCGTTCGGGCAGCAAGACAGGGCCGCCAGCCACTGCTGCTGAACCAGCGCTGGTAGCTGCTCTTGCAGCGGGGATATCGCTTTGATCTGTATAGCAACCCCCGGATCTACTGCCGCCAACTCCACCTTTACCTGCTCCGCAAGTTCTGCAAGCCTTGCCCGCAGCTTTTCAACCTGGGCCGCCGGCACAACAACCTGAGCTACCGACTCCCTGGGGATCGCGTTGCGCATGCTTCCACCCTTTATGGATGAGACCCTGAGATCCAGATCCTGCACAGCCTTCAACAGCCGGTTCATGATCTTGTTCGCATTACCTCGGCCAAGGTGGATATCGCAGCCGGAGTGTCCTCCTTTAAGACCGCTCACGAAAATTTCAAAACTCTTGCTATTGGCTGTGATTGGCTCGGGCTGGTAACTACCTCCGGCAAGAATATCAACCCCGCCAGCACAGCCAACAAAGAGCTCGCCCTCATCCTCAGAGTCAAGATTAAACAGGATATCGCCTTTGAGCACACCAGGCTCAAGCCCTTCGGCACCACTCATGCCACTCTCTTCATCGACCGTAAACAGGGCCTCAATAGGGCCGTGAGTGAGATCATCAGCCGACAGCACCGCCATCATGGACGCCACCCCAATCCCGTTGTCTGCACCCAGCGTAGTGCCATCGGCCCGTACCCACCCCTCCTCTACCAGAGGCCTTATCGGGTCAGTAAGAAAGTCGTGCCTGGTATCGCTGTTTTTTTGCGGAACCATATCGAGGTGACTCTGCAAGATAACCCCGTGGTAGCCCTCACACCCTGATGTTGCCGGTTTTCTCACAATCAGGTTGCCTACCTGGTCCACCTCGTATTCGAGCCCCTTTTC
The DNA here is from genome assembly GCF_003864255.1 of Aestuariirhabdus litorea. Taxonomy (NCBI): domain Bacteria; kingdom Pseudomonadati; phylum Pseudomonadota; class Gammaproteobacteria; order Oceanospirillales; family Aestuariirhabdaceae; genus Aestuariirhabdus; species Aestuariirhabdus litorea. The sequence continues at coordinate 1,423,077 of NZ_QWEZ01000001.1, forward strand.
AGAGGCGAAGTCGACAATCAGCTGACGAACCGCCGCCTCTTCTCGAGAGACACGTGGCACTTGGCACAGCTGGGCGAAGTAGTTCCATAAAGGCTGAGGTTTCAGGTCTTTGAGATCACTCATTCACGATTCCTTTTCTTTAAAAGCCTGGCCTGCCATTTGGCGACCGCTATCCAAAGGATTTATAGCAGTTAACGGGAGCCCGCGAACTAGGTAATGATACCTATCGCCATGGGACATGGCATTGGTGATCAAGTGACACAAGGCTATGCATTAATCATCTAACACCGTGCGGTGCAGTTCTCTATAATCGACTCGAGGCACGAAACAGAAAAAAACGCCTCAACCCGCAGCCTCATGGAAAAGCCGCCCCCGTTTTGGCTGCAGGGACCTTACGCAGGAGGCTTGTTATGCTGCTTGTTAAATCTCTCGACTGGAACAACCAGCTCGCGAGCTACGGAGTCAGTGTTCTCCACTACCAGAACGGAAGAGTTGTCGTCCTGACGGAGCTGGATGGTAACCCCGGCATGCCGATCCCCCAAGCGGCTGAGCGCTACCTGCAAAACCTTCAGGAAAAGGGCCTGTGGCACCCCGACGAGCTGGATTCGCTCTGCTTTGTGGAGCACTTGCCCGCCATGCGCTACACCCCGGAGCATTTTCAGCGCATTGTTCCGCGACTTGACCGGGATAACCGAGTGTATGCGATTGACTGGACCCCTCTCGATACTGAGCTCAAAGCGATGATCGCTGATACACTGCGGTGCCACACCCCTATCCCCCTGCGGGATGCCTACCCAAGCCCCCTTCGCGAGGAGAGCGAGGATACTGCCAGCCTCACCGCAGCGGTAGGCTAACCGCCTGCAGCAGGAGCTGCATAGGTAATTGTCACTACAGGATGCGCACATCTACCAATGGTTATCCTCTCCCCAGGGAGTAGAATTAACCCCAGATACTCCTCCTGTTGATATCTTGTTGTTGTGCTTTATAGTTTCAATCCCGGCCTTGCCGGGATTTTTTTTATCCGCTTCCGGTGAAACCTTGCACATGGACCAGCCCCTACCCTTTGCCTGGCAGGACAACCGGCTCATCCTGAGCCTGCTACTGCAACCCAAGGCGTCCGCCAACCGCTTCTGCGATCTGAAGGAGGGACGAATAAAGGTCCAGATCAAGGCCCCACCCGTAGACGGAAAGGCCAACAGCGAGCTCATCACCTTCCTGGCCAAGCAGTTCCGTACCCCCAAAGGGGCCGTTTTCCTCATCAGTGGCGAGAGCTCACGCCGTAAGCGCGTTGCCATCGAGTCACCCAAATGCCTTCCTGAACCACTACTACGGCTAGGGCTGGCGGCACCTGAGTAACCCTCTTCAGAACAAAAAAAACGGGCCCACAAACCAGCGAGCCCGTCTTTTTAATGAAGGCGGCTTACCTCAGAAAGGGGCGCTTTTAGGGGTGCGGGGGAAGGGTATCGCGTCGCGAATATTTTCCATGCCGGTGACGTAGTTGATCAACCGCTCAAAGCCAAGCCCGAACCCGCCATGTGGCACTGTGCCATAACGGCGCAGATCCCGGTACCAGCCGAGCTCCTGCCCAAGCCCCACCTCGGCCATACGACGGTCCAGCACATCCAGGCGCTCTTCACGCTGGCTACCACCGATAATCTCACCGATGCCGGGAGCCAACACATCCATGGCGGCCACGGTTCGCTGGTCATCATTGAGACGCATATAGAAGGCCTTGATCTCTTTGGGGTAATTCATCAGCACCACCGGCCGTCCCACGTACTCTTCCGCAAGGAAGCGCTCATGCTCGGACTGCAAGTCCAGCCCCCACTTAACAGGGTACTCGAACGACTTGCCGCACTTCTCCAAAATGGAGATCGCCTCGGAGTAATCCATGCGCTCGAAAGCCGAGTTGGCAACATGCTCGAGGCGCGAGATCGCCTCTTTATCGATACGCTGGGCAAAAAACGCCATATCCTCGGCGCGCTCATCCAGTACCGTTTTAAAGAGGTGCTTAAGCATCTCCTCCGCAAGGTCCGCGCAATCATCCAGGGTGGCGAAGGCGATCTCCGGCTCGATCATCCAGAACTCGGCCAGGTGACGGCTGGTGTTGGAGTTTTCCGCACGGAAAGTGGGACCAAACGTGTAGACATTCGACATCGCCAGGCAGTAAGCCTCTACGTTGAGCTGACCGGAGACCGTCAGAAAGCTCTCACGACCGAAGAAATCCTCAGTGTAATCGATCGCTCCCTGTTCGTTGCGAGGCAGATTCGCCATATCCAGCGTACTCACCCGGAACAGCTCGCCGGCCCCTTCACAATCACTGGCGGTGATCAGCGGGGTGTTAATCCACTGAAAGCCCTTTTGGTAAAAGAAGTTATGGACGGCATTGGCCAGCGTTGTTCTTACCCGCGTGATGGCGCCAAAGGCGTTGGTTCGCGGGCGCAGATGCGCCACGGTGCGCAGATACTCGAAGCTGTGATGCTTTTTGGCGATCGGGTAGGTTTCAGGGTCATCAACCCAACCCACCACCTCAACCCGGCTGGCCTGGATCTCAAAACGCTGCCCCTGCCCCTGGGACTCAACCAGCTCCCCTTCAATAATCACGGAGCAGCCAGCCCCCAGCTTGAGCACCTCGGTTTCGTAATTCTCGAGACTGGAGGGCACCACCGCCTGCAGGGAGTCAAAGCTGGAACCATCATTAACACTGATAAAGGAGATACCGGCTTTTGAGTCCCGGCGAGTTCGCACCCAGCCTTTAATCTGGACGGGGCTGCCAGCGGCTATTTCGCCAGCAAGCAAAGACTTGGTCGTGTAGCTGTTCATTGTGGGAAGTACTCAATCAAATAAAGAGGGGCTAGCTTGAATAAGCTGATTTCAAGGCGGGAATTCTAGCACGGAGATATCTCCTGTCATCCCAAATCGCCCCAGAGGCCCGCTGGCGCCTTGATCTATGGCTATCATTAACGCACTATGGCGCCCCACCATTTAGGGCCTCCTCCAGCCCCCTGAACAGCCCCTACCCCAACATGCCTGCTCTTGATATCCAACAGCTAAGAAAAGAGTTCCCCCTGATTGACGAGGGTGCGCGCCGGGATAAGCTTATCTACCTGGATAACGCCGCCACCACCCAAAAGCCCCTCTGTGTGCTACAGGCAATCGATCGCTATTACAGAGAGTACAACGCCAACGTGCACCGGGCGGCTCACCGGCTCGGGGATCGTGCCACCCTTGCTTATGAAAACGCACGAGATACAGCACAGCGCTTTCTTAATGCAGCCCACCGTTCTGAGGTCATCTGGACCCGCGGTGCCACCGAAGGCATCAACCTGCTGGCCAACACCCTTCCACTGACAGCCGGTGACGAAATCCTGATCAGCGCGCTGGAGCACCACGCCAATATCGTGCCCTGGCAGTTGGCTTGCGCACGCGCCCAGGCTCACCTTAAGGTGATCCCCTTGACCCCCGAAGGCGATATCGACAGCGAGGCCTATGGCAAGCTGCTGAGCCCCCGAACCCGCCTGGTGGCAATGACCCAGTGTTCCAACGCAATAGGTACAGAGCCGCCGCTTGCGCCCCTGATTGCTATGGCCAGGGCGGTGGGAGCCCTGTTCCTGGTGGACGGCGCCCAGTCGATCGCCCACCGCCCCATCGACCTGCAACAACTCGGCTGCGATTTTTTTGTCTGCTCAGGCCATAAGGCGTTTGCACCAACCGGTATTGGACTGCTGTACGGAAAAAAAGCCTTACTGGAGAGGCTCCCGCCCTGGCAGGGTGGAGGCGAAATGATCTCGAAGGTCAGCTTTACCCACAGCAGCTTTCAGCCCCCTCCCCTGCGCTTTGAAGCCGGCACCCCAAACATCAGTGGCGCTATAGGCTTTGCCGCGGCCTTGGAGATGCTGGGAAGCCTTGATCGCAACGCGCTGATCGAGCATGAGCAGGCCCTGCTGCACAGGGCCATTGAGCGGTGCCAGCAGATACCGGGCGTTAGGCGCATTGGGAACCCTCGCCAACAGGGCCCCGTGCTATCACTCGAGGTTGCAGCCATGGACCACAAGGACATTGCCGCCCAGCTCGATATGGCGGGTATTGCGGTGCGCACCGGTCACCACTGTGCCATGCCGTTGATGGAGCTATTGGGTGTTAAGGGCACGCTGCGCGCCTCCTTCTCGCTCTACAACACGCTGGAGGAGGTGGATCAATTTGCCGATCGACTGGAACAGATCGTAACGGGGGAGCCGCCAGCGCCTGCTCAACCAAGACCTTCCCCGCCAGCAGGCAAGGATCAGGACTACCGGCGCCTGGGGCGCGAGATCAGTTTTGGTGGACTGTGCAAGCCGCTGCTCGAGAAACGGGACTGGCAGCAGCGTTATCGCCAAATCATCCGTCTCGGGGAACAACTCCCCACACTGCCTCCCGCCATGCGGACAGAGGAAGCACTGGTCAGTGGCTGCGAAAGCCCGGTCTGGCTCCACGCCCAGCGAACGGACAAGGGAACGCTTTGGTTTATGGCGGACAGTGAGTCACGCCTTTTGCGCGGCCTGCTGACGCTGCTGCTGTCGCTGGCCAATCACCAGAGCGGCGAGGCACTAAAGGCATTCGACCCCAGGGAGCGTTTTGCTCCGCTCGGGCTGGAGCGTCACCTCAGCCCATCGCGAAGCAATGGCTTACATCGAATTATTGAGCAGATTCGCCAGCAAGCTGAGGCGCTTTAGCTTCGGATCGTTTGAGTAAACGTTCAACCCCCTTGGCCACGGCCACCAGGCCGAAGTTCGCCGTCACCATAGTGGCGGCTCCAAACCCACCACTGCAGTCGAGCCTGACCTCACCGTCACTAAGGCTTTTCTGGTTACAGACCGAGCCATCGGGCTGCGGATAGATCAACTGCTGGGTCGAAAACACACAGGGAATACCATAGTTGCGCCGGGTGTTACGTGAAAAACCATAGCGCCGCCTCAAGAGTGAGCGCACCTTGGCCAGCAGGGGGTCATTATAGGTTTTGTTGAGATCCGTGAAGCTGACCGCCAATGGATCAGTTTGCCCCCCGGCGGCCCCGGTACAGACCAGGTTCAGTTTGTTGCGCTTGCAATAGGCGATCACCGCCGCCTTTGCAGGCACGTTATCAATCGCATCGACCACCAGGTCAAAGGGGGCGTCCAGCAACTGCTGGACATTGTCGCTGTCGATAAAATCTTCAACTACCGACACCCGGCACTCGGGATTAATCTGCAGCAGACGCTCACGCATCACCTGCACTTTCGGCTGCCCGATCGTAGAGGCCAGCGCCTGGACCTGGCGATTGCTGTTGGTAACGCAGACCTCGTCCAGGTCGATCAGGGTAATGGTACCCACTCCGGTTCTCGCCAACGCTTCAGCTGCCCAGGATCCTACCCCGCCAATGCCGATGACGCACGCATGGGCCGCCAGCAAATGCTCAAGCCCCCGCGAACCATAGAGTCGCGCTATCCCGCCAAACCTACTGGCTGCACTTTCAGACAGCATTGAGCACCTCACATCAGGTCACTGGTAAAGGGGCGCCATTTTACAGGGTCGGCGGAAGGGAGTGTAGCCATCGAAGCGTCCCTGAAGACGATCAGTTAATACCGGCTATGATTAGTCACAGGATAAGCTAACGGAAACCGTCCCCTATGGGCTGTAACATTCTGATCTGCGATGACTCGGCGATGGCCAGAAACCAGCTGGCCCGCTCCCTACCGACCGATATCGGAGCCCAGGTCAGTTTTGCAACCAACGGCAAGGAGGCGTTAACCGCCCTCGAGCATGGCAATATCGAGATTCTGTTTCTCGATCTGACCATGCCGGTGATGGATGGTTACGACACGCTTGAGGCCATACAGCGAAAGGGTCTTTCCTGCCAGGTAATCGTGGTGTCGGGCGACATCCAGCCCCAGGCACAAAAACGGGTCAGCCAGCTGGGGGCCAAGGGTTTCGTCCAGAAGCCGGCCAGCGCTCAAACGCTGGCGACGATACTTGGCACACTGGGAGTTGCCCGCGCGCCCTCTCGCCCCCCCCATCAGGAAGGCCAGCAGGCACGGAATCTAGCGCAGCAGTTCGTTGAAAAGACTGACTACATTGACGCCTACCGCGAGATCACCAACGTGGCCATCGGCCGGGCCGCCGACCTGCTGGCTCGGCTGCTGGGTGTGTTTGTGCGCATGCCCCTGCCCAAAGTCAATCTCATGGAGGTGAGTGAGCTGCAGATGGCCCTGGGCTACAGCAGCCGACATCAGGCCTGCTCTGCCATTTGTCAGGGGTTTATCGGGGCCGGGATTGCCGGGGAAGCACTGCTGATCTTTCATGATGACGGCTACCGGGACCTCGCCCGGCAGATGGGCTATGAGGAAACGACCGGTGACGACACCCGAATCGAGGTACTGATGGATGTGGCCAATATCCTCATCGGTGCTTGCCTTAAGGGGCTCGAAACACAGCTCGACTTAACCTTTAGCCAAAGCCATCCCCGTGTACTTGGACTGCACTTGAATGTGGATGAACTATTGCGCATAAACCCTCGTTCTCGCTGGAAAAAAACCCTTGCCATTGAGGTTACATTAAGTACCGAGGGGATGGATATAGAGTGCGACCTGCTGCTGCTTTACAGCGAACAGTCGGTCGCCTTCCTCAATGAGCGTATCGCTTACCTGGTGGAGTAAACATGCAGCACTCTTCGCTTGAGATCAATGACATCCACTGGCTCATGGCAATGATCCAGACCATTGATGTGGGCCTGGTGGTAGTCGACGCCCAGTACCAGGTACTGGCCTGGAATACCTTCATGGAAAACCACAGCGGGAAAAGCCCCGTTCAGGTGAGAGAGCAGTCGCTGTTTACCGTTTTCCCGGAACTCGATGAGCACTGGTTCCGGCAAAAAACCCGATCAGTTTTTTTACTGGGCAATCGGGCTTTCACCACCTGGCAACAGCGCCCCTACCTGTTCAAATTCAACAATTACCACCCGATCACCGGCACAGTGGACTTTATGTACCAAAACACCACAATCACCCCACTGGCCTCAGCTGACGGCAGGGTCGAGCAGATCTGCCTGATGATTTATGACGTTACTGAACAGGTTTGCCTGACCCAGGCCGATACTGAGCCGCCGACCGCTTACTGAAACGCCTGATCGGCAACGAAGGGGTTGCTCCTGCGCTCCTGCCCAAAGGTGGAGTTGGGCCCATGGCCGGGCACAAAGGTTACCCCCTCGCCAAGCGGCCAGAGGCGCTCCCTGATGCTACTGATCAGGGTGTCATAGTCCCCCTGGGGAAAATCGGTACGCCCTATTGAGCCCTGAAACAACACGTCGCCGACCCAGGCAAGGGACTGTCCCGGGTGGAAAAAGATGACATGACCAGGGGTGTGGCCGGGGGTATGAATCACCTCCAGGGTTTCATTGCCAAGCGCGACGCTGTCACCATCGTTCAACCACTGATCGGGTGCGAAGCTTAATGCGGGCGGGAATCCATATTGCTTGCAGATGTCCGGCAACATTTGAATCCAAAACAGGTCCGCCTGATGGGGGCCAATCACCGGCACACCGCTCTTGCGCTTTAACTCATCGGTCCCGGCGACATGATCCACATGGCCATGGGTCAAGAGAATTTTCTCCAGTGTAAGCCCCTCCTTTTCAAGAACGGCCATGACACGATCCAGGTCGCCACCCGGGTCCACAACAGCAGCCTTAAGGGTTTGGTCACACCAGATAACCGAGCAGTTCTGCTGAAACGGGGTTACGGGGACAACACGATAAGCAAGTGCCATGGTCAGGGTTCCTGAGGTCATAAAGAGGAAGCCATATTATAGGGATAGCGCCCGAACACACCAGTGGCAGGCTCTACTTACCCTGGCTCCCAACGCCGCTTTCTTTAAACACCAGAAAAGTTCTAAACAGACATCGTCATACAGAGCTTTTATCTGCAATTTTGCCAACAACGCAATTTTATACTCTGCAAAATCATCTAGAATAGAGGTTTACAAACAACAAAATCTTCGTTTAAAGGAGAAAAACATGCTAGTTGGTGTCCCAAAAGAGATTAAAAACCACGAGTATCGCATCGGTATGACTCCCGCCGGGGTCCGCGAACTCACCAGTCAAGGGCATCAGGTGATCGTGCAAAAAAATGGAGGTACTGCCATCGGTCTGGCCGATGAGCAATACCTGTCAGCCGGTGCCGAGATGGCTGACACCGCCGAAGAGATTTTCGCCCGTGCCGAGATGATCGTTAAGGTAAAAGAGCCTCAACCCAACGAGTGCCGCATGCTGCGCCCCGGCCAGATTCTTTTCACTTACCTGCATCTGGCACCCGATCCGGAACAGACCCGCCTGCTGATCGACTCAGGCGCCATCTGCATCGCCTATGAGACCGTAACCGACCGCAACGGAGGGCTTCCACTGCTCGCTCCGATGAGTGAAGTCGCCGGCAGGATGTCCATCCAGGCCGGTGCCCATGCGCTGGAAAAGGCCCAGGGCGGTAATGGCACCCTGCTCGGAGGGGTTCCAGGGGTCGCCCCCGCCAAGGTAACCGTCATTGGCGGCGGCGTTGTGGGTGTGAACGCTGCACGCATGGCGCTGGGCATGGGGGCCGATGTCACCATCCTTGATCGTTCACTCCCCCGTCTCAAACAACTGGACGAGCTGTATGGCCCCGGCCTGAAGACCCTTTATTCTAATACCGAAAATATCGCCAGCCTGGTCGCAGAGTCTGACCTGGTTGTGGGAGCAGTACTGATTCCCGGTGCAGCCGCCCCCCACCTGGTCACCCGCGAGATGTTAAAAACCATGAAGCCGGGTGCGGTTCTGGTGGACGTTGCGATTGATCAGGGAGGCTGCTTTGAGACCAGCCATGCCACCACACACCAGGACCCCACCTACGAAGTAGATGGCATCGTGCACTACTGTGTCGCCAACATGCCTGGCGGTGTGGCCCGAACCTCCACCTTTGCCCTGACCAATGCCACCCTTCCCTTTGCCGTCGCTCTGGCTAACAAGGGGGTAGTGGCAGCATTGAATGATGACCCACACCTGCGTGCAGGCCTAAATGTGTGCAAGGGCAAGGTGACCTATGAAGCGGTAGCCCGTGACCTTGGTTACGATTACGTTGCCGCTGAGCAGGCCCTGTCCTGAGGGATTCTGGCCACTCAGCCCTTGCGGCGAGTGGCCAGGCGGCCGTCGCACGCCATCGCTTACACCTTTGTGCGAGATATCCTACAAAGGGTCTGGGGAAAGTAGCGATGTATTACTTCGGTAAACCCTTATACTGAACACAAGCAATCGATAAGTTGACATGGATTAGGGATTAAGTCATCTGCCAGTGAAGGCACTTCTCGGTTGCTAGCCAGGATGGCGTCAGGAATGGAAAACGCTGAGTATAGGGAGATCAAAGCACAGCAACAGGATGTTGCAAAGGCAGGAAGCCAAATATCGACCTAAACACTAAATCCGCTTAATTGCGGATTTTTTGTTTCTGAAACACCTGCGCTAGCCTCCCCCTTTACGAAAATACAGATCAAACAGCCGGGTAAAATGCTCAACCTCGCCCGCAGTGGCCTCAACGAAATCGATCTCTACCTGCATAACCGGCAAGCGGATAGACGCGATCTGCCTGGGGGGGAGCTGGAGCAACCCCATACGAACACAAAAGCTGCCCGGTCCCCTAAGCTGATAGCCCTCCCCGGACGTTTGCACACTGAGTGACAACCGATCCGCAAGGCGAGTCAACTGGCGATCAAACTCGCTCCTGACTAACGACATCTCCTTACGGACAATCATGACCTCACCGACTCCCATCACCCCCCCGCAACCGCTGGCCAAACCGCCAAGGTATCCCCTTCCTTGAGTAGGTAGGCGTCCCGCTCGCTGGCGCAGATAAAAACGCCGTTAACCACGACAAGGTGAGCCTCTTGCAGGGGGACGGAAAAGCGCTCTAGCGCTTGATGAACCGTTGTGCCGGAAGCGAGGTCCACCTCAACCCGGTTATTGCGTGCGCCGGGGGGAAGAAAGCAACCAAAAGAGGCGTAAAGCTTGATTGAGACCTTCATGCAACGCTACCGTACCAGGGTGGCATCGGACTGGGCAACCGCCAGATAAGCTTCCATGATCCGGGTCGGATCCTTCATCAGCACCTCCTTGAATCGCCCAAGGGGGTACTCCCCCTCGATCAAACCCCTTAACGCACCCTGATGGTCACGATGGCCAACGACGGTTGCCCCGACGATCCGATCCCCTGAAAACTGCAGACACAGATAGCGAAAGCGCCCCGCATCAAACCGCTCCATCGAGTCGCCCCCGGCGACTCCCTGCCAAATACCGATGGAGCAGGAGAGCAGCCCGAGGGTATCCAGAACATTCATAATTAATGAGCCTCGGTGCTCAACCGACCCAGGCTTGAGCATATTGATAGCTGCCAGACGACCATGCTCAACCGCCGTCGGCTGAATGGCCTGCACCACCGGTTTGCCCGTAGAGCGATCGAGGGCCTGGGCCACATCACCGGCTGCGTAAAGATCCGGCGCACTGGTGCGCATATGGCGATCCACCAGGATTCCATGCTGGATCTCCACCTGTCCGGGTTGCAGGAAGGTGATATTGGGCTTAACACCCGCGGCTGCAATCAGGAGTCCAGCCTCCAAAGTGGCTCCCGAGCTGAGGCTGATACTGAGTCGCTCGTCACTGATCATCTTTAGCGACTGGATGTCAGTTGAAGTTAATACCCCAACCCCTTTAGCCTCACACCACGACTTGAGCAAACCGCCCGCCTTCTCCCCCATCATCCGGGGTACCATGCGATCCTGGTGCTCAACCACCGTCAGCTTAACGCCTCGCAGAGCCAGCGCTTCCAAAATAATGGATCCGATAAAACCTGCCCCCATCAGTACAACCGGCGTATCTTTCTGGGCAAGATCGGCAACCGCACGGGCGTCCTCCAACGTCCAGCAGCTCTTCACCAACGGAAGGTCAATCCCCTCGATGGAGGGCCTGACCGGAACCGATCCGGTGGCGATAAGGCAGCGGTCGTAATTGATCGGCTCGCCTTCGGCCAGCATTACCCTTCGAGCAGCCGGATCGATAGCGGTGACCTGATCATGGACAACGTCGATTCGCTGCTGACGATAATAGCCGTCCCGTTGTCGCAGGTAGGTTCCCTGTTCACTGATTTTATTGGTCAGCAGGTAGGGAATAGCCATCCGGGAGTAGGGTTCTGCATGCTCGCCACTGATCAGCGTGATGCGATCATCCGGGGAGTGTTGGCGCAGGGTTTCAGCAGCCGATACCCCCGCAGGCCCGGCGCCGATAATCAGGTGGTGCATCTTTATTTACTCCAGATCATTACCAAAAAGCCAAACCTCCGGCCCGGTGTCAACCACAGGACCGGAGGAGAACAAGGGGAACAGCTTAGATCCCTAACCGTTGGCAGGTCTCCTGGGTGGGCACCCCATCGTCGCCCCAACCACGAATCTCGTAGTAACGAGGCAACATCTTTCCTAGCTGTGCAACCATCCCCTTCGCCGGACCGGTCTTGGCTTTCTCTGTCAGTAACCGCTTGGGTAAGGAGTCATCAGCGGCCGTAAGGCCTGCTGCCAGATTGAAGCGCCGCTCCATGTTCCAGATGCGCTCTCCGGTTTCCGCTAACCGCTCTACCGACCAGTCGCCCTCACAGGCGGCATCGATCTGTGGTGCTATATTGTCGAGGGTCCAGGCAAAGGTCGCGAAGACACAAAGACCGGAGGAGTCAACAGCGGCGGTCGCATCCTGAAAGGCTTTAACCAGCTCCGCCTTGCCCTCCGTAACCAGGGGATCTGTTTTCTCAGGCACACCCAGCACCTCTGATGAGACGGTATAACCACGCAGGTGGCAGGCTCCACGATTGGAGGTGGCGTAAGCAAGCCCCATACCCTGAATACCCCGCGGATCATAGGCAGGGAACTCCTGCCCCTTTACGGTCATGGAAAGCTCCGGACGACCGTACTTTTCGCACAGCCGCTTCGACCCCATTGCCAGTTCCTTGCCAAACCCCTCTCCGGTTGCAGTCATTTCCACCGCCTTTACTAGCGCTTCGGCAGAGCCGAAACGAAGCTCCAGACCGCCCGTATCTTCAAGGGTCAGGTCACCGGCCTCGAACATCTCCATGGCAGCAGCCAGTGTGGCTCCAAAGGAGATCGGATCAATACCGTCCTCGTTACAGATGGCGTTGGCATAGGTCACCGCGTCGAGGTCATCAATACCGGTATCGGACCCCATTGACCAGGCGTTCTCATACTCAAGCCCGCCGGTATTGCCCCAGTATTGCGGCTTATTCTTAATCGAAAAGTGTGACTGGTCGATGGTTGAGATGCGCCCGCAAGCGATCGTGCATCCAAAGCAGCCTGCGTTGCGGGTCAGGTTGGGCTTGCCGTCGCTCTCCCTCGGCTCGTGCATCGCCTCACCCGAGATATTGTGAGCGCCGTCAAACTGCACCTCGGAAGCATTGCGCGTTGGCATGGCCCCCACCTCATTAATGACGTTCATCAGCACCTGGGTACCATAGGTAGGAAGACCCTCACCGGTGACAGGGTTTTCTGCCAACACCTGCTTCTGGATGGCGATCTCCTTCATGAAGCGCTGAGGGTCCTTGAGGCCGGATACCCCCAAAGAACCCCTGACAGCAACCGCTTTCAGGTTCTTGGAAGCCATTACCGTCCCCACTCCGGAACGGCCCGCTGCACGGTGAAGGTCATTGACGACCGCCGAATAGAGGCAACCATTTTCAGCAGAGCGCCCCACCGCAGCAATTCGAAGGCGGGGATCCTGGTGCCGTTGCCGGATCCTGGCATCGGTCTCCCACACCGAGGTTCCCCACAGATCAGCCGCATCGATCAGCTCCGCTTTCTGGTTCTCTATATAGAGATAGACCGGCTTCTCCGCCCTCCCCTCAAAGATCACCATATCCCAGCCCGCATTTCTGAGCTCAGCACCGATAAAACCACCCGAGTTTGAACAGGCAACAGCACCGGTCAAGGGGCTTTTGGTCACCACCGCATATCGCCCGCCAGTCGCCGCCATGGTTCCCGTCAGGGGGCCATTGACCATGATCAGCTTGTTGTCTGGAGAGAGAGCATCAACCTTGGGGTCAACCTCCTCACACAGGTAGCGGGTACCCAGCCCTCGCTGCCCCAAATATTGTTGAGCCCACTCCATATTCAACGGCTCGCTGGATGTGGTTCCCTGGCTCAGGTTCACACGCAGAACTTTTCTTGCCCATGACATAATCGTCTCTCCTGCGTTATGCGCCGTGACCGGCAGATGGGTTATTGGTCGCCGCGTACTTCCTCATCCGTTCCATACCGGTCAGGGAAGCATCGATGAAAGTAATGGCGTCGGTCGGACAGGCTTCAGCACACTTGGGCGCACCGTCGCAAAGATCGCACTTTGCGACCTTGCCTGTATCCGGAACGTAGTTGATGGTTCCAAAGGGGCAGGCGATCGTACAGACCTTACAGCCTACACAGATATCGTCGTACACCAGCTTTGCACCCAGCTCGAGATCGGTTCGAATCGCATCCACCGGGCAGGCTTTCATACACCACGCCTCACTGCACTGGGTACAGGTATAGGGAACGAACCGCCCCTCATGGTGGAACTCAAACACCTGAATCCGGGAGCGAGACGGGTTAAACACCCCCTCTTTTTCGTAAGAACAGGCCATTTCACACTGACGACACCCGGTGCATTTGCCAGGGTCGATACTGAGAGATTTCAGCATTGCGCACTCCTTATGCTTATTATCTGCACAACTCCAGCCACTGCGAAACATCGAAAGAAGTTGCTTATCGGTCGATTAAACAGTGATTCAGTATAGCAATAGCGCCACTATTGACGAGGGTATTTGGAAGCGAGTGTGAATTTGTGAGAACCCGACCGGCAGCCTTGCTCGGCAGAGACGGCAACCCGGGCATTAACGAGGGAAGGGCCGACCAGGACCCGGAAACAGAAAAGCCCCGACATGCGGGGCTTTTCTGTTTTAATGTGGCGGTGAGCCAGGGATTCGAACCCCGGGTAGGCTACTAACCTACGGCGGTTTTCAAGACCGCTGCATTCAACCACTCTGCCAGCTCACCTGAAGCACTCAAAGACGGGTGCGCCGGCTCCGAGATGGCGCAAATCTTACCCGAATTATGCACTGTGTCAACGACCAATTACCCGGATCCATAGATAAACCCCCTGCCCAATTTGAACTATCCAATTCAAAACCACTCAAATCGGGTAAGCTTGGGCTTGTCGGAGGTATCTACTTGATTTAGAAGGGACTACCGGTATGATGAGAGTCAGGCTTAATAACCAACCAGATTAGATGGAGAGACTGGCGAATGAATGATCAAGTAACGGCAATTGCCCGCTCGCAAGAGCAGGTTTTGCAAACCAATAAGGTGATTCGTAACACATACATGCTGCTGTCGATGACCCTGGTTTTCAGCGCACTGACCAGCGGCATCGCCGTTCTGACAGCCGCTCCCGCCGTTCACTGGCTGCTATCCCTTGCGATCATGATCGGCCTTTTGTTTGCGGTCAGTAAGGCGCGCAACAGTGTATGGGCCCTGCCATTGGTGTTTCTCTTTACTGGCTACATGGGCTATCAGCTGGGCCCGATCATCTCCTACTACCTCACCCTCCCTAACGGTGGTAGCGTAGTAACCACGGCGCTGGGCATGACCGGCCTGATTTTCTTTGCCCTTTCCGGTTATGCGCTGACCACTCGCAAAGACTTCAGCTTCATGCGCGGTTTCCTCTTTGTGGGGCTGCTGGTGCTGATCGCTGCGATGCTGGTCGGGATCTTTTTTGAGATCAGCGGCATGCAACTGGCGATTTCGGTCATGGCTGTACTGCTGTTTTCCGGCTTTATCCTTTACGATACCAGCAACATCATTCATGGCGGAGAGACCAACTATGTCATGGCCACTGTTGCCCTCTACCTGAACATCTACAACCTCTTTATCCACCTGCTACACCTGGTGGGCGCCTTCAGCGGCGACGACTGAGTCTGGCTAGTGCGCCTTTAAGGCCCCGATCTTATCGGGGCCTTTTAGTATCTGCTACAATCGCCCTTTCTTTGCTCCGGAGTGATGGATGAACTACTGCATTGCCATCTATGGTGCCCCCTATACCAGCCAGGCCTGCCAGAGCGCACTTCACTTTTGTCGCGCCCTACTGAAAAGAGGGCACAGCATCCAGCGCCTCTTCTTTTACCAGGATGGAGTACACACGGCCTCTACGCTGGCTGTCCCCCCTCAGGATGAGAGCAACCTTCCCGCCGAATGGCAGGGGTTTATTGAGTCCAACCAGCTCGATGCCGTCGTTTGTGTGGCCGCAGCCTTGAGGCGCGGGCTGCTCAACAGTGAAGAGCAGCAGCGCTACGAGAAGCCTGCAGCCAACCTCTCAGCAGCAACCGAACTGTCGGGCCTGGGGCAACTGATCGACGGGGCGGTCCACTGCGACCGCCTGGTCAGCTTTGGGGCTTAAGCCATGGCCAGGTCACTCTGCATTCTCACCAGCAAGGCACCCTATGGCGGCCTGGCCGCGAAAGAGGCGCTGGATGCAGCCCTGATCGGTGCTGCATTCGACCTGCAGGTTTCTATCCTGTTCGACGGCGATGGCGTCTACCAGTTGCTGGGGCAGCAAAACCCGGCGGCCCTGGGCCAGAAAACCTTCTCCGCCCCCCTACCCGCCCTGGAGCTTTATGGTATAGAGCGGCTGCTGGCCTCCAGGGATGCCCTGGAGTCCCGAGGCATCACCCGCGAGCAGCTCTGCATTGAGGTCGAACTGCTTTCCAGCGAAGCCCTGGCGCAACACCTTAACGATACCGACATTGTTCTGGGATTCTGACCCTGCCATGCTGCATATCATTAACAAATCGCTCACCTCCTCCGATGCACTGAAGCGCTGCCTGGCGCTCACACAGCCCGGAGCTGCACTGCTGTTGATCGAAGACGCCGTTTACAACTGCATTCCCAACAGTCCCGGCTACGAACTTCTGCTTCAGCACAGCGAGGCGGTCTCCCTCTATGCACTCACGGAAGACCTCGAAGCCAGGGGGCTGGAGAGGCTGGTCGCCGACCCATTCCAGCGCGTCGACTACCCCGGGTTTGTCACCCTGACTGAGCAACACAGCAAATCATTGAGCTGGGGCTAATATGCGCTTTATCGAGGTCGAAGGACGGGCTATTGAGGTCGACAACGAGGGCTACCTGATACACCTCCAGGATTGGACTCCCTCGGTTGCTGACGAGCTCGCCAAGCTGGACAATATCACACTGGGGCCCTCCCACTGGGAGGTACTCTCCAGCCTCAGGTCCTTCTACGACGAGTTCCAGCTGTCACCCGCCATGCGGCCGCTGGTCAAACACATCGCCAAAACCCTGGGTCAGGAGAAAGGTAACAGCATCTACCTGATGCAACTGTTTCCCGGCAGCCCGGCTAAACTGGCCTCCCGCATCGCTGGCCTGCCCAAACCCACCAATTGCCTCTAACCCATGACCCAGATCCTTACCCCCCAGTTGACCGAACACCCCTTTGCCCAGTACGTACGCATTCTGGGTAAAGGCCCGAAAGGCTCTCGCTCCTTTACCGAAGAGGAGGCATTTGCAGCCATGGGGATGGTGCTCCGGGGCGAGTTGGAGCCTGTCCAGCTAGGGGCTTTCCTGCTGCTGCTGAGGGTTAAAAGCGAAACCCCGGAGGAGCTGGCCGGCTTTGCCCGCGCGGTACGCAGCCATATCAGACTCCCCGAGCAGCCGATGTCGGTGGATCTCGACTGGTCCTCCTACGCCGGCAAGCGCCGCAACCTGCCCTGGTTTGTGCTGAGCATTTTGCTACTCAACAGCTATGGCATCCGCATCTTCATGCATGGCACCGAGGGACACACATCCGGACGTATCTACACCCGCAACGTACTGCAAGCTTTGGGGCTGCCGGTGTGCAACAACTGGGAGCAGGTCAGTAACGCCATTGAACAGGGGGGCTTCGCCTATATGCCGCTGGAAACCCTGTGCCCCGAACTGCAGCAGGTCATCGACCTCAGGAACACCCTCGGTGTGCGCTCGCCGGTGCACTCACTGGTAAGGCTGATGAACCCACTCAACGCCCCCCATGTGATCCAAAGCATCTTCCATCCCGCCTACCAGCCGGTCCATCAGTTAGCGGGCAAGTTGCTGGGCTACACCAACGTTTCAGTGATCAAAGGCGATGGTGGTGAGATTGAGCGCAACCCCGACAACCCCCTGCAGGTTAGAGCGGTGCTGGGCGATGAGCTGGTTGAGGAAGAGTGGCCCCCGCTGTTTGAGCGGCGCCACCTGAAGCCGGCCAGTCTGGAGCTGGATGGCCTGATCGGCCTCTGGCGCGGCACCCAGAGCGATGAGTACGGAGAGCGCGCGGCCACCAGTACCGCGGCCATTGTGCTCAAGCAGATGGGCAAGGCAAACACCCAGCAGGAGGCGCTGGATCTGGCCTCGCAGCTATGGCGCCAGCGGGACAAAAACCGCCTTTAGGGGGCAGCGGCGCTCAGGGTGCGAGAGTCATCCCTCCAGCCCAGCTTCTCACGCAACGACACCACTTCGCCCACGATAATCAGGGTTGGCGCCTTGACCTCCTCGGCGGCGATGATACCAACAATCGTCTTCAGGGTTCCGGTATAAACCCGCTGGTTACGCGTGGTGCCTTGCTGAATCAAGGCGACCGGTGTGTCGGCGCTACGACCATGGGCGACCAGCTGCTCACAGATAATGGGCAGCCCGATGAGCCCCATATAAAAGACCACCGTCTGCCCGCTCTGAACCAGCTCTGCCCAGGGCAGCTTACAACTGCCATCCTTCAGATGACCGGTAATAAATCGGACCGACTGCGCATAGTCCCGGTGGGTCAAGGGGATACCCGCGTAACAGGAGCACCCTGTGGCAGCAGTAATCCCCGGCACCACCTGAAAGGGGATTCCATTCTCTGCCAGCTTGTCGATCTCCTCCCCACCGCGACCAAAGACAAAGGGGTCGCCCCCTTTCAAACGCAACACGCGATGCCCCTCACGGGCCAGCCGCACCAAGAGATCGTTGATCTCCTCCTGCGGCAGGGTGTGAAGCGAGCGGGCCTTGCCCACATTGATGCGCTCGGCATCACGCCGGGTCATATCGAGCACGGCCTCAGAAACCAGGCGGTCATAGAGCACTACATCAGCCTGTTGCATCAAACGTAACGCCCGGAACGTCAGCAGGTCAGGATCGCCAGGGCCACCCCCCACCAGATACACCTCTCCAACGGCGGGCGCCTCTTTGGGGCTGGATTCGATCAGCGCCTGGAGCTGGCGAGCCGCTTCAACCTCCTTGCCGGCAAACACCAACTCAGCCACCCGTCCCTGCAGCACCGACTCCCAAAAATTACGACGCTGGTTAATACTGGAAAAGCGTTGTTTAACGGCCTCGCGAAAGCCCCCCACCAACTCCGCCAGGCGACCGTAGGCCGCCGGAATGGTCGACTCGAGACGAGACCGCAGCAAGCGCGCCAGTACCGGGGATTTACCTCCACTGGAGACCGCGACCACAATGGGAGAGCGATCGATGATCGCCGGCAAAATAAAACTGCACAAAGGGGGGTTGTCCACCACATTAACCGGCATGTTTCGAGCCTTGGCATGCTCCGATACGGAAAGGTTCACGCTGTGGTCGTTAGTGGCGGCAATCACCAACACCTTGCCCTCCAGGTGATCAGGACTATAGGCGGCGCGTTCAATGCTGACGCAGGGATTATCCTCCAGGCCAGTAACACCCGCACCGATCTCGGGTGCAACGATAAAAATCCTGGCCCCGGCCTTGAGCAGCAAAGAGGCCTTGCGAAAGGCAACCTCACCACCGCCAACCACCAGGCAGTCCTTATTCTTCAGATCAAAATAAAGCGGCAAAAATTCCATAAAAATCCGTGGGCGCAATGGCGACAGGAAGAGCGCGGTAAAAAGAAAACCGGGGCCTAAGCCCCGGAATTTCAGATTTCAGTAATACCGCCCATATAGGGAACCAGCACTTCAGGCACACGGATCCGGCCCCGCTCATCCTGGTAGTTTTCCATAATGGCAACCATGGTCCTTCCCACAGCCAGCCCGGAGCCATTGAGGGTATGCACCAGCTCCGGTTTCCCGCTCTCGGGGTTGCGCCAGCGCGCCATCATACGGCGTGCCTGAAAGTCGGTCATATTGCTGCAGGAGGAGATTTCACGATACTTCTGCTGGCCAGGAAGCCACACCTCGATATCATAGGTTTTGGCGGCAGAAAAGCCCAGATCCCCTCCACAGAGGGTGACCACCCGATAGGGAAGCTCGAGCTTCTGCAAAATTGCTTCAGCGTGAGCCGTCAATTTCTCCAGCGTCTCCCAGGACTCATCCGGCCGCACCACATGAACCATCTCCACCTTGTCGAACTGGTGCTGGCGGATCATCCCACGAACATCGCGGCCATAGCTGCCCGCTTCACTGCGAAAGCAGGGAGAGTGACAGACATAACTCAGGGGCATCTCGGCATCCTCAACGATGCTGTCACGCACCACGTTGGTCACCGGCACCTCCGCCGTTGGAATCAGGTAGAGATCGCTTTGATCCTCCCGCTCGATCTTGAACAGGTCCTTTTCAAACTTGGGCAGCTGCCCCGTACCCCGCAGGGAGTCGGCATTAACCAGGTAGGGAACGTAGATCTCTTCGTAGCCATGCTCGTTAACATGGGTATCAATCATAAACTGGGTGATGGCTCGGTGGAGGCGAGCAATCTTGCCCTTCATCACCGAAAAGCGTGCGCCGGCCAGCTTGGCACCGGTTTCGAAATCAAGCTCGCCGTTGAGTTCGCCCAGGGTCACGTGGTCACGGGGCTCAAAGCCAAACTCCACCGGGGTTCCCCAGCGGCGCACCTCAACGTTATCATCTTCACTCTCGCCCGCAGGCACCGACCCATCGGGGACGTTGGGAACCTGCATCAGGATCTCGTTGAGTTCATTCTGAACCTGCCCCAGCAGTTCTTCGGAAACCTTCAGCTCCTCTCCGAGGCGATCCATCTCCGCTTTCAGGGGGGCAATGTCCTCACCCGCCGCCTTCAGCTGGCCAAACCGTTTGGAGCCAACCTTGCGCTCATTCTGCAGCTGCTGGGTCTTGACCTGAATCTCTTTGCGGCGCCCTTCCAGCGCCTGGATCCGGGTTACATCGAGTTTAAACTGCTTCACCAGCAGTTTTTCAGCGATCTCATCTGTGCTGCCTCGCACAAGCTTTGCGTCTAGCATTGGTTACCTTACAAACGTTTAGCCAATTAATTTTTCAACAACCAAAAAGCCAGCCAGTGTGGCCATCAGGCAAAACACTACGCTGGCAATCATATATCCCATTGCAATACCCACCTCACCGTTCTGGATCATCCGCAAAGCATCCAGCGAGAAGGTGGAAAATGTTGTAAATGCGCCCAGAAAGCCTCCGATCAGGCCGTTCTTCCACATGGGAGGCAATTGTAGCCTTTCTACCAGCGTAAAATAAGCGATTCCGATCAAAAAGGAGCCGACCACGTTGACGATCAGGGTGGGCATGGGAAACAGCCGGGAGCCGGTCATCCCGTAGAGGTGATACACCAGAAAACGAGCGCAGGCGCCTGCAGCGCCCCCCGCCCCGACAAACAACAATTGCTGCCACATTTTACTCCTCCCCCCGCTTGCGATCACTGCGCTCATCCAGCTCCCGCAAAAACTGTAACTTCTCGCTGATTTTACGCTCCAGCCCTCGCTCCGTCGGTTCGTAAAAGCGCTGGCCAGACAGGGATCGCGGCAGGTAACGCTCGCCCGCGGCATAGGCATGCTCCTCATCGTGCGCGTAACGGTACTCTGCACCGTAACCCAGCCCCTTCATCAACGCAGTGGGTGCGTTGCGAAGATGGTGCGGAACCTCCTCACTGAGACCGCTACTGACCTGCGAACAGGCAGCCTTAAAGGCGGTATAAAGGGCATTACTCTTGGGAGCACAGGCGCAATAAACCGCCGCCTGGGCAATGGCCCGGTTGCCCTCGGCAGGTCCCAGTCGTTCAAAAGCGTCCCAGGCGTTGAGGGCCACCTGCATCGCCCTGGGGTCTGCATTACCGATATCTTCGGAGGCGATGGCCAGCAACCTGCGCGCCACATACAGCGGATCGCAGCCCCCATCAAGCATCCGCGCAAACCAGTAGAGGGCGCCATCGGGAGAGGACCCCCGCACCGACTTGTGGAAGGCTGATATCTGGTCGTAAAACTGGTCACCCCCCTTATCAAAACGGCGGGTTGATTCTCCCAGCACCTCGACAACCGCCTCCCTGGTGATCTCGGCATTATCATCGACCAGGTCGGAGGCGATCTCCAGCAGGTTGAGAAGACGCCGGGCATCACCATCGGAAGCCCGGCACAGCAGCTCCAGAACGCCATCATCGGTCAGCTTCAAACCCCGTTCACCCAGCCCTCGTTCCCTGTCGACCAGGGCCGCCAGGGCGACGGCCCCCAAACTCTCCTGCGACAAGGGTTTCAACAAGTAGACCCGCGCCCTTGAAAGCAGCGCATTGTTCAGTTCAAAGGAGGGGTTTTCGGTGGTCGCACCGATAAAAACAAGCGTGCCATCCTCCACATAGGGTAGAAAGGCATCCTGCTGGGCCTTGTTAAAACGGTGCACCTCGTCGACGAAGAGAATGGTTTTGCGCTGACCACGGAACTGTTGGGCGCGCTCCACCACTGCGCGTATCTCCTTGACGCCGGAAAGCACGGCCGATACCACCTCGAAGCGAGCATCCACATAGGAGGAGATCAGCCGTGCAAGGGTGGTTTTACCCACACCAGGAGGGCCCCACAACACCATCGAGTGAATCGCACCCCGCTCCAGCACCTTTCGCAAGGGGCGCCCTTGCGCCAGCAGGTGATCCTGCCCGAGGTAGTCATCAAGACTGCGCGGGCGCATCCGATCCGCCAGCGGCCGATAGCCCTGCTCGGAAAACAGTCCCTCTTCATTCATCAGCGCAGGTCTTCGATGATGTCAGTTCCTTCAGGAACCTGCATTTCAAACAGCTCAGCAGGAACGGGAAGATTGATCTCCACGGAGGAGAAGTCGATACGGGTACTCGAACCGAGGGAATCCACCAGTTTCATGGCACTAATCCGCTCATTAACGAACTCCAGTTCAAGGCTCTCAAACAGAGAGTCCGGGGTGCGTGGCACCAGGCTGAAGCGCTGAACCTCCCCCTGCTGCTGCGCCGCCTTGACCTCGAAGTCACGCTCAATCGCAGCCCGGTCACCGCTAAGAATCAGGGCCGGCGTGGTCCCGGCCCTCGGATCCAGAGACTGCACCGTCAACTGTTCAAGGTCCGGGTCGTAAATGGAGACCCGCTGGCCATCGGAGATAACCAACTGTGGAAAGGGGGCCGCCACCTGCCAGCGAAAACGATCCGGTCGCTCAACCACTAACTGGCCATTGGACTCCTGAACCCGGGCACCGCTGGCATCCATGGTCAGCTGCTGAAACTGAGCGTGAATGCTTTGTGCCTTTGCGAGTATACGGGTCAGCTCACCCACCTCACTGGCGTGCAAGACCCCCGAAAACAACATCGCCAGCACGATCATCAAAAAGCGCATCACAGTGGTATCCCCTGGTTAATCCCGTGGTGGTGGCGGAGCCAAAACATCTCGACCACCATTACTGCCCATAGAGCTGACTACCCCGGCCATCTCCATACTTTCGATCAGGCGGGCCGCCCGGTTGTAGCCAATTTTAAATTTACGCTGCACAGAGGAGATGGAGGCCCGCCGGGTTTCGGTGACAAAGGCCACCGCCTGGTCATAGAGGGCGTCACTCTCCTCCCCCTCATCGCCACCTCCTCCCAGGCTGGGATCGCCATCGCCGGAGAAGCCGTTGAGGATCTCCTCGACAAAGTCCGGCTCGCCACGCTTCTTCCAGTCGTCAACGACCCTGTGGACCTCCTCATCGGAGACAAAAGCGCCATGCACACGGATCGGAACCCCCGTTCCCGGGGGCAAATAGAGCATATCCCCGTGGCCAAGCAGCTGCTCCGCCCCGCCCTGATCCAAAATTGTTCGAGAGTCGATCCTGGAGGAAACCTGGAACGCGATCCGGGTAGGGACGTTCGCCTTGATCAACCCGGTAATCACATCGACCGAGGGGCGTTGGGTCGCCAATATCAGGTGGATGCCGGCGGCGCGAGCCTTCTGTGCAATACGCGCGATCAACTCCTCCACCTTTTTACCGACAATCATGATCATATCGGCAAACTCGTCAATCACCACCACGATAAAGGGGAGAGTCTCCAGGGTCGGGGCGACATCACTCTCGCCAAGGGGGTCGTAAAGCGGGTCCAGCAACGGCTCTCCGGCTTTCTCGGCGTCCTTGACCTTGCGGTTATAACCGGCAATGTTACGTACCCCCATGGCCGCCATCAGCTTATACCGACGCTCCATCTCGGCCACGCACCAGCGCAGGGCGTTGGCGGCGTCCTTCATATCGGTTACTACAGGGGTCAACAGGTGGGGAATGCCATCGTAGATCGACAACTCGAGCATCTTGGGGTCCACCATGATCAGGCGCACCTCCTCCGGCGTCGCCTTGAGCAACATACTCAACAGCATGGCGTTAACCCCTACCGACTTACCGGAGCCAGTGGTACCGGCAACCAGCAGGTGAGGCATCTTGGCCAGGTTCACCACCACGGGGACGCCACCGATGTCGTGCCCCAGGGCAAGGCTCAGGGGTGATGCAGCCTCATCGTAAACGGTCGACCCCACAACCTCGGAGAAATACACCGTATTTCTATCCTCGTTAGGAATCTCGATCCCCACCACCGCCTTGCCCGGTATCACCTCCACCACGCGGACACTGATCACTGCCAGGGAGCGCACCAGGTCTTTAGCCAAATTACTGATCTTGCTGACCTTGACCCCGGCGGCGGGCTGTATCTCGAAGCGGGTAATGACAGGGCCAGGGTGCACAGCCACCACTTCGGCCACCACACCGAAATCCTTCAATTTGAGTTCAAGGAGTTTGGACATCCCCTCCAGCGACTCGGCCGAATAACCGTGTACCGCCCCTTTTGCCTGATCCAGTAGCGCCAGGGGGGGTAGATCTCCGACCACCGGCTCGTCAAACAAGCTAACCTGACGCTCTTTCACCACCCGTTTGCTGATTTCCTGCTTCTTCACCGGCGCCGCGATCTTGACCGGTTCACGCTCCTTCTGCCGCTTAACCTCCTGAGCGATAATCACTTTCCGTTCTTGTTTAACTTTCTGTATCTGGCGGCTTTCGCGACGCTCAACAACGGACTTCTTCCAGCGCCGAAGCCTGCCGGACAAGGCATCGAGCAGGCTCAGCGTCAGGCGACCCGTGCGATCCATCAGCCGGAACCATGAGAGGTCGGTAAAAACGGTTACCCCAACCAAAAAACTGCTGACCAGGACCAGGGTGAGCCCAGGTCGTCCCAAACTATCCAGCGACCCATTAGCGACCACATCACCCAATATGCCACCAGGGCCTTCGGGAAAGAGGGTCTCAGCGGGCGAAATATGCAGTGTCGCTATGGCTGCCCCGGACACCAGGGTGACCAGCAGTCCGATCGTCCTCAACGCCAGTAGCGAGGCTTTCCAGCGAAAGGGGTGGTGGCGCCCCCGAAACAGCTGCCAGGATACCCCACCCAGCATCAACGGAAAGAGGTAGGCGAAGCAGCCAAACAGCGATAGCAACAGGTCTGAAAACCAGGCGCCACTGCGGCCGGCCGCATTTTGAATCGAGCCATGACTAACCGCACTCGACCAACCGGGATCGGTTCCATGGTAGGTGGTCAGCGCCATCAGCATATAGACGCACAGCGCTAACAGGAGAATCAGTCCCCCCTCCCGCAGGCGGAGATGGAGCTGCTGTCCCAGCGTGGTGGTTGATGCGGGCTTTGCCGCCTTAGAGTCTTTCAAATCCACATCCCTAAAACATTCTCATGCACATACGGCCGCCAACAGAGCCCACGACCTCTCGCCCATTGTACTCATTTGCCAGAGCATCGACCATAACCAACGGTATTTAAACAACTTTTTCAGAGAACACAGCAACCCCCCGAGAAGCGATTGAACCCCTCCTAGAGCTTCCGTATTATTACTGGCCCCCGCAGCCTAAATCTGCCCCGTTTTCAATACAGGATACCCCCATGAGCGACACCAAACACGCCCGTCTGATCATCCTCGGCGCCGGCCCGGCCGGCTACACGGCCGCCGTCTATGCCGCACGCGCCAACCTGAACCCGGTACTGATTACAGGCATTCAACCCGGCGGGCAGCTCACCACCACCACCGAGATCGATAACTGGCCCTCCGGCGCCGAAGGTCTTCAGGGGCCAGAGCTGATGGAGCGTATGCGCGAACACGCCGAACGCTTTGACACCGAGATAGTCTACGACCACATTAACCAGGCGGACCTCAGCGAGCGCCCCTTTAAGCTTAAGGGTGACAGCGGCGAGTACAGCTGCGACGCCCTGATTATCGCCACCGGCGCCACCGCCCTCTACCTTGGGCTGCCCTCCGAAGAGGCGTTTATGGGCAAAGGGGTTAGCGCCTGCGCCACCTGCGATGGTTTCTTTTACAAAAACCAGAAAGTCGCCGTGGTCGGTGGCGGCAATACCGCAGTTGAGGAGGCTCTCTACCTCGCCAACATAGCCTCCGAGGTGACCCTGATCCATCGCCGCGACAAATTGCGCTGCGAGAAAATCCTGCAGGACAAGCTGTTCGAAAAGGCCGAGAACGGCAACGTTCGCCTTCAGTGGAACCACACGCTGGAGGAGGTTCTGGGTGATGCCAGTGGCGTCACTGGTGCTCGCATCAAGCACACCGAGAGCGGCGAAACCAAAGACCTGGATGTTGCCGGCATTTTTATTGCCATCGGCCACAAACCCAACACCGACCTTTTTGCTGGCCAGCTGGAGATGAAAGACGGTTTCCTTAAGGTCATCAGCGGAACCGAGGGCAACGCCACCCAGACCAACATCCCCGGGATTTTCGCAGCCGGCGACGTAGCGGATCACATCTATCGGCAGGCGATCACCTCAGCCGGCACAGGCTGCATGGCCGCACTGGACGCTGAGCGTTTCCTGGACGAAGAGTAACCCCCCATACGATGCCTCGCCTGCCATGGCTCGATGAAAACCTGGTCCAGTTTCCCCCACCTCAGCAAGCCCTGGACGATCCCAACGGCTTGCTTGCGGCGGGGGGAAACCTCTCACCCACAACCTTACTCAACGCCTACAGCCAGGGCATATTCCCCTGGTTTAGCGAAGGTGAACCCATTCTTTGGTGGTCTCCCGCCCCGCGCTGCGTTCTCTTTCCCGGTGACCTCCACATCTCGAGATCCCTGCACAAAACCTTAAGGCGACACCCCTACCAACTGTCGATGGATCGCGCCTTCCCCACCGTCATGCAAGAGTGCGCCGGCCCTCGCAACTACACCGATCAAACCTGGATTAACTCGCAGATGCAGGACGCGTACTCCGAGCTTCACCGCCAGGGTTATGCGCACTCGGTTGAGTGCTGGCAACAGGGGGAACTGGTCGGGGGACTGTATGGGGTCGCTATCGACAGGGTGTTTTTTGGCGAGTCCATGTTCAGCCGCGCGCCCAACGCCTCCAAAATTGCACTGGTACACCTGTGCGGACAGCTACAGAAGCAGGGTTACCAGCTCATCGACTGCCAGGTGGAAAGCCCCCACCTGCGCTCACTGGGATCAACCACCATGGATCGGCATTCGTTCTGTGACCTGCTCGATAAATTTGCCAAACTCCCACCCGCTGGCGCAGAATTAAGTCGGCCTTTGCCATGGAAACTTGACTGGAATTACGACGGATAGCGGCATGTCTAACCTGAAAGAGCTGCGCTTTTACACCACCCCGCCCCACAACTGCAGCTACCTCGATGCACAGCAGGCCACCACTCTGTTTCTCGACCCTGAGGTCGAGCTGGATAACGCACTCTATAGCCAACTCTCAAACTTCGGTTTTCGTCGCAGTGGCAAACACCTCTACCGTCCCCATTGCGGGGAATGCAACGCCTGCATCCCCATCCGGATCCCGGCCAGTCGCGCCGTGCCCAGCTCAAGCCAGAGAAGGATTCTTAACCGCAATCGCCACCTCACCTGCATCCAGAAACCGGCACGCTACGAGGAGGAACACTTCCAACTCTATGAGCGTTACATCAATAGTCGCCACGGTGATGGCGACATGGCCCCCCCCACCCCATCCCAATACGAATCCTTCCTGACCAGCAGTTGGGAGTTTTGCCATCTCTACGAGTTCCATGACGGGGACGACCTGGTGGCGGTATCAGTGACGGACCGGCTGGAGGATGGACTCTCGGCCATCTATACCTTTTTTTGCCCGGACCGGACCAAAGACAGCCTCGGCAGCTACTGCATCCTCAAACAGCTGGAATTTTGTCGTCAGCTTAACCTGCCCTACCTCTATCTGGGGTACTGGATAAAGCAGTGCAAAAAAATGAGTTACAAGAGCAAATATCGCCCCCTTGAGCTGCTGATTGACAACCAGTGGATGGAGCTGAGATAAGCAATCCAGAGTCCTCTCTGCAATCCTTTGATTTCAGGTGACAATTCAGGCATCATACGCGCCTGATTTTAATGCGGACTGTTCAAAAGCTCAGTTCTGAAATAACAGTTTGAGGAAGATGCCGAATGGCAAAAGAAGATTCGATTGAAATGGAAGGGACCGTTATTGATACCCTTCCCAACACCATGTTTCGCGTCGAGCTGGATAACGGCCACGTTGTAACGGCTCACATTTCAGGCAAGATGCGAAAAAACTACATCCGCATCCTGACCGGCGATAAGGTGCGTGTAGAACTCACCCCTTACGACCTCTCCAAGGGCCGCATTACCTACCGCGCCCGTTAAGTCGAGAGAAAGCCGCTGCTAGGCAGCGGCTTCGGCGTTGATCGCCAACTCTCCATCCCTGATCGTCACAAAAGCCGTACCGCCGGCGATCGATAAATCCCCGAAGAGTATCTCCTCCGCCAAGGGGCGCTTGATGCTGTCCTGAATCAGACGAGCCATGGGCCTGGCGCCCATCAGCTTGTCGTACCCGCGTACCGCAAGCCATTCACGCGCCTCATCATCGACCTCCAACTGAACTTTCTTGTCATCCAGCTGCGCCTGCAGTTCGGTGAGGAACTTGTCCACCACGCGTTTGATGCTTTCAGTAGAGAGCGTACCGAACTGGATAATCCCGTCAAGGCGGTTACGGAACTCCGGTGTGAACAGTTTCTTGATCGCCTCCATACCGTCGGTACTGTGATCCTGCTCGGTAAAGCCGATCGAGGTACGGGCAATGGTTTCAGCCCCGGCATTGGTGGTCATAATGATAATCACGTTGCGGAAGTCCGCCTTACGACCGTTGTTATCGGTCAAAGTGCCGTGATCCATTACCTGCAGCAGCAGATTGAAGACTTCAGGGTGCGCCTTCTCGATCTCATCCAGCAGCAGCACACAATGGGGATTCTTATTGATCGCCTCGGTCAGGAGACCGCCCTGGTCAAAGCCGACATAACCGGGAGGCGCACCAATCAACCGTGACACGGTATGACGCTCCATATACTCCGACATGTCAAAGCGAACCAACTCTATGCCTAACCCCTCTGACAGCTGACGACTGACCTCCGTCTTACCGACACCGGTGGGGCCTGAGAAAAGGAAAGAGCCCACCGGCTTCTCGGGAGACTTGAGGCCCGCCCTCGACAGCTTGATCGCGGTAGCCAGGGAGCGAATCGCCTCGTCCTGCCCGAACACCACCAGCTTGAGATTACGTTCAAGGGTTTCGAGAATCTCCTTGTCGGAGGAGGAGACACTTTTTGGCGGAATACGGGCGATCTTGGCCACGATAGCTTCCACCTCTGCAACACCGATTGACTTACGACGGCGCGCTTCAGGCTGCAGGCGCTGATAGGCCCCCGCCTCATCAATCACATCAATCGCCTTGTCGGGCATGTGACGATCGTTGATATAGCGGTCCGCCAGTTCAGCGGCGGCTTTTAAGGCCGCATTTTTGTACTTGATCTGGTGGTGCTGCTCAAAGCGGCTTTTCAGCCCTTTCAGGATCTCAAAGGTGTCGGCCACCGAAGGTTCGTTGACATCCACCTTCTGGAACCGCCGCGCCAGCGCCCGGTCCTTTTCAAAGATGCCACGGAACTCCTGGAAGGTGGTGGACCCTATACAACGGATCGTGCCCGAGGTCAGTAATGGCTTAAGCAGGTTGGAGGCATCCATGACCCCGCCGGAGGCAGCTCCCGCACCGATAATGGTATGGATCTCGTCAATAAAGAGGATAGCGTGCTCGCGCTTGCTCAGTTCACCCAAGAGCTGCTTGAAGCGCTTCTCAAAGTCACCCCGGTATTTGGTCCCCGCCAGCAAGGCTCCCAGGTCCAGGGAGTAGACTGTGGCCTCCGACAGGATCTCGGGGACCTCCCCGTCGACAATGCGTTTAGCCAACCCCTCCGCCACTGCGGTCTTGCCGACACCCGCCTCCCCCACCAGCAGGGGGTTATTCTTGCGCCGGCGGATCAGGATTTGAGAGACCCGCTCAAGTTCAAGGTCACGCCCGACCAGGGGGTCAATCTTCCCTTTTTGTGCCAGCTCATTAAGATTGGTGGCAAAGCTCTCCAGCGGGTTAGCTCCTCCCTCCTGGCCAGACTCCTCCTCAACACTTTCGTGCTGGTCTGCGTCGCCATGGCTGTGAGAGCCCTGCACCCGGGATATACCGTGCGCAATATAATTGACCACATCGATGCGGGCGATGCTTTGCTGCTTCAAAAAATAGACCGCCTGGCTCTCCTGCTCACTGAAGATGGCCACCAGAACGTTGGCTCCCGTGACTTCACGTTTGCCGGAGCTCTGCACATGAAAGACGGCACGCTGTAGAACACGCTGAAACCCGAGGGTGGGCTGCGTTTCCCGCTCTTCATCGCTGCTGGGTATCAGGGGAGTGGTGGAGTCCACAAACTCGGTCAGGTCCCGTCGAAGGCGCTCCATATCGGCTCCGCAGGCGTTCAGCACACTCAGAGCCGCCTGATTGTCCAGCAAGGCCAACAGAAGATGCTCGACGGTCATAAACTCGTGGCGTTTCATCCGTGCGTCTTTGAACGCCAAGTTGAGCGTCACTTCCAACTCTTTATTCAGCATTTGTCAGGCTTCCTGAGTAGTTATTCCCGTTCGATCTTACATTGCAGAGGGTGTTCGCACTCCCTAGAGTATTGATTCACTTGCTCCGCTTTAGTTTCCGCGATATCACGCGTAAAGATTCCACAGACTCCCTTACCCTGAGTATGAACCGTGAGCATCACCTGAGTGGCTTTTTCACGGTTCATGTTAAAAAAGAGTTCCAACACCTCAACGACAAAATCCATCGGCGTATAGTCGTCATTCATTAGCACCACTTTATACATCGGAGGCGGCTTCAACTTTGGCTTGGCGGGTGCCAACGCCAGGTTGCCATCCTGCTCCTCCCCCTCCTTTCCACCTAATGTTAGACGAACATCAAAAACTTTACCCATTGCGCGCAATCCCGCAAAAAACAATTAAAAATAACCCAATCGGCAATAATACAGCGACTGAGTTGGCATTGGCAGCCCCTCGCCTTGACAGAATCGATCACTTGTTAAACACTTTAAGCTGTTCCCGCGTATGTTGGAGCGATGGGTTTGCTTTCTTTAACAACAATTTAAAAAGCAAACAAAATAGGGATGTATGGCCTCATAAGCCAATCAGCAGAGGGATGTAGAGGATGCCTATTGGTAAAGTAAAGTGGTTTAACAATGCCAAAGGGTATGGTTTTATTCTGCCGGAGGGCAGCGACGAAGATCTTTTCGCTCACTACTCATCCATCCAGATGGATGGCTACAAGACACTCAAGGCCGGTCAGGATGTCAGCTTCGATATCTTGCAGGGCCCCAAAGGTCTTCACGCCATCAACATTACCGCCACGGAGCCGGCAGTCAGCAAACCAACAGCAGACACAGAGAACACAAGTCAGGAGGTAGAAACCCTATACAGCGAGACTTGATACAGGCAGCTCGCTAACAACCTGACGCAAAAAGAGGCCTTGGCCTCTTTTTTTATTCCTCCCGCCCCGAAGAATCCCAGCGATGACGCGCCTGCTGATCGCAGCTACGCGCGTCCAACCATCGAGCCCCCTGGACAGAATGCTCTTTCTTCCAGAAAGGGGCGTCGGTCTTCAAAAAATCCATTATGAACTCACAAGCCGCAAAGGCATCGCCACGGTGCAGGCTGGTCACCCCCACAAAGACGATTTGCGCCTCCACCTCCAACCGGCCGATGCGGTGAATTACGGTGGCATCCATCACCTGCCAGCGCTGCATGGCCTCAGCCACTATGTTGGACAGCGTCTTTTCCACCATCGCGGGGTAACACTCCAACTCCAAAGCGGAGACGCCTGTGTCCAGGTTGAGATCCCGAACTACCCCCGTGAAGGTAACAACAGCACCGACCGAGGGCTGACCAGCCCGCAGGGCGGCCACCTCCTCCTCAATACTGAAGTCCTCCTGCTGGATCTGGATCTTCATGCCCGCCCATCCTCTCGCTGCCAGTGACCGGACTTGCCGCCAGATTTCTCCAGCAGCCGAGTGCTTTCGATCAGGATGCCTTTATCCACCGCCTTGCACATATCGTAGATAGTAAGGGCGGCCACCGAGGCGGCCGTGAGCGCTTCCATCTCAACACCGGTGCGACCAGCCAGCTTGCACAGCGACTCTATTCGTATGCGATGGCTCCGGGGGTGTAGCTCAAACTCTACCTTCACCTTGGTCAGGGCCAGTGGATGGCAGAGTGGTATCAGATCTGAGCAGCGCTTGGCCGCCATGATGCCTGCAATGCGCGCAGTCGCCAGCACATCCCCCTTCTTGATGCCGCCGGCCGCAATCAATTCAAAGGTTTCCTGGTTCAGGGATACCCAGGACTCAGCGATCGCCACTCGCTCGGAGACCTCTTTGTCGGTCACATCCACCATGTGGGCGTGCCCCTGCTCATCCAGGTGAGTAAAACGCTGCTGGCTCATTATTTCGTCCCGATAGAGTAAAACGCGAAGGCAATTGCGTTATGGAAGTGCTAGTTTTAACACCTTTGTCCCCCCTCTTTCAAACCGGGACCCTAGCGTCAAAACCCGCCTGACCGATGGCATGATGATACAGGAATAAAACTGTGAAATGGCCCCCCCATATTACCGTGGCAACTATTGTTGAGAACCAGGGGAGCTTCCTCTTTGTCGAGGAGCTCGCGGGCCACGAAAGGGTCCTGAACCAGCCCGCCGGGCACCTTGAACCCGGCGAAACACTGGTACAGGCCGCCGCCCGGGAAACCCTTGAGGAGAGCTGTTGGGAAGTGCGAGTTGAGAGCCTGATTGGCATCTACATCTACCACTCTCCCCACAACCAAACCATCTACCACCGTTACTGTTTTGCCGGCCGGCCACTTCGAGAGCGAAACGACCTGCACCCTGATGAGGCGATCAAGGCGGTTCACTGGCTAACACCTGAAGCGCTGGATCAGCACCCCGCAGCACTTCGCAGCCCACTTGTGAAAAGGTGCCTTGAGGACTACCTCATGGGCACTCGCTATCCATTGGATCTTATTCAGGAGCACGGGTAAAATAGCCGCCCTACTATAGCTCCCAACCACGCAGGTGCCATGAGCAGCAACCCCCACACCAAGGTTATCGTCGGCATGTCCGGCGGTGTCGACTCCTCCGTTTCAGCCCTGCTGCTTCAGCAACAGGGCTACCAGGTCGAAGGCCTGTTCATGAAAAACTGGGACGAGGACGACGGCACCGAATACTGTACGGCGAAAGAGGACCTCAAAGACGCGCAACTGGTGTGCGACAAGCTGGGCATCAAACTGCACACAGCCAACTTCGCCGCCGAATACTGGGATAATGTCTTCGAGCACTTCCTCGAGGAGTACCGCGCAGGACGCACCCCCAACCCCGACATTCTCTGTAACCGGGAGATCAAGTTTAAAGCCTTTCTCGATTACGCCCTGCTGCTGGGGGCCGACGCCATTGCCACCGGTCACTATGTCCGTCGCCGCGAGCGCAATGGCCACTACGAGCTGATCAAGGGACTCGACAGCAACAAAGACCAGTCCTATTTCCTGCATGCGGTGGGAGCCGAGCAGATCGCCAAAACCCTGTTCCCGGTTGGGGAGCTGGAAAAACCACGTGTCAGGGAGATTGCTGAAGCCCACGATCTGGTTACCCACAACAAGAAGGACAGCACCGGCATCTGCTTTATCGGGGAGCGACGCTTCAAAGATTTCCTTAAGCAGTACATTCCAGCCCAGCCCGGCAATATTGAAACCCCGGAAGGCAAGGTAATCGGGCAGCACAGCGGCCTGATGTACCATACCCTGGGCCAGCGGCAGGGGCTGGGCATTGGTGGCCTGAAAGAGGCGGGGGAAGCCCCCTGGTACGTGGTCGACAAAGACCTTGAGCGTAACGTTCTGGTTGCCGCTCAAGGCAGCCAGCATCCGCTGCTTTTTTCCGATGCCCTGCTCCTCAGCCACATCCATTGGGTGAGCGGGGAGCCCCCGCAGCTTCCGGCCAGCCTCAACGCGAAAGTGCGCTATCGTCAAAGCGATCAAGCTTGCCAGCTAACGGGCGATAGCGAAGGCGGCTTCCGGGTCGAGTTTGACGTACCTCAGCGCGCGGTCACTCCAGGGCAGTCGGTTGTCTTTTACGACGGTGACTGCTGCCTGGGCGGAGGGGTAATTGAAAAGCGCATACAGTCCACCCGCGTCACTGATGAAGGCCTTTAAGGAGCAGATATCCCCATGAGCCACAATTTTCAGGACCAGGTTCTCTCCCTTGCCGGCATTTTCCAATCCGCTGTACTGGTGGAGAAGATCGCCCGCAGTGGTAACGCTCCCACCGACAGTTTCGAGTGCACCCTGGGCAGCATTCTGGTGACCAACCCCGACTCGGTCGAAGCGGTTTATGAGGGGCGACACGGACTCTATCTGGGGCTAACCCACCTCAAACACGTACTGGAAAGAGACCGTAAGGCGATGTCGGGCGACGCGATACGTTACGTCCTAACCCTGATCCAACTGGAGAAAAAGCTCTCTAAAAACAAAGAGATGATGGATGTTATTAGCAACCGACTTGAACAAATAAGTCAGCAGCGCCTGCACTTTGAAATCGGCCACGAAAACATAATCGGTGCCCTCGCCGCACTCTATCAGGATACCTTGAGCACCTTTTCCACCCGTATCCATGTCACCGGTGACGTCCGCCACCTGCAAAGTAGCGACAACGCCCAGCGCATCCGCGCCTGTCTGCTGGGCGGCATTCGCTCCGCCATCCTTTGGCGTCAGGTGGGCGGGTATCGCTGGCAACTTATTTTAGGCCGCAAAAAAATGCTGGCCTGTGTCGAGCACCTTCTGCGCCCCTGAAAACAGACCCGCTTTTGTGTATTATGCGCCCCGCCAATTAACTTAACCGGAATATCAGCATGCAACTCTCTCCTATTACAGCCGTCTCCCCTATTGATGGTCGCTATGGCAGCAAAACCCAAAGCCTGCGCCCGGTATTCAGTGAGTTCGGCCTGATCCGTTTTCGCGTTATCGTTGAGATTCGCTGGCTACAGTGTCTGGCAAACCACCCCCAGGTTGCCGAAGTTCCGCCATTGAGCCCGGAGGCAAACCAGCAACTTAACCGTATCGCCGAGGTGTTCAGCGAGGCCGATGCTGAGCGGATTAAGGAGATCGAGCGCACCACCAACCATGACGTCAAGGCGGTGGAGTACTTCATCAAGGAGCGTCTGGCCGACAATCCGGAGCTGAACGCCATCTCCGAATTTGTGCACTTTGCCTGCACCTCCGAGGACATCAACAACCTCTCCCACGCCCTGATGCTGTCCGAAGGGCGCGACCAGTGCATGCTGCCGGTAATGGAGGAGATCATCACCGCCATCAAGGCGCTCGCCCACGACTTTGCCGAGCAGCCCATGCTGTCGCGCACCCACGGGCAGACCGCCTCCCCGACCACCCTGGGCAAGGAGATGGCGAACGTCGCCGCCCGCCTGCAGCGACAGCTGCAGCAGATCGCCGCGATCAAGCCATTGGGTAAAATTAATGGGGCGGTGGGCAACTACAACGCTCACCTGTCAGCCTACCCGGAGGTGGACTGGCAAGCCAACGCCCAAACCTTTGTCGGGAGCCTCGGTCTCGAGTGGAACCCCTACACCACGCAGATTGAGCCCCACGACTATATCGCCGAGCTCTACGACGCCATCGCTCGTTTTAACACCATCCTTATCGACTTCGATCGCGATGTCTGGGGCTATATCTCCCAGGGCTACTTCAAGCAGAAGACCATCGCCGGTGAGGTGGGCTCCTCCACCATGCCCCACAAGGTCAACCCGATCGATTTCGAGAACTCCGAGGGCAACCTGGGGATCGCCAACGCCATCATGCAGCATCTGGCCAGCAAACTGCCAATCTCCCGCTGGCAGCGGGACCTCACCGACTCCACCGTACTGCGCAACCTCGGCGTCGGCCTGGGTCACAGCCTGATCGCCTACCATGCCACCCTCAAAGGCATCAGCAAGCTTGAGGTCAACGCCGCACGCCTCGATAGCGACCTGGATAACGCCTGGGAGGTACTCGCCGAGCCCATCCAGACCGTCATGCGCCGCTATGGCATCGAGCAGCCCTATGAAAAACTCAAGGCGCTGACCCGTGGCCAGACCATCAACCAGCAGACCCTGGAGCAGTTTATCGACAGCCTGGAGCTGCCCGAGCACGCCAAACAGCAGCTGAAGGCTCTGACCCCTGCTAACTACATCGGCAACGCGGCCGACCAGGCCCGCGCCATCTAGTCAGACCGCCGGGCGGGCACTCCCGCCCGGCGCCCTTCCCTTTTTGTCTTGCCCCCTCCCCAAGCCACCCAACTGCTGACAAAACAGCGGGCTCTGGTTACTATCAAAAAAACGGGCCAGACGATCAACCATGCACAGCCGCCTCCACTTTCACATCCTCCAACTTCCCTGGCACCAGGCCAAGGAGGAGGCGATGGCTCTGCGCACTGAGATATTCCACAGGGAGCAAGGCATCGCCCTCGAGCTGATGTCGGACGAACAGGATCCCGATGCCCTGCACTTTCTCCTCTACCTGGAGGGGGATAAACTTCCCTCCGGCACCGCCCGCATGCTGGCGAACGGCCGCATCGGACGGGTGGCGGTCAGCCAGCCATTACGCGGCCAGGGCCTTGGCGAGGCGCTGATGCGCTACCTGCACGACATTGCCCTGCAGCTCGACCTTGAGGCCACCCATTTGCATGCCCAGCAGGGCAGCCTTCCTTTCTATGAAAGGCTGGGCTACCGGCCCCAGGGGGAGCCTTTCGTTGAGGCCGGTATCCCCCACCAGGCGATGCAGCGCCCAGTGGCCCCGGCAAACGCCCCCATCGAGTTTACCGCGGTCCAAGAAGGGCCTCGCCCCATCATCAAGGCGCCCTCCCCCGAGGATTACCAGCCCCGGGCAACCCGCCCCGCCGATGACCCTGTCCAGACAGACGCCAGCCTGGGCTCAACCGGTGCCATCGCACCGCTGAAGGAACTCGATCAGGTAATCGACCACATTGCAGCCCTCATTGCTCAGGCGGACGAGCAGGTGTTTATCTACGCCCCGACCCTGAACCCGCAGCTGTTTGCCCACCCCAAGGTGCTGGACGCGATCTCCGCCGCTGCCCGCCGCAACCCCTTCAGCCGGGTGCAGATACTGGTGAGTGAGATCAGCGCCATGGTCAAGCAACACCATCCCCTGCTCCAGCTTCAACAGCGAATCAACAGCCTTATCAGCCTGCGCTGCACCATCCCCGCCTACCCGCTCGATAGCCACGCCCTGGTACTGGCCGATGACTGTGGCTGGCTGGAGCTGGTGGACGATAACCCGCTGTGCCTGTGCGGAAACTTTAACGATGGCCCGAGGGTCAAACAGTGGCGCGAGCGGATCAAATACCCATGGAACCATTCCGTGATCCCCCAGGATATTCGGCAGATGTCATTATGAATGCTAAAGCTTACTGGCTGGGACTCCTGCTCCTGCTGACCTCGTTTCCCCTGCTGGCGCAGATGAACACCTATACCCTGGATACCCGTCACCAGCTGGCCAGCGACCTGGTGCCCACCCTGAAGGAGCTGCTCCCGCCCGGCGGAAGTGTCACCTCTTTCAACAACGTCCTGATCATCAAAACCACCGCCGATAACTTTACCCAGCTGCAGAACATTATCGAACAGCTCGACACCCCCATCCGTCAGCTGATGGTCAGTGTGACCCAGGATGAACGGATTGCCCGTAACCGCCGGTCCCTCCAGGTGGATGGCTCCCTGCGCGCAGGGGATGGCGAAATTTCACTTGGTGATCCGGAGAAGGATAGGCTGAGCATCGATTACGGCACCCGCTCCCGTAACAACCAGGGGACCCAGCGCGTCCGCACTCTGGAGGGGCAACCCGCTTTTGTACAGATAGGTCAACAGGTACCGGTAACGAGCACGAACGGCTGGAACAGCAGCACCCAATACCAGTCCGTGGTGCGAGGGTTCTACGTCACCGTACGAGTGCGGGATAAGGTGGCCGATGTGACCATCGAAACCCGCAACGACCGCCTGCAGACGGGTGGCGGTCAGACTCCGCAGGGGGCCCGGCCTATCGACACCCAGGGTGCTACCACTCGCGTACAGGTAAGGCTGGGCGAATGGATCGCCATCGGGCAGCTGGACGAAGATTCACGGCAGAGCGACCGCCAGCTCAACCGCCGCAGCGACGGTACCCTTAGCCGTCGGGGCAGTTTCTACCTGAAGGTGGATGAGATCTGACCGTTTCTCTAGGGTAGCTGGCCGACGCGCCGGCTTCGCTCGACGTAGTGGGTCTTCAGGAAGCGGTCACAAAGCGCTTCGATGTCGTGTGTTGGCGACAGCACAAAATCGATAAAGGCCTGTGCAATGGGTGTCAGTTGCTTATTCTGGTGATGTACCAGGTGCCAGCTGCGGTAGAGTGGGAAGTCGGCCACGTCCAGCTCCACCAGGCAGGCGGTTGCCAGCTCAAGGGTTACGCTGTGTCGTGACACTGCCGAAATGCCCAGCTCAGCCATTACCGCCTGTTTAATGGTCTCACTACTTCCCAGCAACATGGAGGGCTGAACCTCCACTCCCTTCTCCGCCAGAAAGTCCTCAACCGCTTTACGGGTACCCGACCCCACCTCTCGATAGATCACATCGTGCTCCTCCAGGGTTTTGAGCGGAATCGCCTGCTGCCCGGCGAGAGGGTGGTCGGGGTGGGCGATAAATACGATGGGATTATCCACGAAGGGGTAGCGGTTGAGCGGAATCATATCCGGCACCAGCCCCATAATCACCATGTCATCCCGGTTCTCCTTGATACGCCGTATAATCTGCTCGCGGTTCACCACATCCAGTCGCAGTTTTACCTTGGGATAAAGCTTGTGGAACGCTCCCAGCAGGTGGGGGGTAAAGTACATGGCACTGGTCACTGCGGCCAGGCGGAACTCCCCCTCCAGCCCCCCCTTCATGGCGCTGAGCGTCATATCAATATTGTCGAAACGCGCAAACAGGTCCTCACAAAAGCGGTAAAGCTCCTCACCCGGTGAGGTCAATGAAACCTGCTTGCCCACCTTATCCAGCAGAGGCAAGCCGATATTGTCCTCCAGCTGTTTCAACTGGATGCTGACGGCCGGCTGCGTCATCCCCATTTCGTTACCCGCCGCCGTATAACTCATCAATGAAGCGACCTTGTGAAATACCCGCAGCTGGTGAAGTGTGGCTCGCACAATAATTAACCTTTGTTAATGTGTTATATAATTTATATTAATTTTTACTAATGATTAATTCAAGTTAGATTAGCGCTTGCAGAGTACCCATTCTGCGGGGAGATCCCCCACAACCTGACGAGATACATAAGAGGTACAGTCTATGAAGCACGACATCTATGACGCCCTGTTGGTCGGCTCAGGCACCATGAGCACCACACTCGCCACCCTGCTCAAGCAGCTCGATCCCGCTTTGCGCATCGCTATGGTTGAGGCGCTTGACGACGTAGCCCTCGAGAGTACCGCAGGATGGAACAACGCTGGTACCGGCCATGCCGCCTACTGCGAGCTGAACTATACCCCCCAGAATAACGACGGTAACGTCGAGATCAGCAAGGCCCTCGGTATCAACGCAGCCTTCGAGCTCTCACTGCAGTTCTGGAGCTACCTGGTAGAAAACGGCGACCTGCCGACCCCTTCCCAATTCATCAACCCGACCCCCCACTGCAGTTTTGTGTGGGGAGAGAAAAATGTCGCTTTCCTGCGCAAGCGCTACGAACTGATGAGTGCACACCACCTCTTCAAGGGCATGGAGTACAGCGAAGATCCACAGCAAATCGAACAGTGGATGCCTCTGGTCATGGAGGGGCGTGACACTGCCGAACCGGTGGCCGCAACACGCATGAAGATCGGTTCCGATGTCGATTTTGGCGCCCTGACCCGGGCGATGATCAACAACCTCAACCAGACAGAGGGGTTCGAGCTGATGCTGGGAACCCGCGTCACTCACCTGCAGCAGGAGCAAGATGGGCACTGGCAGGTGCGCGTCCGTAACAACGTGACTGGCGAAAATGAGCAGCTCACCACTCGCTTCATTTTCCTCGGAGCCGGTGGTGCTACCCTGCCTCTACTACAAAAGTCAGGCATCAAGGAGTCCAGGGGCTACGGCGGTTTCCCCGTGAGCGGACAGTGGCTGGTCTGCAAGGACCCCGCCGTCGTCGAAGCACATAGCACCAAGGTGTACGGAAAGGCAGCCCTGGGAGCGCCCCCCATGTCTGTCCCCCACCTGGACACCCGCTTGATTGACGGCAAGAAGGCACTGCTGTTCGGCCCCTTTGCCGGCTTTACCACCAAGTTCCTGAAGCAGGGTTCTATCTTCGATATGCCTGCTTCAGTAAGGTCAGACAACCTTCGCCCACTGCTGTCGGTCGGCGCCCATAACATGGACCTGACTCGCTACCTGATCAAGGAAGCCCTGCAGTCCCACCACTCCCGCATGGAATCTCTGCGCCAGTACCTGCCTAACGCCAAAGATGAGGACTGGGAGCTGGCCACTGCCGGACAGCGGGTTCAGGTCATTAAACGTGCTTCCGACGGCAATGGCTCGCTGGAGTTTGGCACCGAGATGGTCGCCTCCGAAGATGGCAGCCTGGCCGCCCTGCTGGGCGCCTCACCGGGCGCTTCCATTGCAGTTCAGGCAATGTTGAACGTGCTCACCCGCTGCTTCTCGAGCAGGATGCAGAGTGAAAGCTGGCAGCAGAAGTTGAGCCAGATGATTCCCTCTTATGGCGTTTCACTGACCGATAACCCGGAGCATCTTCAGCAGCTGCGCCCGCGCACCCTCAGAACCCTGGGCCTGCTGGAAGCCGGCACAGCAACGACCCAGCCCGCTGAGCACTCGGTGAGCGACATCGCCGAGCGTCTGCGAGGGGGCAGAAAATACGACTCCCTGGAGTCCATCAAGGCGAGTCTGGGCTCAGTGAGCAAGAACTCACGCCGGGCCTCCTGACCTCACCACTGGCTAGACCAACAAAAAAGCCGACTGTTTCCAGTCGGCTTTTTCGTTTACTGCAACCTGTTAACCGGCCTGCTGCGCCTTGGCCTCACGGCGGTAGGCGTGCAACAACGGTTCAGTGTAGCCGTTGGGCTGCTCGGTGCCCTTGAGCACCAGATCGCAGGCTGCGCGGAACGCCACCCCATCGAAGGCGGGGGCCATATTGCGATAACCGGTATCGCCGGCGTTCTGGCCATCCACCACCATCGCCATACGCTTCATGGTCTCCATCACCTGCTCCTCGGTGCAGACCCCATGATAGAGCCAGTTAGCAATGTGCTGGCTGGAGATACGCAGGGTAGCGCGATCCTCCATCAGCCCCACGTTGTTGATATCGGGAACTTTGGAGCAGCCAACACCACTGTCGATCCAGCGCACCACATAACCCAGAATACCCTGGGCGTTGTTATCCAGTTCCTGCTGGATCTGCTCGGCGGTCAAGCTGGAGGGGTCCTCCATCAACGGGATAGTCAGGATATCGTCCAGGCTCGCGCGGGGACGGCTGGCCAGCTCATTCTGGCGCGCCACCACATTTACTCGATGGTAATGAGTGCTGTGCAGCGTGGCTCCATTGGGTGAAGGTACCCAGGCGGTATTCGCACCCGACAGCGGGTGACCAATCTTCTGCTCCAGCATGGCCGCCATCTCGTCGGGCATCGCCCACATCCCCTTACCGATCTGGGCTTTGCCCTGCAGACCACAGGCCAGGCCATTGTCGACGTTCCAGTTCTCATAAGCGGTGATCCAGGGCTGGGATTTCATCGCCGCCTTGGGGATCATGGTTCCGGCCAGCATGCTGGTGTGAATCTCATCGCCGGTGCGATCAAGGAAGCCGGTATTGATAAAGACCACCCGCTCCCTGGCAACACGGATACACTCCTTAAGGTTCACGGTAGTGCGCCGCTCCTCATCCATAATGCCCACTTTGATGGTGTTACGAGCCAGGCCCAGGGCGTCTTCGATGCGACCGAAGAGCTCACAGGTAAAAGCGACCTCCTCGGGACCATGCATCTTGGGCTTAACAATATAGACCGAGCCGGTGCGGCTATTGCTGAGGCTGCCCTGCCCCTTGAGGTCGTGGATCGCCGCCAGCACGGTCACCATGCCGTCAAGAATCCCCTCGGGGATCTCATTACCCTCATTGTCGAGCACCGCATCGGTGGTCATCAGGTGGCCCACGTTACGAACAAACAGGAGGCTACGACCGTGCAGAACCAGCTCACCACCATCGGCGGCCGTGTAGCGGCGATCCTCATTGAGGCTGCGGGTCATCATATGGCCACCCTTTTCAAAGGTATCGGACAGTGTGCCCTTCATCAGCCCCAACCAGTTGCCGTATACCTCGGCTTTGTCTTCCGCATCAACGGCCGCTACCGAATCCTCGCAATCCATGATGGTGGTGATGGCCGCCTCAACCAGCAGGTCTTTAACACCAGCAGGGTCATCCTTGCCGACCGGGGTGCTGGCATCGATCTGAATTTCAATGTGCAGGCCGTTGTTCTTGAGCAGAATGGCTGTCGGAGCGGCAGCCTCCCCGCGGTAACCAACAAACTTCTCTGGCTGCTCTAACCGTGCAACGCCTCCATCGGCAAGACCGACAACCAAGGCTCCGTCTTCAACCCGATATACGGTAGAACCTTTGTGACTGGCACCGCTTGCCAGGGGGGCCGCCTGGTCAAGGTGGTCACGGGCAAAGGCTATTACCTTGGCGCCGCGCACGGGATTGTATCCACGCCCCTTCTCGGCTCCCCCCTCTTCGGAGATGGCATCGGTGCCGTAAAGCGCGTCGTAAAGGCTACCCCAGCGCGCATTGGCCGCGTTCAAGGCAAAGCGAGCATTTTTAACCGGCACCACCAACTGGGGGCCAGCCTGGGTTGCAATTTCGGAGTCAACGTTAGCGGTCTCGACCTGGAAATCACCCCCCTCCTCCAGAAGGTAACCAATGCGGATCAGGAAGGCCTTATAAGCCGCAGCATCGTGGGCTTGACCGGCGTGCTCCCGGTGCCACTGATCCAGCTGCGCCTGAAACTCGTCACGCTTGGCCAACAACGCCCGATTCCCAGGGGCCAGATCACTGACGATCGCTTCGAGCTCACTCCAGAACCTGTCCGCCTCGACGCCTGTACCGGGCAGGATCTCATCGTTGATCAGGTTATAAAGGATATCGGCGATCTGCAGTCCGCCTTTTTGGATTCGGTTGGTCATAATCTGAAAGCCTCTGTAATGTTGCCAAACGCAGCCATAGACTGCGGCGAGTCGCGAGATTGTAAGGAGCAGACATAAATTTCACTAATTTATAGACATTATTCTCGGTATTCACACTAAAAATAACGGAAAACATTCTGATAAATAGCCTGTCTCGACTCACTTTTACACCAAACGTGCATTCTGCCATCGTGCCAGTTCTGTGCCTACCCCGGAGTCCAACCAAGCAAGCGCTACGACGCCGTTAAACCCATCAGAAAAAACCCATTAATCAATTATTTATCAATAGCTTATGGATATTTCTCAGGCATATAAAAGGCTAAACCCAAAACCCGCTTGCTGCAGTACTGACCGGGCTACACCAGCCCTGGCAATCACTCAACCCGGAACAGGGTGAAAGTGTGGCTGATGTTAACGGCTAGACATTTACAGAGCCGAGTTCAAATATTCTTTTGTTGAATAACAGAAATAAGCGACATTTATTTCAATTATGGAATCCCTTTCCCTAATATTGCCGCCGTACCCACAACACACCAGCCAACGCTGGCTCGTTGAACACTGACCTTTAAGGATCGACCATGTCTCAATACGCTCAAGATATCGATACCGCAGCCACCCTGATCACCGCTCAGGGCAGCGCCTGGAACGCTATTAACCCCGAATACGTAGCCCGTATGCGTGCCCAGAACAAGTTCAAGACTGGCCTGGATATCGCCCGCTACACCGCCAACATCATGCGTGCCGACATGGCCGCCTACGATGCCGACAGCTCCAAGTACACCCAGTCACTGGGTTGCTGGCACGGTTTCATCGGTCAGCAGAAGCTGATCTCCATCAAGAAGCACTTCGGCACCACCGATCGTAAGTACCTCTACCTGTCTGGCTGGATGGTTGCGGCTCTGCGCTCTGACTTCGGCCCCCTGCCCGACCAGTCCATGCACGAGAAGACCTCGGTATCCGGCCTGATCGAAGAGCTCTACACCTTCCTGCGCCAGGCAGATGCCCGCGAACTGGGCGGTCTGTTCCGTGAGCTGGATGCTGCCCGCGAAGCTGGCGATGCGGCCAAAGAGAAAGAGGTCCAGGCCAAGATCGATGGTCACCAGACCCACATTGTTCCCATTATTGCTGACATCGACGCTGGTTTCGGTAACGCTGAAGCGACCTACCTGCTGGCCAAGCGCATGATCGAAGCCGGTGCCTGCTGCATCCAGCTGGAGAACCAGG
Source organism: Aestuariirhabdus litorea (assembly GCF_003864255.1). Taxonomy (NCBI): domain Bacteria; kingdom Pseudomonadati; phylum Pseudomonadota; class Gammaproteobacteria; order Oceanospirillales; family Aestuariirhabdaceae; genus Aestuariirhabdus; species Aestuariirhabdus litorea. The sequence goes on from NZ_QWEZ01000001.1 coordinate 1,467,226, forward strand.
TTTCCGACGAGAAGCAGTGTGGTCACCAGGATGGTAAGGTAACCGTCCCCCATGAGGACTTCCTCGCCAAGATCCGCGCAGTTCGCTACGCCTTCCTCGAGCTGGGTGTCGACAACGGTGTCATCGTGGCGCGTACCGACTCCCTCGGTGCTGGCCTGACCAAGCAGATCGCTGTAACCAAGGAGCCGGGCGACCTGGGCGACCAGTACAACGCTTTCCTGGACTGCGAGGAGATCACCCCCGCCGAGATGAAGAACGGCGACGTAGTACTGAACCGTGAAGGCAAGCTGCTGCGTCCCAAGCGCCTGCCCAGCAACCTGTTCCAGTTCCGTAAGGGCACCGGCGAAGATCGCTGCGTACTGGACTGCATCACCTCCCTGCAAAACGGTGCTGACCTGCTGTGGATCGAGACCGAGAAGCCACACGTGGGCCAGATCGGCGGCATGGTTAACCGCATCCGCGAAGTGATCCCCAATGCCAAGCTGGTGTACAACAATTCACCCTCTTTCAACTGGACACTGAACTTCCGCCAGCAGGTGTTCGATGCCATGGTTGAAGCCGGCAAGGATGTTTCTGCCTACGATCGCAACAACCTGATGAGCGTTGAGTACGACGAGACCGAACTGGCGATCGAAGCCGACAACCGCATCCGCACCTTCCAGGCTGACGCGGCCCGTGAAGCCGGTATTTTCCACCACCTGATCACCCTGCCCACCTACCACACCGCGGCCCTGTCTACCGACAACCTGGCCAAGGAATACTTCGGTGCAGCGGGCATGCTGGGCTACGTAGCCGGTGTTCAGCGCAAGGAGATCCGTCAGGGTATCGCTTGCGTCAAGCACCAGAACATGGCCGGCTCCGACATGGGCGACGATCATAAAGAGTACTTTGCCGGTGAAGCTGCCCTCAAAGCGGCCGGTAAAGACAACACCATGAACCAGTTCGGCTAAGTCGAACCTGGCGGGAGAGCAAACCCGGTTTGCTCTCCATGGTCACCCCAACCGCTTGGCGATTACAGGCCTACTCCGGCACCCCAGAATACGCCAATCGGGACCACTTCTTGCTCAGACCGCTTCGGCGGTCTTTTTTTTTTATGTACAGGACGTACGATATATCGCAGGGTCAGGGGCGAGCAGAAACGGCCGAATACAGGACGTTCAAGCCTGCTCTGTTGCGCTTCTCACTACTAACGTCCTTGTCAGTCAAGGCGCGAGCAGCATGCTTGGCGCTCGCACCCGTCATCACCCCAATTTGCTGTGCACCCCCCACCTTACTTCGGAGCCCGAACCTCCTTGGCAACATCGATAATCAGGCGCCGCAACCATTGGTGCCCCGGGTTGTGTTGCAATAGCGGGCTCCATGCCATTTTGAGCTCGATCGGAGGAATCTCGAAGGGGGGCGCTTTTACCACCAGCTCAGGGTTGTTTCGCTGCAGCGCCGCTGCCCGACTGGGCAGGGTGGCAATCAGGTCGCGCTGCTGGGCGAGCAGCATCGCCACCTGGTAGTGGCGGGTAAAGACCGCAATATTGCGCTTCTTGTCGAGCCGGGCCAACGCCTCGTCGACCCAACCCAGGCGCTGCACATCCTTGGGATTGACCCCCACCCCCACACCCATACCGGTTTTACTGACCCAGATATGCTGGGAACTTAGGTAGGCATCCAGGTCAAAGCGATCAACCAGCGGGTTATCCACGCTCATCAGGCAGGAGAAGCCATCCATCCACACCATGGTCTGGTGAAAGGATTGCGGCATCTGGTCGAAACGGTTGATCGCCATATCGACCCGCCCCTGCTCCACATCTAGAAAGCTGACATCACTGGGGGTCAGCATATCCAGCGTAATACCCGGAGCCTCCGTCCTCAGGCGCGTTAAGACCCGCGGAATCAGCGTCGCTTCGGCGTAATCGCTCGCCATAATCCGAAACACGCGCTGAGTGGTGAGTGCCTCAAAGTCTTTCTGGGGCTGGACCGCCTTGTCGATGGTGGCCAGGACATTGCGAACCACCGGCTGCAGCTCCAGCGCCCGCTCCGTGGCGGTCATACCCTCGCTGGTACGAATCAGCAAGGGGTCATCAAAGAGATCACGCAGACGCCTTAGCCCATTGCTCATGGCGGGCTGAGTGATACCGAGCTGGTTGGCGGCTCGCGTGACGTTGCGCTCACGGAGCAGCACATCGAGGTACACCAGCAGGTTCAGGTCGACGCGATTTATATTCATGATTTTAATACCGCCCAAAGAAAGCATAAACGGTAGAAATTATGACAAAAACTGCCACCCCAACTCAACTAGCAGGTATTAGTTTCTAGCTGGCGGCATTACGGATCAGTCGGTAGTAGATCTTGATAGCCTCCAGATAACCCTCAACGCTCACCCGCTCGTTGGTTCCATGAAACCCCTTGAGTTCTTCAGGCCCCAGAGTAACCCCCAAAAAGCGGAAGCTGGCGTCGGCAATGCGAGCAAAGTGTCGCGCATCGGTGGCTCCAATCACCAGCCTGGGGGCAATGACAAGCGCCGGATCGCCGACCACCTGCCGAATCGAGCGCTCCAACATTCGGTAGCCGAAGCTGTCAGTTGAGGCGACCGGCGACGGCTCTGACACAAACCCGTAGGGCTCAACCCCTATCCGCTCATCATCGACAAGGGCTTCAACCCGCGCCGTAACCGAGGCGACCGATTCCCCCGGGATGATACGGAAGTTCACTACCGCTCGCGCCTCCATCGGCAACACATTGTCTTTGACGCTACCCGCCAGCATGGTGGGGGCTACCGTCGTCCGCATACCGGCAATCAGGGCCGGATTATCCGGCAGCAGCTGTTCGATAAAGGGGCCAAACAGCCAGGCGTTGGCAAACACCATACGTTGGACAAAGGAGACCTCTTCCCCGAGATGTGCAATGAATGTTGCCGTATGTTCCATAGTGAGCGGAAAGGGGTTCGACTGAATACGGTCAACCGCCCTCGCCACCCGTCCCGCCGCAGTGACAGGGGGCGGCTGTGACGAGTGCCCACCGGCGTCCTCCGCGCTCAACTCAAGGCTCAGGTAGCCCTTTTCTGCAGGGCCGATCAGCGCTACCGGGCCACTGACCCCGGGCACAATTCCCCGCGTAATGGCCCCGCCCTCATCCAGCACAAACTCCAGCCTTACTCCCCGACTCTCGAGCAGGGAAGCGATCTGTAGCGCGCCCTGCTGCCCACCGACCTCCTCATCCTCGCCAAAGGCCAGATAGATGTCACGGGAGGGAAAAAAGTCCTCATGCAGCAAAACCTCCACAGCCTCCAGGATACCCAGCACCCCGGACTTATCATCCAGAGCTCCACGCCCCCAGATGTAGCCGTCGCTAACCACCCCGTCGTAGGGTGGGTGACGCCAGCGCTTCTCGGTGCCCGGAATCACAGGGACCACATCCATATGGGACATCAGTAGAATGGGTTTGAGGCCCGGCTGGCTACCGGGCCAGCGGATCAGGAGACTGTAGCCACCGACCGTCTCCACTTCGAGGCGCGAAAAGACAGTAGGATAGGCGCTTTTCAGGTACTCAACAAAAGGCCCAAAGGTGGCCGGGTTTTGCGGCTCTGGGTAAGGACGCGAAACGGTCCGGTAGGTCAGCGCCCGAGCCAGGCGCCCGGTGGCGGCTTCACCGTCGACCGTTACCGTGGACAGCCTCTCCGGCGGTTCGACAGATGACTCGGTAGTAAGCAGCGTACGCCCAACCAGCACCGACGCAAGCAAAACCATGCCCAGTGAAAACAGCAGGAAGATTTTTTTCATTATTATTGATCTCTTTGGGTCAGCCTGCCCATGCTAGCGGAGCCAAAGCACTAAAACCATACGTACCGGTGATTCTGTCTCACAAACGCCGGGCAATAAAAAGCCCGGCATAAAGCCGGGCTTAAAGTGGCGTCCCCTAGGGGGTTCGAACCCCTGTTACCGCCGTGAAAGGGCGGTGTCCTAGGCCACTAGACGAAGGGGACAAAACCTTCATACTACTAAAAATGGTGGAGCTAAGCGGGATCGAACCGCTGACCTCAACACTGCCAGTGTTGCGCTCTCCCAGCTGAGCTATAGCCCCAAATCTGGAGCGGGAAACGAGACTCGAACTCGCGACCCCAACCTTGGCAAGGTTGTGCTCTACCAACTGAGCTATTCCCGCAGGTGTATTTTTTACCAGCTACCGCTGGGCGGGAATCCCGCAAAAGAAAGTGGCGTCCCCTAGGGGGTTCGAACCCCTGTTACCGCCGTGAAAGGGCGGTGTCCTAGGCCACTAGACGAAGGGGACAATTCTTCCTTCGAAACTCCTTACGGAGCTGAAATCTGGAGCGGGAAACGAGACTCGAACTCGCGACCCCAACCTTGGCAAGGTTGTGCTCTACCAACTGAGCTATTCCCGCAAACGTAGTTTTTACCAGCTACCGCTGGGCGGGAAACGAGACTCGCATCTCCCACTCTGGCGACCCAACCTTGGCAAGGTTGTGCTCTACCAACTGAGCTATTCCCGCAAACGTAGTTTTTACCAGCTACCGCTGGGCGGGAATCCCGCAAATGAAAGTGGCGTCCCCTAGGGGGTTCGAACCCCTGTTACCGCCGTGAAAGGGCGGTGTCCTAGGCCACTAGACGAAGGGGACAAAACCTTCATGGCATTGCTGCCAAATATGGTGGAGCTAAGCGGGATCGAACCGCTGACCTCAACACTGCCAGTGTTGCGCTCTCCCAGCTGAGCTATAGCCCCGATATTCGGTCGTCAGGGGGCGAGTGACTGCCCTCGAACGTGGAGCGCATTTTACTGGCTTATGACACCCTGTCAACCCTGACAAAACAATTTTATAAAAGTAAAACAAGGTACTTAGGGGCGGCCGCTTAACCACCGCCCTGCACTGGCGTCCTGAACCTAGCATTCCAGAGCGCGGTACTCCTTTTCCCAGGCTTTGGCCTCTTTTTTAGAAGCGCTTCCCAGCAGGCTCAATGCGTGGCGAACGCGCGCCCGGCTCAGATCCGGCCCCAGCAACTGCATGGCATCAACCACCGAGAAAGTAGAGGTGGTGCCGGCAATGGAGAGAAAGATGGGCGCCATAAAGTCTCCCATCTTTACCTCCATCGCTTTGGCCAACGCCTTTAAGCCAGCGAAAATGGCGTCCTTTTCCCAATGCCGCAGATCGTCAAGGAACCAGGAGACAAACTGCAAAACCTTGCGCACCTGATTAGGCTCCAGGCGCAGCGCCTCGAACTGGGTTGCAGACAGGTCGGTCATGCCGGAGAACATGAAGCCTGCCAGTGGAGCAACCTGGGAAAAGCGCTCGACCCGACCCTTGATATGGGGAATCAGGGGGCGAATGTAGTCATCATTGAAGGCCCAGCGCTTGAGGTGCTCAACGAACTGCTCATCACTCAGCTCTTCACGGATCCACTGTCCATTGAGCCAATCCAGTTTTTCCGGGTCGAAGATCGGTCCCCCCAGAGAGACCCGCTTCATGTCGAAGTTGGCGATCATCTCCTCCAGGGAAAACTTCTCACGCTCATCCGGCATCGACCAGCCCATACGCGCAAGGTAGTTCAACAAGGCTTCCGGCAGGTAGCCCATACGCTGGTAGTAGAGGATACTGGTGGGGTTTTTACGTTTCGAGAGCTTGCTCTTGTCGGGGTTACGCAACAGCGGCATATGCCCCAGCACCGGCGCCTCCCAGCCAAAGTACTCATACAGCTTGATCAGCTTGGGGGCAGAGGGTAACCACTCCTCACCCCGGAAAACGTGGGTGATCCCCATCAGGTGATCGTCCACCACGTTGGCCAGGAAGTAAGTGGGCAGGCCATCCTGCTTCATCAGTACCTGCATATCGATCTGCTGCCAGGGAATCTCCACCTCACCGCGCAGGTAATCCTGGAAGCGGAAACTGCCCTCCTCCGGGATCTTCATACGGATCACATAGGGCTCCCCCGCCTCCAGGCGCCGAGTCACCTCCTCCGGGCTCAGGCGCAGTCCACGACCGTCGTACTGGGGTCGCTCGCCCCGAGCCTGCTGCTCCTGACGCATCTGATCCAGCTCCTCAGGAGTGGCAAAACAGTAGAAGGCGTGACCCTCATCGATCAGCTGCTGGGCGTAACGCTGGTAGATCTCGGCACGCTCGCTCTGCCGGTAGGGGCCTCGATCGCCGCCACAATCGGGGCCCTCGTCCCAATCGAGCCCCAACCAGCGCAAGGAATCCAAAATCATCCGCTCTGACTCGGGGGTGCTGCGTTGCTGGTCGGTATCCTCGATACGGAGGATAAACTCTCCACCATGCTGACGAGCAAAAGCTAAGTTGAACAGCGCGATGTACGCTGTACCAACGTGGGGGTCGCCCGTGGGCGAAGGCGCGATGCGAGTGCGAACGGTCATGATCCATCCAGTGAACGACTAAAAAGGAAGGGCAATTATACGGATTTTGGGCAAGGGGGCGAATGGGGATTTTTACCCGGCCACTGATACCCCGACAAGCCCTGAGTCCAGGCGCTCAGAGCGCGTTTTTCAGTAGGCTCAGCAGCGACAACACACCAATGGTTACCGCAAAGGCGCGTTGTAACCCCTGCCCATTGAGGTGAGCAGCCGTTCGGCTGCCCAGCCACATCCCCATAGCCCCACCGGCCGCCAGCCAGGTCAACAACAATCCGTTCAGCTGCGGTGCGCGGAGCAGGTAACTCATAAACCCGGTCAGGCTCAACCCCAGGATCACCAGCAGGGAGGTCCCCACAGCGACCGGCATCGCCATACGGGTCAGGAACACCAGCATCGGCACGATGAAAAAGCCGCCGCCTACGCCGAAAATGCCCGCCAGCATGCCCGCAACCCCGCCGGCAATCACCAGCGGAGGCCACTCCCACCCGTTGCTATCCCCTGCACCGCCATTAGGGGGCAGGTTCGCGCGCGGGTGTCTCACCTCGCTGCCCTGGTCGGGCGCCTGCCGCCACATCCTGAGGGCAATCACCAGCGCCAGCACCAGAAACAGAAGCGACAGCCAGAGCTCGGGGATCACCAAGGCCAGCTGCTGGCCGACCACAACCGTGATTGATCCGCTGAGGGTCAGTAGCAACGCCGGGCGCAGGGCCAGTACCCCACTGCCTGCGCGTAGCAACACCCCAACCGCGGCACTGGAGGCCACCACCCCCAGCGCAATGCCTGTGGCATCCTGCATCGCAAGCCCGGCGCCCAGTACCAGCATCGGGACCGCAAACACAGACCCGCCGGCTCCGGTCAACCCGAGAACGGCACCGATGAGCACCCCCGTCAGCAGCCACATTGCTTCCTAGCCCGCCTTGAGACAGGGTTCAGGATCGGCAGCATCCGTGGGCAAGCTGAACCAGCGCAGTGATTGGGCCGTTGCATCCAGCTCCACCGAGCAGTTATTGATCTGTACAGCCGCATCACGCATCAACGACTCCGCTTCCACCAGATAGCTGGACAGTGACTCCAGCGGCGACTGGGGAACCGGTTCGTAGTGCATATCGCCCCCCCGGTAACTGATCCCATCCAGCCGAACCGGGGCCTCCATCGCCTGCCCCTTATAGCTCCAGACCCCGCGCTGACCATCAAACTGATAGTGCCCCAGCAGTCGCCAGCCGTAGTCGGCCACCAGCTCCACCGCGCGCACCAGGTAGTCAAAGGTCTCTTCACCAATAAAGTAGTTAAAGTTGAGACGCACCCAACCCGGCTTCAGCACCTTATCGCCGCGAAGAATGGACTCCTCCAGCGCCCCACTGGTCTGCAGGTCCATGCCCAGCAACTCGTGCCCATAGGGACCGGCGCAAGAGCAGCCTCCGCGCACCTGAATACCAAAGAGATCATTCAGGAGGGCCGTCACAAAGCCGTGATGCAGCACCCGCTCCCCATGGCGTATCTGGAAAGAGAGGATACTGGTACGTGGTTTATGGAGATCCCCCAACACCTCAATAGCGGGATGCTGCGTCCAGCGCCCCAGCGCCCTGCTGACCCACTGATGCTCCAGTGCCTCGATAGTGTCGGCACCCACCGCATCCTTTAGTTGGAACACCAGCCCCGCACGAATAGACTCGACAATGGCAGGGGTGCCCCCCTCCTCCCGCCGCTCTCCCGCCGGCAGGTAGCTGTGGGATACCGGTGAAACCCAGGAGACGGTTCCGCCACCGGGCACACTGGGTACAGGGTTAGTGAGCAACGCACGATTCACCACCAGTACCCCCGGGGTACCCGGGCCACCGACAAACTTGTGTGGAGAGATAAAAAGCGCATCCTGGTGAGCGCCGGGCTCATCCCCCTGCATATTGATTCCAACATAGGGAGCCGCGGCCGCGTAATCCCAGCACGAAAGCGCGCCGTAGCGGTGCAGCAACTGGCTGATCGAACGGGTGTCCGTCAGCAGGCCAGTGACGTTGGAGCCGGCCGAAAAGCTCCCGAGCTTGAGGGGACGGGATTGGTAGCGTTCGAGGGCCTGCTGCAGCTGGATCAGGTCAATATCGCCGGCCTCATCGAGTCCGATCGTCACCAGATCCGCAATCGATTCCCGCCAGGGTAACTCATTGGAGTGGTGCTCGTAGGGGCCGATAAAGACCACCGGGCGCTGCGCCGGAGGTATCTGCTCGAGCAGGCGGTATCGATCCTCCAGGTTGGCCGGAAGGCGCAGATTCAAAATATCCACCAGTTTATGGATGGCCGCCGTTGCCCCGGAGCCACAGAAAATGACCAGGTCCTCCTCGGCCGCCTTCACCGAAGCCTTGATCAGCTTGCGCGCATCTTCCCGCAGGCGGGTGGTCTGCAAGCCGGTGGCGGAGGTTTCCGTGTGGGTATTGGCGTACCAGGGCAACACCTGGCTACGGATATAGTCTTCGATAAAACCCAGCGAACGACCCGAAGCTGTGTAATCGGCGTACACCAATGGGCGGACCCCAAAAGGGGTAGCCAGCGCCGCACCCTCACCAATAACCCCATCGCGAATACGTTTGATCAACTGCTCTTGTGACATCCTAAACCCCGTCGGTTTCTCAAGGCGGCAGGGCTCAACACGATCAGGTTGGTAACGGAAGCTCCGTACTGTACTTGATCTGTTCCATCGCAAAGTTGGAGGTCACATTAGTGAGACTGGTGGCTTCGATAAAGCGTTTGTAAAACCGGTCGTAGGCTGCAATATCCCCGACCACAACCCGCAACAGGTAATCGTACTCACCACTCATCCGGTAAAACTCCACCACCTCCGGGAAGGAGGCCACCACAGACGAAAACGACTGCAGCCATTTGGCGTTGTGCTCGCTGGTTTTCACCTGCACAAAAACCGAGACCCCAAGGTCCAGCTGGTGGGCATCGAGCAGCGCCACTTTGCGAAGCACCACCCCACTCTTTTCCAGCTTCTGTATGCGCCGCCAGCAGGGTGTTTTGGTGAGCCCTACACGCTCAGCCATCTCTTCAACAGAAAGACTAACATCGCTTTGCAAAATAGCAAGCAATCTCATATCTATCTCATCAAACATCATTTTATTCCCTTTAAATAATATATATTAGTATATTATACTCGACCCCAAAGCCCGGCAACGGCTTTTTAAAACCCGGTTTCACATCTCCGCTTTTACGGGAATCCTGTACCCATCACCCCCCCTGTGAGCGCCCTGCTTTTTCCAAAAAAAATCGGAAATTGCTTAAAACCCGACCCCGCGAACACAAAAAAAGGGGCCGAAGCCCCTTTTTTAGCCTGTGACCCGTATCAGGCCGGAACCGAGATCACCCCCGCTTCGGCCATCAGCGCCTCAATCTCTGGCAAGCTGGCCGGGTCATCAATGGTTGATGGGATCGCGTACTCCTCACCCGCCGCAATCTGCCGCAGGCTGCGACGCAGGATCTTGCCGGACCGCGTTTTCGGCAAGCGGCTAACCACCAGCGCCCGCTGGAAGCAGGCCAGGGGCCCGATCTCCTTGCGCACCATCTGCACCAGCTCTTTTTCCAGCTCGGCCGGATCCTGGTCAACGCCGTTTTTCAAGAGGATCAACCCCAGCGGCAGCTGCCCCTTCAGTGAGTCATTGATACCGATGACTGCACATTCGGCCACGGCAGGATGACCGGCAACCACCTCCTCCATCTCACCGGTAGAGAGACGGTGGCCGGCAACGTTGATCACGTCGTCCACCCGCCCCATGATGAACAGGTAGCCATCCTCATCCAGGTATCCGCCATCACCGGAGACGTAATAGCCCGGAAACTGCTCCAGATAACCGCTACGGAAGCGATCGATATCGCCCCACACCGTCGGCAGGCAGCTCGGGGGCAGGGGTTGCTTGATGGCCACAAAGCCCTGCTCGTTGGCACCCGCCGGCTCACCACTCTCATTGAGAATCTGGACGTTAAATCCAGGCACGGGAACGGTCGCCGACCCTGGTTTGACCGGCAGCAACTCTACCCCCGCCAGGTTACCCGCGATCGCCCAGCCGGTTTCCGTCTGCCACCAATGATCGATCACCGGCTTGCCGGTTTTCTCTACGGTCCATTCGTAGGTGGGCGGATCCAGGCGCTCACCCGCCATAAAGATGGTATCGAGTGCACTGAGGTCATACTGCTGAACCAGGGCACCCTCAGGATCCTCCTTCTTGATCGCACGGAAGGCCGTGGGCGCCGCAAACAGGGCGCGCACCTTGTACTCGCTGGCGACCCGCCAGAAGGCACCGGCGTCAGGGGTAAAGACAGGCTTACCCTCATAAAAGACGGTCGTGCAACCGCGAATCAGGGGAGCGTAGACAATATAGGAGTGCCCTACCACCCAGCCCACGTCGGAGGCCGCCCAGAAAACATCCCCGGCCTCCATGTTGTAGATCGCCTTCATGCTGTAGTGCATCGCGACTGCGTGGCCGCCGTTATCACGCACTACCCCCTTGGGCTTTCCGGTAGTGCCCGAGGTATAGAGAACATAGAGGGGATCAGTGGCCAGCACCGGAGTACAGCCTACCGCCTCGGCGGAGGCCAGCAGAGTCATCCAGTCGTGGTCGATACTGCCATCCAGCGCGGCTGGTGACTGCTCACGCTGGAACACTATGCTGGCGACGGGCTTGTGTTTGGCGATTGAGAGCGCCTCATCCAGCATCGGCTTGTAGTCAATGATGCGATTCACCTCAATTCCGCAAGAGGCACTGAGCACCACCTTGGGCTGGGCATCGTCGATCCTTACCGCCAGCTCATTGGGGGCAAAGCCGCCGAACACGACAGAGTGAATGGCACCGAGACGTGCACAGGCCAGCATCGCCATCGCCGCCTGGGGAATCATGGGCATATAGATGACGACCCGATCCCCGCGCCCAACCCCCTGCGAAGCCAGCATACCCGCAGTGCGGGACACCTCGTCAAGGAGCTCGTTGTAGCTGTATTTGCGCTTGCTACCGGTTACCGGAGAGTCATAGATAAGGGCTGTTTGCTCGCCGCGGCCGCTTTCGACATGATAATCAAGCGCCAGGTAAGCGGTGTTGAGCTCGCCATCGGCAAACCAGCGGTCGATCCCATTTTCATCCTTGGAGAGGATGGTTTGCGGTGCCTTGAACCAGCTGATCGCGTCCGCTTTCTCTTTCCAGAACCCCTGGGGATCTTCGATAGATCGGGCGTACTCCTGTTGGTAACTCATAGTGCTCCCTCGTCAGTATCTGCATCGTTGTTGTTATGATGGACGACCTTGAAACGGTGACCGTCGTTACATTGTCGACAATTATGCAGCCAAAGGGGCCATTTAGGGATACAACCTTAGTTGTACCCCCCTTATTTGTTAACAATCAGGGCATCTATTCCGTTTTGTCAGTGAGCCGCTTGCGAATCTTGCGCATTAACCACCAGACCCCGAGCACCACCGGCACCACACTGGCGGCGAGCAAAAGAGGGGTGTTAACCTCAAGCCCCAATGGTTTGGCCGCATCAAAGAGGTATTTAAGCAGCCCCACAAGATGGTAGCTGATTACTACTACCGAGAGACCCTCTACGGTCTCCTGCAGCCTTAGCTGCAGCTTTCCGCGCCGATTCATGGAGGCCAGCAGACGCTGATTCTGCTGCTCGATCGCCAGGTCGACCTGAGTACCCAGCAACTCACCGGCTCTAGCCAGGCGCTGGGACAGCTCTTCCAAGCGACTGGCTACCGCTTCGCAGGTATCCATCGCCGGAGTGAAACGGCGCGCAAAGAAGTGGCTGATCATCTGCAGGTGCTCGATCGGCTCCTCCTCGACATAATCCAGCCGCTGGTGCACCAGGGAAGAGTAGGCCTTGGAGGCCGCAAAGCGATAGCTGGTGTCAGAGCGGTACTGCTCTACCTCTGCGGCCAGAGCCGAGATCGATGCCAGCAGTTGACGGTCCCCGGCAGAGTCTGCCCCCTTGTCTGCCAGTCGCGCCGTAATCTTGGCCACCTCGGCGTCCAACACCGCCAGTCGGGGGCTGATTTTGCGCGCCAGGGGCAACGACAGCAGCGCCATCACCCGATAGCTCTCGATCTCAAGCATGCGCTGCAAGAGGCGCCCTGCTCGCTGGGGAGAGAGGCTGTAGTTGGCAATATAAAAGCGACCAAACCCACCGCGGTGCAACCTGAAGCTGGTGCACAGCATGGCGCGCCGACCAATGGCATAGGAGCCGATGGCCCGTTCGCCATCAAAGAGTTCCTCGGCCAAGGCGTCACCGTCAATCATCTCCTGCTCTTGCACTGCCTCAATAACGCCGTGCAAAGCGGTGACGACCTCACCCGCTATCGACTCCAGCCACTCCCTGGGCGCCACATCAATGGCCTTCTCATCCATCGCCTTGCCCCCTTTGAAGGGACGAATAAAGGTGTAGGCGGAAAACTCGGTGTGGCGCTCCCAGCGCAGGTGAAAATCGCCAAAATCGAGATAAAGTGCAGAGGCCTGCAGGTCGGGTTGGGGGAGCGCGTAGCGCAGGCAAAGGCGGGCGATATGCTCAACCTCCCGGCGCCCCCCTCCCTCGCCGGAGAGAATGGCCATATGACTGACCAGAGCCGGAGACTCCACCACCGGAAAGGGGCGTGCATGCAGCTCATTATACAGCTGCTCGCGCAGGGGGTGGACAGGAAGGCGAAATTCACCGAGGAAATGGGGGTCTACTGTCATGATCTCCACTCAGGTTACCAGGCTAGCGCGAGTGTACGCCCTGAGTCCTGCGACAGCAAACTCTGCCCCGGCCAATAAGTCGTGCCAGTCATGGAGAAGGTGAAAAGCACTCAATACTTTTAGCTGGATCAAGTTTACAGGCGGACAGATACCATATACTGGTCAAAACGGCGCGGGATGCGCCTACACCTGAAAGCGAGTGAAGAGGAACCAGCATGGCCATCTATAGCACGGAGCAGATTCGCAACGTCGTACTTACCGGGCACTCAGGCGCGGGCAAAACCAGCCTCACCGAGCAGCTTCTCTCCCACAGTGGCACCCTTGAGGTCGCAGGGGCGGTTGCCCGGGGGAACACGGTCAGCGATTTCAGCCCACAGGAGCGAGAATTCGGCCACTCCCTCGACCCCTCATTGTGCCACTTCCAGCACCAGGGTCATCAAATACACCTGCTTGACACCCCTGGCTTACCCGATTTCTCGGGTCGAAGCATCAGCGTTCTCAGTGCCGCCGATACCGCACTACTGGTGATCAACGCCACCACCGGCGTTGAAACCATGAGCGAAACCATGATGAGTGCGGCCAAAGAGCGCAACCTGTGTCGAGCCATTATCATCAACAAGATCGATGCCCCCGGGGTCAATTTCCCCGCTCTCCTGCAACAGGTCCGCGCCCACTTTGGCGATGAGTGTATGCCCCTGAACCTGCCTACCGAGGGGGGCGCCGAAGTGGTCGACTGCTTCTTCACTCCACAGTCGGGAAACACTGCGCTGGGGGAGGTGGAAGCGGCCCACGACGCACTGGTCGACCAGGTGGTGGAGGTTGATGAGCAACTCATGGAGCTCTACCTCGAGCAGGGTCAATCCCTCAGCCCGGAGCAACTGCACACCCCCTTTGAGAAAGCGTTGCGGGAAGGTCACCTGATCCCCATCTGTTTTGTCTCTGCCGAGAGCGGGGCCGGCATCGAGCAGCTGTTATCGGTCCTCACCGACCTGATGCCCAGCCCACTGGAGGGTAACCCTCCACTGTTCCTAAAGGGGGAAGGAAAGGAGGCGAAGCCGGTAACGGTGGCGCCGGACCCACAGCTGCACACCATCGCCCACGTTTTCAAGGTGCAGGTAGACCCCTACATGGGCAGAGTGGCTATGCTCCGGGTACACCAGGGGCAGCTAACGCCCAGTTCCCAACTTTTTATCGGGGACGCCCGCAAACCCTTCAAGGTGACTCACCTCTACCGAATCCAGGGAGGAAAGCACAGCGAGATCAACCGGGCCATACCCGGTGACCTCTGCGCCATCGCCAAGGTGGAGGATATCCACTTTGATGCCGTTCTCCATGACTCCCACGACGAGGATCACCACCACCTGCAGTCGGTCAATTTTGTTTCCCCCATGTACGGACTGGCCGTCACCCCGGTTCATCGGGGCGATGAGCAGAAGCTTTCTGAGGCGTTGCATAAACTCGAGGCTGAAGACCCCTCCCTCCGGGTTGAACACCGGGCCAGCCTCAATGAAACCGTGATCCTGGGTCAGGGCGAGCTGCACCTGAGTACGGTCATTCAGCGCATGTTGCAACAGTTCAATGTGGCCGTTCAGACCAGTCCACCCAGCATCGCTTACCGAGAAACCATCACCCAAGCCGCCCAGGGCCACTGCCGTCACAAGAAACAGAGCGGCGGGGCCGGCCAGTTCGGGGAGGTCTACCTGCGCGTAGAACCCCTCCCCCAGGGGAGTGGCTTTGAGTTTCACAGCGAGGTGGTGGGAGGTGCCATACCGGGCCAGTTTATCCCCGCCGTTGAAAAGGGGGTTCGGGAGGTGATCTCCCAGGGGGCCATCGCCGGCTTTCCCATGCAGGATATCAAGGTCGTGGTGTACGACGGAAAGCACCACTCCGTAGACTCCAAGGAGATCGCCTTTGTCGCCGCCGGGCGTAAAGCCTTCCTTGACGCTGTTGAAAAAGCGGGGGGCGTCATTCTTGAGCCGGTGGTAAGCCTCAAGATCCGGGTCCCTGAACACTGCATCGGTGACGTCACCGGCGACATTGCCGCCAAGCACGGGATGGTGATGGGCAGCACCAATCTGCCCGGTCACAAGGCGGAGATCAGTGCCCAGGCACCCATGCGCACCCTCTCCGACTACCCCTCCCGGGTCAAGTCGATGAGTGGGGGCGAAGGCAGTTTCAGCATGCATTTCAGCCACTACGACAGAGCCGAGAGCGAGCTGCAACGCTCTCTGGTCAAGGCGCACCAGAGCCGCTCAAACCCATGAGCCACGAGGATCTGCCGACAGCACCTGCCGGAATTTTGTCTGTGCAGATTCGCGCCAATATCGTTAGAATCACCCCTCATTCAAGCCCGCTTTAGACTTCATGCCTTCATATCGACCCCTGCTACTGTCACTGTTTTTGCTGCTGGGACCCCTGGTTTCCGGTGGCTTGCACGCTGATAGCATCGCCGTCGCCACCACCACGGTTAAGCCCTGGGGTTACCTTGACAATGAGGGCGCTCCGCAGGGGCTGTTAAGCCAGTTTATACGCGAGCTTGAGGATCACAGCGGGCTACCCATGAACAACACTCTTGAGCCCTACCCCAGGGTAATCCAGGAGATCAAAAGCGGTAAAGCGGACATTGCCGTGCTGCTCAAAAGTCCAGAGTCGGACAAGTTTGCCATTGACCTGGGCGAGGTCGTTAAAACCTCCACCATTTTTATTGCATTGGCCGGCACCCCCCCTATTGATACTCTCGATGCCTTGATCGGAAGCCGGGTTGGACACATTCGAGGATCGAAATACGGAACAGAATTTGATGATCACCCATCGATTCACCGGGTACCTGTCAGCGATGTCGCCCAGGGGTTGAGGATGTTACGCCAGGGACGTATCGAGGCCCTGGCCTCGACCGATTACTCTCTGTTTTACACGCTCAGGGAGCTCCATATCGATCCAGGGCTTTTAACACAACTGATATCGCTGAAATCGAATTCTGGCCACCTCTATCTCTCCCGCCGCTCTCCTAAGCAGGAACTCCGGGAACCGCTGCAGCAAGCACTCGAGCAGATGAGAAGCAACGGCGTTTTGCAGCGCCTGTTTGCCAAACCTTACCTCTCCGACAGTCTCTCCCCTGCCGAAGAAGACACGAGCAGTTTAACCAACACCGATAACCCCAAGGTGTCGGTGGCTCGATAGAGTCTCCCTATCTCCTCGATTGGAAGTTGCAATTAGTCCCGCAGGCTCTGGTCGCCCACAATAGCGACCATTGACCACCGACACACACCCATCGGAGAGAGACTATGCAAACCGTTACTATTTTTGGTCGTGAAGGCTGCGGATTCTGCCAACGAGCCAAGCAGCTGGCGGAAGACCGCCAACTTAACTTCAAGTACATCGATATTCATCAGGAGGGGATCAGCAAAGCGGACCTTGAGAAGACCATTGGCAAGCCGGTCGAGACCGTACCGCAGATCTTCATCGGCCGAGAGCACATTGGGGGATTTACCGAATTCAATGAGCTGATGCGCACCCAGGCTTAACCCGACCGCTTGCCGGTCTCGGGCCTGGAGAGGGTATACTGGATCCATCCCCCGCTGGAACCGGACCATGACCTCTCTGCCTCCCCCCCTGACGACTGCTCTCAAACAGACCGCCCCTCTTCTGCTGGCGCTGCTTATGGTAGCGCCCGCCGGTGGTGACGCGATTCTGGAGGGGGACCGGGCCATTCCCCAGCAAGCCAATGCGGGCATGGTGGTGACCAGCCACACCCTCGCCACACAAGCCGCACTTGAAGTGCTGGCTGATGATGGGAATGCCATCGACGCCGCTGTAACGGCAGGTTTTGTGCTGGCAGTGGTACAGCCCCGTTCAGGCAATATCGGCGGGGGTGGCTTTATGCTGATTGCCAACGACCCAACTCAACAGGTGGTCGCCATTGACTACCGTGAGACCGCCCCGGCCGCCGCCACCCGCACCATGTTTATTGATGCGCAGGGCGAGGTCGACACCGGCCTTAGCCGCTTTTCCCACCTTTCCGCCGGCGTTCCAGGCACCGTAGATGGCTTGCTACTGGCACTGGAGCGTTATGGATCAATAGACCGAAAGCGCGCGCTGGCCCCGGCAATCAAACTGGCCAGGGAGGGGTTTATCGTACCCCCCCGTTTTACCCAGGGGTTTGAACAATCGAGCAAACGGTTACTGAGTGATGACACCACAGCATCGCTATTTTATAAGAAGGATGGCACCGCCCATCAGCCCGGAGAACGTTTTACCCAGCCCCAGCTGGCCGCCACACTGACGCGCATTGCCGAACAGGGACGAGAGGGATTCTACGCCGGTGAAACCGCGCGCCTGATCAGCCAACAGATGAAACGCCAGGGCGGCTTGATCAGCGCCCAGGACCTGGCCAACTATCGCGCCAAGGTGAGGAAGCCGTTAAAGGGTCGATATCGCGGCTATGAGATCTACTCCATGCCCCCGCCCAGCTCCGGGGGGGTGCACATCATCCAGATGCTCGAACTGCTGGAGCCATACCCGATTGCCGAATTGGGGCACAACTCGGCGCGTACCATCCACCTGATGGCCGAGGCCATGAAGCTCGCCTACGCCGACCGCGCCACCCACCTTGGCGACAGCGACTTCGTTGCCGTGCCGGTCGAGGGGCTCCTCTCGAACACCTATATCGACCGGCGCCGCCAGCTGATCAATAGCGAGCGTGCCACCCCGTCCAGCACCATTCAGGAGGGTAACCCAGCCGCCTACGAAAGCGAGGAGACGACCCATTTCTCGGTGGCTGATCGATTTGGGAACCTGGTATCCAATACCTACACCCTCAATTTCAGCTACGGCTCGGGCATCTCCGTAGCGGGCGCCGGCTTTTTACTCAACAACCAGATGGATGACTTCAGTGCCAAGCCCGGCTCAGCCAATGCTTACGGCCTGACAGGGGCAGACAAAAACAGTATCGCTGCCAACAAGCGCATGCTGAGTTCCATGTCACCCACGATCGTGCGCCACAATAACCGCAACCTGATGGCCACCGGGACCCCCGGAGGGCCTCGCATTATCACCACTACCCTGCAAGTGATCATGAATGTGCTGGACCATGGAATGAACATCCAGGAAGCCGTCAACGCCCCCCGGGTTCACCACCAGTGGCTACCCGACAGTCTGCGGATCGAGTCTGGCATCAGTCCCGACACCCGAGCGCTGCTGACAAGCATGGGTTATCAACTCAGAACCGGCCCTGCCATGGGGGCCAGCCAAAGCATCTACATCGATGAGGCGGGTATCATGCAGGGGGCGGCGGATCCGAGGCGAGATACCTCATCGGCCATGGGACTTTGGCAACCACCCCGGCGGTAATAAGTCCGGCTTACAAGGCCTGCCCCCCCTGCCCCTGGGCAACCAGCCGTTCCCGCAACTGTGCCAGCCCGTGGCGAGCCAGTTGCCTTGCCAGCTTGCTATAGCCGGAATCAACCCTCAACGGGCCATGATCGGTACATTGCATCAGGTTTCTGAACGCCGGGGGAAGGTGACGTGCACGGGTTACCATCCCCCCTTGTGGATCTTCGGCCAGGTAATAGATGTGGCGGACCCCGCTCATCAGGATGCGAGACAAGCACATGGGACAAGGCTCAAGACTGCTCACCAGGCTCAGAGCACCCAGCTCCCGAGCCTTGAAGCGCCCCTCAACCACCGAACGCTCCCAGCAGTTTAGGAGCTGCATCTCGGCATGGGCAGCACTGTCCCAGTGGGGCTGAAACACCGCATTGGTAGCTTCCAGCAAAACCTCATCACCGCGGCACAGCAAGGCCGACACGCCATAATTGCCCTCCCGGCGCGCCTGGAGGGCCAGTTCGCACAGGCGCCGTGCCCAGCCATTTCGGTAGCCTGACTGCGACAAGCGAGCCAGCCGTGCATCAACGTCGGAGAGCTCCAGCTGGGCCTCAGGTTTAAAGAGGGAAAAACTAAACATTGGCACCCTGTGTAGATCAGAGCCAGAGGTGTTGGTATAACTGAGCCTCACTCACAGCACTGGATTATCCATGTATCTTCTGATTAAGCATAGCCATGTAACCCTGGCAGTACTGAGTATCACGTTTTTTGTGATCCGTGCATTTTGGTCGGTCCGGGGATCTCACCTACTTAACCAGCGTTGGGTCAAAGTAACCCCCCACCTGGTGGACAGCTTGCTGCTGGCCTGTGCTATCTACCTGATGATCTCCATCCACCAATACCCCTTTACCAACTCCTGGTTAACAGCCAAACTTCTCGCACTGCTGCTCTACATCGGCCTGGGAACCCTGGCGATAAAACGGGGCAGGACGGCAACTGTGCGCCTTCTCAGCGCGATCATGGCCGTACTGGTGTTTGGCTATATCCTGGGGGTTGCGATCAACCGGAGTCCCAGCGCCTGGTGGTAATCAGCGAATCACGTAAAGGAGGACCAGGGGAGCACAGCCCCCTGGTCGTTAGCACCGCCCGCGATTTAATACAGTGCGCCCGGGACAATGGCTCGAAAAACCAGGAAGACGACCAACAGCGACAGGAAGGACACCACCCACTTGTAAACCGTCGGATCCATGCCCGTGCGCTCCTCGATCCAGTTGCCTGTCGCGGCACTGAAGCGAGCAGCCATTACTACGGAAAGGGCGAAAAGCACCACCAATATCATCAGGTTCATTCTTAGAACTCCATCTCTACAACTGTGTAAAAGTGTACCCCGGCTCCACCGGGATACTATGACCTGCATCAACCCAACTCTCAACTGCCCTCAACCTGACTCGACGTCATTGTTCAGGAGCTAGCGCGACTGCCCCCACAGGCTGGCACTACAGCAGGCGGATTGGGATTATCGGCAATATTGAGTAGAATACGCCTCCGTTAAACCGCCCATCATCGACTATTCGAAGGCCCCTCTATGTTAACCTGGCTCCAATCCCGCCGAGTACGCTACCTTGCCGGCGTCTGTTTTATGTTTTGGCTACTCATGGCCACACTGCGTGTTACTTTCCTGCTGGGTTTTTCCGAAGTGGGTGACACGGTACAGGCGTCCATCGCGGACCTGGCCAAGGTGCTTTATATCGGTTTCAAGTTTGACCTGCGGCTGGCGCTTATTCTCACCTTGCCCCTGATTCTGCTGGCCTACCTCCCCTGGGTTAACCTCGCCCGTCTATCCCTTGTACGTAAACTCGCCTTCGGTTACCTGCTACTGGCAGTGTCCGGCCTGGTGGTCTTCTATGTGTTTGATTTTGGCCACTATGCCTATCTTGGGGTTCGCATCAACAGCACGGCCCTGCGCTTTCTCGAGGACTTTGCGATCTCCCGGGATATGGTGTGGGAAAGCTATCCGGTGGTGTGGATCACAGTCGCCGTATTAGCCACCATCGCAGCCTTTATGTATGGCTATTCACGACTGGTCCACTCAACCCTGCTGCAAGACCCGCCATCCATTCGCATCCCCGCCCGCATTGGCGGAGGGGTAGTGATCTTTTTCGCGGTGCTTCTGGGCCTGCTCGGCCGCTGGCCCGGTAACATCGAGAACCCGGTCCCGCTGCGCTGGAGCGACGCCTTTTTCAGCGGCAGCACCCCCATCTCCTCTCTTGGACTGAACCCCGTACTCTACTTCTTTGTCTCCTCGGAGTACTCAGAGTCCCCTTACGAGCTTGAGGAGGTTAAACGCTACTACCCCGCCATCAGTCAGTACC
The DNA here is from genome assembly GCF_003864255.1 of Aestuariirhabdus litorea. NCBI lineage: Bacteria > Pseudomonadati > Pseudomonadota > Gammaproteobacteria > Oceanospirillales > Aestuariirhabdaceae > Aestuariirhabdus > Aestuariirhabdus litorea. The sequence continues at coordinate 1,487,996 of NZ_QWEZ01000001.1, forward strand.
TGGGGGTTGAGCAACCCGATAGCGAGCGCCTGAATTATGTCCGCCAGTTTCCGGCATCGGAGCACAGTGTCAGTGACAAAGGCCGTAAACCCAATGTGGTGCTGATCATGCTGGAGTCGCTGGGAGCGAGCCGGCTGGGCGTCTACAACAACCCACTGACCCCCTCCCCTAACCTGGATCACATTGCGCGTAACGGCTGGTTTATGCCCAATTTCTACGTGCCTGTTTCCGGTACGGCGCGCACGGTCTTTGCCAGCCTCACCGGCCTGCCCGACGTCACCCGAGTCAATACCGCCAGCCGCAATACGCTGATTACCGAACAGCTGATGATCATCAATGAGTTCAAGGACTACCAAAAGCACTATCTGATTGGTGGCAGCCTGGGCTGGGCCAACATGAGTGCCGTCATCAACCACAACATACCCGACATCCATATCTCCGAGGAGGGCTCCTTCAGCTCGCCCAACGTGGATGTCTGGGGTATCTCCGATCTGGACCTGTTCAAGGAGTCCGATAAGGTCTTCCGCCAACTGCCGGATGAACAGCCCTTCCTGGCCATTATCCAGACCGCCGGTAACCACCGCCCCTTCACTATTCCCGATAACAACGATGACTTTGTCGTCGACAACAGCCACAGCGATGAGGCCCTTAGCAAGGCCGGCTTCCGCAGCGCTGCCCAGTACAATGCGGTTCGCCTGCTGGATTACAACATCGGTCGCTTTATGGAAATGGCCAAAGAGAGTGGCTACTTCGATAACACCATCTTCGTCTTCTACGGTGATCACAACAACCGAATCACCGAAACCCCACACATGAAGCCCTTTTACGAGGCGCTGGATCTGGACGGCCTCCACGTGCCCCACATGATTTACGCCCCCAAGCTGCTCCAGCCCCGGGTCATTGAGGGGGCGGTCAGCCTGGTGGATGTGTTCCCCACACTGGCGGGACTGGTCGGTATCCCCTACCGCAACACCACCCTCGGACGTGACATCAATCGGCCGGCACCCGAGGGGGAGCGGGTGGTTTACACCCAGACCTCCCACAAGACAACACCGGTGATTGGCGCCATCACCAAGGACTATATGCTACGCATCGATTACAACAACGATGTCATCAAGTTGCACGACCTCAACTCCGACACACCGGCGGAGGATGTGAGTGGGCAGCACCCGGAAAAGGCAGAGAAACTGACCCAGCTGGCCAAGGGATTCTATGAAACCACCCGCTACCTGCTGCACCACAACAATGAACGCAGCCTGGCCCAGTAAAACAGCCACCTATCCAGCCTAAACGACCAGCAAGGGCGCAGGGAGTGCGCCCGCTAGGGGGTGTCCGCCGCTTTACGGCCCAGCGATTTAACGGCGTCTCGCAACACCTGTGCGGCTGCATAGAAGACCAGCATAGGGTCGAGGAGATAGTCCCACAGGTTTCTCGACTCAAGCCCCCACTCCAGAATCCAGAGCAGCAAGGCCAGACAGAAGAGAGCAACAGCCCACCAACAGCGGAGGTAAACCATCGCCAGCGTCAAGGCACCCAAAGGCAACACCAGGGCTGAGCTAAACCCCCAGCGGTAAGGGTCCGTCAAACCGACCCCCAGGGAAAAGGTATAAAAGGGAATCGCAACCAGTAGCGTCAAAAGCGAGAGCATCCGCCACTGGGCCTCGTTGACCGGGCTCTTGATCAGCGCCGCCCGTTCCAGAGCACTCATCGTCAGCAGCCCCAGCGTAAGAATGGAGAAGTCCCCCAACCCGCCCCTCAGCAGATCAATGAGCGCGACACCCTCCATCAGAGGAAGGGGAAGCAGGAGAATCAGTACGATGCCCACCACCGAAAGCAGGCGGTGGGAAGAGAGGGAGCGCGGTAGCAGGCAGAAGAGCAGCAGCCCGTACCCGCTCAACGACAGGGTCCATGGAATCATTACAACAGGCTCCTTAACCAGCCTTCACTGAACTCCAGATGCTTGATGGCGCTGCGGTTCCAGGTAAAAACCACCTGTATATTGCCCGACCGGGTTCTGATGGCGTAGGGGTAGTCGTATTGGAAGTAGCAGCTATCGGCCCGACACATCTCTCCGCTCGCTCTCCCTTTCAGTTCGGCCAGCTCGCCATGTCGATGGGGGTAGGGTTTTAGCAGCTCTGAAAGCTCCGCTTCCATCATCTGCTCAAACTCCCTTCGTTGCGGGCGGTTGGCGTACAAGTGGGAGGCATCCTCAAAGTAATGCGCCACCCGCCACTCCCCCTCAGGGGACGCCACCAGGAGCGCCAGACGATCGCGTTCATCCTCGGTGTCGTTACCGATAAGCCACTCCATGCCCAAGGCACTGAAACCGGCCAGGGCGGAATTCGGGTTGGCGACCCCGATTTTTTCCGGAGTATCAGCAGCTTCCTCATGAACAAGCCTTGTCTTGAGGACACGATAGGGTCCCTCCTCGCCGGCAAAGCGCAGATACACATGGGCATGCTCGGGCGAACGGGGCAGGACCACCGGCTGCAAGGACTCTTTGCCATCGCTCAGGCGCACCTTATCGATCAGGCGGCCATCCTGGTCAAGACGCAAAACCTCGCCGAACTTACCAGCAAACTCGTGATACGCCGGCACCCCCAAGGTGCCATCTTCGTATCGAAAGGGAACCCCTTTGACCAGGGTGCTGAGATTAAAAAAAGGTGAGGTCACCAGCCGTTCCGGGATTCCCCAACTGAGCCCTGCATCGGTCGATTTGATCAGGTTCAGTTGACTGGTCGCCCACCCCCCAACCGAGACACTGACGTAAATCATCCATAACTGGCCATCAGGGCCATTAACCAGAACCGGGTTGCCCAGCTTCTTGATAAATCGACGGGTACCCTCCTGGGTCATCCTGGGAGAAACCAGGGTAAAACTCGGGGTCCAATTGCTGGTTTTGGGATCATAGTAGGCGCCATCAATGGTGACATCACGGGCTCCCTCTCGACTCCCCCCGAACCAGGCGGCCAGCAGGCGCCCATCCTCGAGCTCCACGATACTGGGGGCATGCACCATTATCGTTTTACCATCGGAAGCGATGCGTTCACGCAGGATCACCTCATCACCGGTGTCAGCGTACCGGGCAAGCTGGAAGCGTTGCTCCGGCTCTCCGGGAGCCACAAGCCATACCCCTACAAACAGCAAACTTACAGCGAGCGCTATCGCCCACTGCAGTCCGAACTTAGGATCCAACAAGCCTATTCATCTCCCAACATCATGAACCGCCCTGGGCCTGGCGGCCACTGCGGCAACTACTGATCCGGTCCCGTGTATCTACCAATTACCGGGCTCCTCAAAAGCGGATAGCCTAATGAGTCTGCGAACATCAGACAAGCTGTGGTCAGCCCACAAAGGAGGGAACGTGATCGCCGGCACCATTATTTCCAACCTGAACCTGCGCGAGCAGGTTGCAGCCGCCCTCCTGACCCTGCAGGGCAGGCAGATCTCCCTCGACCAGTACCTGCTGGCCAAAGGCTATCGATTCACCTCTGCGGAGGTCAGGCAGCGCTTCATCCAAACCCTCAGCTATGTCAGCGAGCGCATGCGCCAGACCGTTGACGAGCTGGAGGAGAAACGCCCCCACCTTCGATTGGTTAAGGGTTAGCCTGCGGCTCCCTCATTGGTCGCACTGCGGCGGTTGATCGGCATCATCGGATAGCCACTTACCTCTTCGAGGCGCACCTTGAGGCTGCGGATCTGCCTCAGGTTGCCGTTCCAGTCGTAGCGATAGATACCGCTTTTACGCGCCGTAACGTGCAACACCCCGGCTTCCGCAACATTGACCAGCAGATGGGTGTGACCGGCACTTGAGGTATCGAAAACCAGCGTCAGGGGCGTTGATAGAGGGTGGTCGGGCTGGAAGCTCCAGCCCAGCAGGCTCGCCACCTCCATCAGGTGACCATAGAGCACTGCACTATCCTTGCAGGAGTGCATATAGGATCGTGAGACGACCCCTACCACTGCGCCCTTCATTCGCGGACCGCCCCTTATATGACAAACCAATGACGCTGATAATACCCAATACCGACAAATTAAACAGCTATTTGGGGTACCGACTGGCAAGACCTTGATAAAGGTCATGGGAAAAGCTGTCCCGGCTTGCGTCCAGCTCAAGCAATAGCTCGGTCAGGTGCTCGTTATCCTCTCGCCCCTGCCACTGTTTCTGATACTCGCCGGTTTTGTAACCGTGATCCTGGCGAAAACGGTTGAGGATATTTTTCCCCACGTAGGAGCGGTAGAGCTCGTCAAAGCTCATGCCAACCGCCAGCATCACCCGCGCAAACGCCTCCAACTCTGCGGAGCGGGAACCCAGGGTCGCATGGGCCAGGGCTTCAAAGGCTTCAATGATACCCATCGGTTGCTCCGAATCGAGCACCCCCTGCATTTGCCGGGCAAACCCTATAACCGCTTCATCTTGCGGAATCTCGCCACAGTCCTGGATCAGCTGCGCCCACAGGAAGTGCGCAATATCGACCACCTCCAACACAATCTGCTCACGGTTATCACTGCCATGCTTCCACCATTTCCAGTCACAATGGTCATTCACCGCCTCGGCCGCCTCCAGCCAGACGGCCCTAAACCAGGGACGATCCAACTCGATCCAGTTATGGTTGATCTTGCGATTGATCTCATCCTGCAACTGCAGCATCGTTTTCAGTTGATTCATGGTAACTCTCTTTTAAACCTGACCCGACCCGGACCCAATTACTCTTCTGGCGCCGCCACTTTAGGGGGAGCCTCTATCTGCGAAACCTGATCACCCGCATCCCCATCGGCGGACTCCAACAATGATTTGGGGAGTTCCTTCTTGACCCGAACCCCCAGCTCAAGAAAGCGTTGACTCTGGCGCACCAGGTTTCCTCGCCCTTCGCGCAGGCTATTCCAGGCCTCATGCCAGGTTTTCTGGCTGGTATCGATCTGCTTTCCAAGCTTTTCCATCGCTTCGACGACAACCCTGAGCTTGTCGTAAACCTTGGCACCCAGATCCGCCAGTTCTCGAGCGCTGTTGTTCTGGCGTTCCAGGCTCCAGAGGTTGGAAACCGTTCTCAGGGTAGCCAGAAGCGTGGTGGGAGTAACAACGACGATCCGCTTCTCAAACGCTTCCATAAAGAGGCGCTCATCGCGCTCGAACGCGACCATAAAGGCGGGTTCCACCGGCATAAAGAGGAACACGAAATCGGGCGAATTGATGCCCGGCAGTTTCTGGTAAGCCTTGTCGGACAGCCCCCTGATGTGCTGACGAACACTTTCGATATGGGCCCGCAAGGCCACATCTCGCTGGACCTCATCCTCCGCATTCACGTAGCTGGTGTAGGCATTCAGGCTCACTTTGGCATCGACAATGACATGTTTGCCTTCAGGAAGGTCGATGATTACATCGGGGCGATAGATCTTACCCTGGTCATCCCGCACCACCTGTTCACGACGATACTCCAGCCCCTTGCGCAAGCCGCTGCGCTCCAACACGGTTTCCAGCATCAACTCGCCCCAGTTGCCCTGGGTTTTGTTCTCCCCTCGCAGCGCCTTGGTGAGATTACCCGCCTCCTCAGTCATCTTCCGGTTGAGCTTGTGCAGCTCCTCGATCTGGGTACGCAGGCTGGTTCGCTCCTGGCTTTCGCTGGCATAGACATGGTCTACCCGTTTCCGGAAGTTTTCCAGTTGATCCTTAAAGGGCGACAGCAGGGTATCCAGCCCCTTACGGCTCTGCTCCTCAAAACTCTGCTGCTTGCTCTCGAAAATCTGGTTCGCCAGGTGCTCAAACTCCAGTTTAAGCTGCTTGCGATTGTTCTCCAGCAGCGCAAGCTTTTCCTGGGCATGTTGCCGCTCCTGGTCGAGGCTCTCCTTCAGCGCTGAGTGCTGTCGCTCGAGGGCCCCGAGGGATTCCCGCAGCTGAATCAGCTCCTTTTCGGCCGCTGATTCGCGCCGCTCCTGGGACTCAAGCCGATCGCGCAACCCCTGCTCGGTAGCTTGCTGGTGACTTAAGCGCTCACGGGTCTGGGCCAGCTCCGCCAGCACTTTCTCGCGCGCATCCGACAGTTTCACCTGCTGCTCAGCCAGCTCGGAGGAGCGCTCCGACTCGTGTATCAATTGCTGCTTGGCCAGGGCCAGCTCCTGCTCAAGCAGGCTTGCCCGGCTGGCCTCCTGGTCGCAGGAGTCCTGCAAAAGGCGGTTGCAAGCCTGCGAATGGGTTAACTGCCGATACAGCAGCCCAAGGCTCACCATCAACAGCAGCAGCCCCCCGCCCGCTCCCGCCAATACCCACAGCATCAGTTGAGCCTGATCCACTTTCCCCCCTTAGACCGATCGGCTGCCCATGCAGACCGAACATTGTTTTTTCAAGCATGCCAGCCTATCCTATCGCCCCGGCAAACCCAAGAGCGGGTAATACATCTTCCCCAGCTAACACTGACGACGGCTGCGGTTTAAGCGCACGAGAGCACAATGAGCAAAAAAGACGACCTGATCAACCAAAGCCTTGAACGCTGCATGAAAGATGGCACCTTTATGGACCACTTTTACCAGCATTTTATCGATAGCGACCCACGCATTGCTGAAAAATTCACCAATACCGACATGGATAAACAGAAGCGGATGATGGACGCTTCCCTCCATATGCTGATGTTACTCAGCGCCGATTCCTCGGCGGGCATGGGGCACCTGCGCCATATTGGCAAAACCCACAGCCGTGAGCACCACAACATCAACCCTGACCTCTACGATTGCTGGTTTAACAGCCTTATGCAGACGGTCCGCGAATACGACAGCGAACTTACCCCTGAGATAGAGACCGCCTGGGCCGACGTCCTTAAGCCGGGCATGGAGAACATGCGCTCCATGTACTAGCCCTCGCCACCGGGGCCGGCAAACCAGGCCCCGGCGACAGGCTCAGCGCTGACCGATATTGAGTAACACTTTCCCCTGGCGCCCTTTGGTGCTGGCCATTTCCAGCGCAGCGACCACCTCCTCCAGCGCAAACAGGCGCTCCACCGGCGCCTCGAATATCCCCTCCAGCTGCAGCCGCTTAAGTTCACGCAGAATCATCAACATCTGCAGCGGGTGTTGCTGCCCCAGCCAGTTGAGAGCAAAAAAACCGGTCAGGCGAGCAACCGGCATCATCAGGTCTCGCGAGGGAAGCGTGATGGGGTGGTTCGCCAGCGTGCCGAAGAGCACCATATGGCCACCAAGGCCGAGACATTGCACCATCGCCCCAGCCAGCCCCCCCCCCACCGCATCCATGGCATAATCGGCGCCTTTGCCGCCGGTGATCTCCGCCACCTGGTCACTCAGCCCTTCACCCTCACCCACCAGCACATGCCGGGCCCCCATCGCCAACAGCTGGTCGGCGCTCTCCTTGCTGCGCACCAGATTAATGGTATTGACCCCCAACTGCTCCGCCAGCCGGATCACTATCTTCCCGAGGGAGGAAGCAGCGGCGCTCTGCAGCAACCAGCCTCCCCGCTTTACCCGCAGCACACGAGTCAACATCACATAAGCGGACAAGGGGTTTACGATAAACATGGCCGCCTGCTCATCACTGAGCTGATCGGGAACCGGCAAGGCTTTCCTGGCATCCACCACACAGTAGTCCTGCCAGGTTCCATGGGGCGGGCCACCGGCCACTGCCACCCGCCTCCCCTTAAGGCGACGAGCCAGCCAGCCACTGCCACAGGCCTCTACCACACCCACCCCCTCACCGCCGAGGGCATAGGGCAGCTCCGGGTAGGGAAGGCGCCCCTCAGGATCAAAAACCGGGTGCGGGCGCCCACGGTTCCAGACCAGGTGCTCCAGCGCCTGTCGGTAGTCACCGCGGATAAAGTTGAGATCAGAGGGGTTAACCGGGCTCAGCAACATCTTCACCCGGACCTGCCCCGGGCCTGGGGTGGGTGGCTCTACATCGACCAGTTGTACTCGATCAAAACCTTCCGATAAGTGGGTAATCTGTACCGATCTCATTCATCCCCCATAGCCCCTGCGGGCGTCCAATTAACACTTCACCCCGGCACCGGGGCTATGAAATAATGATGATGAGAGAGCCTGCATCACCCAGTTCCGAGGGGCGCTATGATCAACCACATTCAACGCGTGTTTGAACTCATTAGCCAAGGCCATTTTGCCACCATCGTTTATCAGGGGCAGCGCCTGAGTGATGCCGAACTCAATGCCCTTGCCTATATGGTTGAGCACCGCGATCCACCCTCCTTCGCCATCCCCGAACTCAACCGGGCCCTTGGGCTCAAAAGCTTCGATGCCGAACCGGTCTCCCACCTGCTGGCGCAGCTCAGTAGCAGCTGCATCGAAATCACCCTACCGGAAAAAAGGCAGCACATCGAGTTGATCAGCCGCTACAGCATCCGCCCCCCAAAGGTAATCTGCGAATTCCCCGCCGCCTTCATCGAGCTAGTGACGACCGGAGACCTCAACCGTCGTCCGAACTGATCCCCGAGGGTCAAGTACCTCAAGCGGAAGCAGTGGCGAGGACTTGATCTGGCACAGCTGTATATTCGAGCGGATGGAGGCCACCCCGGGCATTTTCATCAACTGATCAGTAATAAAACTGGAAAACGCCTGCAGGTTACGGGCAACCACCCTGAGCTCATAATCCCCCTCCCCGGTTACCAGCAGGCACTCGGTGATCTCTGGCCTCTGCCTGACCGCCTCCTCGAAGGCCGCAGTGATGTTGTCACGATGCTTCTCGAGATTGATATTGATGAGCGCGACTACATCCAGCCCCAGAAGGGGCGCATTCACCTGTGCATGGTAGCCGGTGATTACCCCCTCCTCCTCCAACCGCTGCAAGCGCCTGGCACATTGTGACGGAGAGAGGCTTACCCGCTCCGAGAGGGTGACATGGGAGAGCCTCGCATCGCGCTGCAGCTCGTGAATAATTCGAAGATCGTAGCGATCCAGCACCCTCTGCTCTGCCATAGAATCTACCTTAAACGCTCATATATGCATGATTCACGCATATTAATGGAGATGAATACAACTTTAATGCACAGGATAGAGAATTACCCCTGCAGAACGCAAGGATACCGCAACCCCGTTTGGCTACCATGGGAGGATTCCCGATTAAGGAGATAGCGATGACGACAATGGCAGAATCCCTTCTCAGAGGGTTAAAAGCAAACGGGGCCCGCCAGCTGTTTGGTATTCCAGGTGATTTCGCCCTTCCCTTTTTCAAGGTGATTGAGCAATCCGGGATCCTCCCCCTTTTCACCCTGAGCCACGAGCCGGGAGTGGGCTTTGCCGCCGATGCCGCCGCTCGCAGTGGCGATGGCATCGGCGTGGCCGTGGTGACCTATGGGGCCGGTGCCTTTAACATGGTGAACCCCGTGGCCTGCGCCTACGCCGAGAAATCGCCGCTGGTGGTTATCTCCGGTGCGCCGGGGGTAGCCGAAGGCCAGGACGGTTTGCTCCTGCACCACCAGGCTAAAACCCTCAGTTCCCAGCAGGAAATGTTCAAGGAGATCACCTGCGACCAGGCGATTCTGACCGACCCCCGAACGGCACACGCCGACATTGCACGGGTTCTGCAAAGCTGCCGGGAGCAATCGCGCCCCGTTTACATCGAGTTCCCGCGAGACCTTGTCGACGCGCCCTGCGAAGAGGTCCCCCTCCTGCAGCAAACCCCCGGCAACCCTGAGGCGGTAACCGCCTGTGCCCAGGAGGTGTTGCAGCGTATCGCCGCCGCTAACGCCCCCCTGATCCTGGCCGGGGTTGAGGTTCGCCGCTACGGGCTGGAGGCCAAAGTGGCCGAACTGTCGAGGCGGTTGCGGCTTCCGGTCGCCACCACCTTTATGGGGCGTGGCCTGTTCTCCAATACACCCTGTGAGCTGATTGGCTCCTACATTGGCATAGCTGGTGACCCTGAGGTAAGCCGGTCAGTCGAAGAGTCCGACCAGTTATTGATGCTGGGAGTCATTCTGTGCGACACCAACTTCGGAGTCTCAAGCAAACGCCTTGATATCCGTAACACCGTCAACGCCTCCGATCGGCAGGTTAAGGTGGGCTATCACCAATATCCGCAGATTCCCCTGAGCGAACTGGTTGACCAGCTACTGGTCGAAACCGCCAGTGTGGCTGAACACCGCCCGGCGACCCCTCCGGACTACCCCCGTGACCTTTGCGCCGATAACGCGCCCATCCAGCCAACCGACATCGCCCGTGCCGTTAATGACCTCTTCGCGCAACGGGGCCCGATGCCGATCGCCTCAGACATGGGCGACTGCCTCTTCACCGCGATGGATATGGAGAACACCCACCTCGTGGCTCCCGGTTATTACGCTACCATGGGCTTCGGGGTGCCGGCAGGAATCGGCCTGCAAGCCGAGCTCGGACAGCGCCCCATCATCCTCGTGGGGGACGGAGCATTCCAGATGACCGGCTGGGAGCTGGGCAACTGCCGACGCTACGGCCTGGACCCCATTGTCCTGCTCTTCAACAACTGCTGTTGGGGGATGCTCGCCACCTTCCAGCCCGAGACCCACTTCAACACCCTGGACGACTGGCAGTTTGCGAGTATGGCGAGCGCTATGGGCGGGGATGGCACCCGGGTTAGCACACGGGCAGAGCTGGAGCATGCGCTAAAGAAAGCGGTGGAGACGACCGACCGCTTCCAGCTGATTGAGATCATGATGACGCCCGAAGCTCGCTCCTCGACCCTGCAACATTTCGTCGACGCCCACAAAAAACGCTCAGGCATGGGTCAATAAACAAAGGAAGACTGAGGGGTAAGGCAAGCGGTTACCCTGAACCGCTTTGCCACGTATAATGGCGCGCCCTACCCCAGTGACAAGGCCCCTGTACCGTGACCGCTCTCGATCGCACCTTCTCAGTCGCCCCCATGATGGACTGGACCGACCGGCACCAGCGTTACTTCCTGCGACTGATCAGCCAACACTGCCTGCTGTACACCGAGATGGTCACCACCGGCGCCTTGATCCACGGCGACCGTGAGCGTTTCCTGCGCTTCAATGCAGAGGAGCATCCTGTGGCGATCCAGCTGGGGGGAAGCGATCCCGCCGACCTGGCCCTCTGTGCCCGCTACGCGGAAGAGCACGGCTACGATGAGGTGAACCTCAATGTGGGTTGCCCCAGTGACCGGGTCCAGAACGGCCGTATCGGCGCCTGCCTGATGGCCGAACCCAAGACCGTAGCGGACTGCATCAAAGCGATGCAGGATCGAGTATCCATTCCGGTGACGGTCAAGCACCGAATCGGTATCAATGGGCGGGAGTCTTTTGAGGAGCTGACTGATTTTGTTGGCACCCTTGCCGACACTGGCTGCTCCACCTTCATTGTGCATGCTCGCATCGCCATTCTGGAGGGGCTCAGCCCCAAGCAGAACCGTGAGATCCCCCCCCTTAAATACGACTGGGTGTATCGCCTGAAAACACTGTTTCCCCAGCTTGAGATCATCATCAATGGAGGCATTACCAGCCTCGAGCAGTGCCAGCAACACCTTGAAGCAGTTGATGGAGTCATGGTCGGTCGGGAAGCCTACCACCACCCCTACCTGCTGGCCGGGGTGGATCGTCTTTTTTATGGCAGCTCAACCACCGCCCCCTCTCGCCACCAGGTCATAGAGCTGATGACCCCCTACATCGAGCAGCAGTTGGCAAATGGCGTGGCCCTGCAACACATCACCCGCCATATTCTGGGGCTCTTCCACCTGCAGCCGGGCGCCAAGCGATTCCGCCGCCATCTCAGTGAAAATGCCTGGAAGGCCGGAGCCGGATTAGAGACCCTGATGGAGGCCGTATCCCTCTGCCCCGAAGGCTCCGGGTAAGGGCACCAGGCGTTCTCCCCCCCGCTCAGGGGTGGTACACTCAATGGCCACATTGGAGGAACCATGCCGCAACTCAGCCAACTCGACCAGCTTAGGGAACTGACCACCGTCGTCGCCGACACCGGCGATATCGAAGCCATTAAGCGCTACCAGCCGGTGGATGCGACCACCAACCCCTCGTTACTGCTTAAAGCCGCACAGATGGAGCAGTATGGCCCCCTACTGCGCAGTGCCAAGCAGTGGGCCGCCAGCCAGGAGGGCAGTGACGCTGAGATTCTCGGTTACTGCGTGGACAAGTTCGCGGTTGAGATTGGACGCGAAATCCTGCAGGTCATCCCCGGTCGCATCTCCACCGAGGTGGATGCACGACTCTCCTTCAATACCCGGGCCACCGTCGAGCGTGCCCAGCGGCTGATCGACCTCTACCAACAGGCCGACATACCCGCCGAACGGGTTTTGATTAAAATTGCATCGACCTGGGAAGGGGTGCGGGCCGCCGAACAGCTGGAGCGTTCGGGGATCAATTGCAACCTCACCCTGCTGTTCGGCTTCGGACAGGCCCAGGCCTGCGCCGATGCCGGCGTACACCTCATATCTCCCTTCGTCGGCCGCATTCTCGACTGGCACAAGGCCAATAGCGGGCGGGACAGCTACCCCGCCCATGAGGACCCCGGCGTACTGTCGGTCGCTCGAATTTTTAATTACTACAAGGCTCAGGGTTACAAGACCGTAGTCATGGGGGCCAGCTTCCGCAATATCGACGAAATCCGCCACCTCGCCGGTTGTGATCGTCTCACCATCAGCCCTGCCCTGCTCGACGAGCTGGGCGCCTCCAGCGACCCCCTTCCCCGCAAGCTCTTTGCCGACAACCCGGTCAACGATGATCCAAGGCAGAGCCCAACGGAGCAGGATTTCCGCTGGACCCTCAACGAGGATGCGATGGCGACTGAGAAACTGGCGGAGGGAATCCGTAACTTTGCCGCCGACCAGAACAAGCTCGAAGCCATGCTGAAGGCGATGGGGTAATTAGTCGTGCTGCAATCGCTGAAACAGTTTTTTGAGCAGCTGCAGGAGGCCCCACAGGCAGCTGAGTACAAACATAACCTGGAGCTGGCCTGTGCCGTACTCCTGATGGAGATCAGCAAGGCCGATGCCGAGACCAGCAGCGAAGAGCTTGAGCAGATACGCTCCATCGTAAATCGGCTGGGGGTGACGACCGAGGAGATAGACAGCCTGCTGGCGATGGCGCAAGCTCAATCCGCCGAGGTCACCTCCCTCCACCCCTTCGTCAAGCTGGTAAACGACCAGCTCGAGTATTCGCAGAAGGTGGCCCTGGTCAGGTCGATGTGGCAGGTAGCCTATACCGACGACCAGCTGGATAAATACGAGGAGTACCAGATCCGTAAACTGGCGGACCTACTCTATGTCGCCCACAGTGATTTTATTCGGACCAAAATTGAGGTGCTTGAGGCGCGACAGCCCTAGGGCGCTTGCCGCCCTAACCTATTTGCTTTCCAGGTTTTTTACCAACTCACTAAAGGCTTCACGGTTACGCTCGTTAAGATCCATCAGGGTACGATGGGCGTTCAGCACATGCCCCTTAACCACCTGCTCGGAGCAGGTCTCGCACACAATCTCCTTCAGGGGTACCGCTTCAAATTCAGCCGTTTCCAGCAGGTTGAAGACCCTGTCAAACCCCATACTCAAAAGAATACGGGTAATATCGGGATTCGTGGAGACAATGGTGGGCACATACTCAAAGCGCTTTTTGGCCTGTACCGCCAGCTTGGCCAGCATACCCAGCGACGTGCTATCGATACCCTCGGTCTGGGTAAGGTCAATAAGCACCGAGTGAAAACCCGGATCCTTAAACATTTTATCAAGAAACTGATCAAGCGAATTACAGAGTGTGAGGCGCACATCACCGGTAAATTTTAACCGGTAGTCACCATGCTCACCCGCTGCTTGAATTTTGCCTGCATTCATTAGTGGTTCCTGCTTAACACCAATACCGCAATATCATCGGGCGATTCCGTCAACGTATCCAACCCGAAGGCCGCCTTAATAGACTCTACATCCTTACTCTTTTGGATCACAGAGAGCAGCTGCGATTCCTTATCTGAGAGTCTTTTTTGGGGCAAAAGATCCAAAATACCATCGGAAAAAGCGACCAGGCTGAAGGTGTCGGGAAGACTGATCTGATGATCATCATACTCGGCATGGTCAAAAATTCCGACCGGAAATCCACCACCCTCGAGAAACTCCGCCTTGTCACCACTGACCATGACCGGCAGCGGAAAGTGCCCACCAACCGAATAAGTGAGGGTATTGCGCCGGGTATCGATAACCCCGCCAAACATGGTGACGTGCTTGCCCAGATCCGTGTTGAGCAACCCGCGGTTCAGGTAAGCAAGAATCTCCGACGGATAGACCGGCTGGCTGGCACCCCGATCGCGATATTCCCGCCGCAACCGGAAAGTCATGTGCTTGAGCAGAATGGTGACAAAGGCCGAAGAGGCGCCATGCCCTGACACATCGGCGAGATAAAACCCGAAACTGTGGTCATTAAGGGGGATGAGATCGACGAAATCCCCACTGAGGTAGAGCGAGGGGCAGATGTGGTATTCGAAACGAAAGTCTGCAACGGTCTGGGGAGACTCCGGCAACAGCTTCTGCTGCACCTGCCGACCGGCACGCTGGTCTTCCTGCAGCTCTGCCAGGCTGGCCTGCAGGCTCTTGATCGCTGTTTCAAGGTTTTCCCGGTAAGACTGGTTATCCCGCTCCAGCTGGAGCTGCTGCAAGGCCCTCATCACCGAATGCTCAAGCACTTCGAGATCGACAATAGGCTTGATCAGGTAGTCACTGGCACCCAGGCGTAAGGCCTCAACAACATCGCTCATCACCCCCGCCCCGGAAACCACAATCACCGGGGTGTGGGGGGCAATATCCCGGATTGAGCGAAGAACAGAGAGGCCGTCCATGCGCGGCATCCTGAGATCGCAGATCACCACATCCGGCTGCTCTTTCTTGATCAGCTCCAGACCGGAAAATCCATTTTCCGCCTGAAAGATAGTGAAACCGCTGTCTTCGAGATAGGCCGCCACACTTTCTCGTACGGGGGCCTCATCATCAATTACCAGCAGACTTTTACCTGCAGGAGCCATAGCCTTTAAAAGCCACCTCTAGTTTCGTCCAATGAGCGGGATACGTTGGATATCTGTTAGGTATAGACCAAAGCAGCTGCCTGACGACAGCCTGCCTGGCCTGCCCGCAGGTATGGAAAATCCGAAGACCACCCTCAAGGTGGCACTATGGGGTTAAACCTTACTCCCTTATAGATTGTCTAGCAAGGGGGGCTGTAGTTTGAGAACAATTGCGCATAACCCCATATTTTGTCCCCTTTCTCATTGAAATTACTATATGTGGGGGGTATAAAACCTATGACCATTATGACAAGTTAAGGGGGGAGCCATGGCTATGTCGGATAGGCAGTACAGTGAAAAAAGGGATTTTATGCGCATGCAGATCGATTCCACCGCCCAGGTCATTCGATCGAGCGGCGAGAGCCTGTCGGTGCGTTGCAGTAACTTGAGCAGCTCCGGGGTTCTGCTGGAGTCCCCACAGGCATTACCAGCCGGTGAACAGCTGATTATAACCATTCCATCCGAGAGACCCGAGTTTCCTGACTTCTGCGCAGAGGCCCGGGTAGTCCGTAGCAGCGAGGTGGTTGATGATCTTTGCCGTATCGCGCTGTCGATCGAACGCATTAAGTAGCTGAGCATCAAGCCAAAAAAAACCGATAGCGATATCGGTTTTTTTTGGCTGAAGCGAACACAAACCTAAAAGTCGTCCTCCACCCTTTCGCCGGTTATGTCGAAGCGCCGGCTCTGCAGGTAGGCGTCCCGGATAAAGCTGTACTTATCGCCGATAATCAGCTCCTCCGCCTTGAGGAGCGATGCTCTTTTTTCGACCGCAAGACCCGTCTGAAGCACAGCCCGTCGCTCCCACCCCTCGACGTAGGTGACGGGCCACATCCGGTTTGACGGATAGATGGCCGCCGCATCCCGTAAGGTATGTGGCCCCAACAGGGGCACCATCAGGTAGGGCCCATCGCCTACCCCCCACTTACCCAGGGTAGTTCCCAGGCTGGTGGAGTCAGCTTCGATCCCAAAGGAGTCTGCCACATCCACCAGGCACACCATCCCTAAAGTGCAGTTGATGAGGAAACGGGCCAGTTGCTTCAGGCCACGGGACGGTTCTCCCTGGAGCATCAGGTTGACACCATCGGCGGGGGCAAAACTGGTGCCATAGAAGCTGGAAACCAGCCCCCTAAGCGGCTCAGGTACCGTAGACACATAACCTTCGGCTACGGGTTTAAGCAGATAGCGGTCCATCCCTTCATTGAACTGGAAAATCTTCCGGTTCATAGGCTCCCAGGGGTCGGGATCAGTGAGCTCGTTGGCATAGACTCCGCTCCACCCGGTGAACAGGTAGCTCATTATCAGGAGGCAGCCAGCCCACCACCGCCGTTGGATTCCACGCACACCCCTTGCTATCACACCCACAAAACTGCCTGCCCTAGCCTCAGTCCACTTGTTGCCCCGCCAAAAGTCGGGGGCTCCCTCTCTGCCTAGATTTTTCGTACCACCACACTGCCAATCGAGTAGCCTGCACCAAAGGAGCAGATCACCCCGGTAGCACCCGACTCGATATCATCCTGGTATTTGTGGAATGCGATGATCGATCCCGCCGAGCTGGTGTTGGCGTATTCATCCAAAATAATGGGCGCCTCTTCGGGAGCAGGGTCACGACCAAGCACTTTGCGCGCGACCAGGCTATTCATATTGATATTGGCCTGATGCAACCAGAGGCGCTTAAGCTCCTCTACTGAAACGCCCAACTCATCAATATGGTCAGTGATCTGCTGCGCCACCATCGGGCACACATCCTTGAAAACCTTGCGCCCATTCTGCACAAACAGCTTGTCCCGTGCACCGACACCGCGCTCATCGGCGCGGTTTAGAAAACCGAAGTTGTTACGAATATTGTTGGAGAACTGGGTTTGGAGCTTACACCCCAACACCTCAAACTGGTGATCCGAAACCGCCGTATCCTTGCGCTCAACCACCACGGCGGTTGCCACATCCCCGAAGATGAAATGGCTGTCTCGATCCGCAAAGTTGAGATGACCCGAGCAGATCTCAGGGTTGACCATCAGCACCACGTTAGCAGAGCCACCTCGTAGTGCATCCACCGCAGCCTGCAGGCCAAAGGTGGCTGAAGAGCAGGCGACATTCATGTCATAGGCATACCCGCCAGCACCCAGTGCATTCTGGATTTCGATCGCCATCGCAGGATAGGCGCGCTGCATATTGGAGGCGGCACAAATCACCGCATCAACCTCAGCGGCGGTGCGGCCCGCTCGCCGGAGGGCCTCGTGGGCTGCAGCAACCGCCATTTCGGCCTGTACCGAAAGCTCCTCGTTGGAACGCTCAGGGAGGAAAGGAGTCATGCGATCAATATCCAGTATGCCGGATTTATCCATCACATAGCGGCTGCGAATTCCCGAGGCTTTCTCAATGAAAGGCGCACTGGACTCGGCCATAGGCTCCCGCTCGCCCGCTTCGATTTCGAGGCGATGCTGCTCGTTAAAGCGTTTGACGTATGCGTTGAAGGATTCAACCAGCTCTTCGTTGCTGATCGACGCTGACGGCGTATACAAGCCGGTACCGCTGATTACTACCTCTGTCAAAACAATCCCCTTACATTCGCTTGCAACCTGTTTCGGGTCGACCTGGATCCCGCGTACCGCGTTGGCACAGTCGGCCATCGGGCGTACTAAAGTTTGGCTGATAATACCACAGCGCTAACAGCCCCCGGCAGAGTTTTTGTAGCGCTTTGTGATGCAGTGTATTCAGGGCTGCGGCAACTCCAGCCAGAGTTTGCGGAGCCGTTTGGCCGACACCGGATGGAGTGTTTTGAGGGGCTGGGCAAAAAGTGACACCCGATATTCCTCCAACATCCAGCGATAGTCGACCAGCTCCGGCACCAGTAGATGCCGGGCCTCGTACTGCTCCCTACGCTGTTCAAACTGGTCCCATAGGCTCGCCAGCTCTTCGGTACTGGCGCGATCCCGATTGAGCGACGCCCCCATTTTGTCGAGCCGGTAGAGCATCGCATCCAGATAGCGGGGGTACTGCTGGACCCACTCCCAAGGAGTCTGGCACAAAAAGCCAGGGTAAATGAGGCGCTGCAACTGCTGCTTGATATCCGCCAGGGAGAGCGCGAGGTCCAGTGAAATCTTCCCCTTCAGCTGCTTTTGCACCTGATGGCTGCGCTTAAAAGCCTCAGCCAGCAGTTGATCGTACTGCTGGGCCACCTCCAGCAGCTCCCCACGCTTTTGCAGCAGGTGGTTAAAGTCATGCTCATTTCGGGGAGGCGGGGTATCAGTGAGAAAACAGTGACCGATGGCTGCCAGCCAGAGATCCTCCTGCAGCTCCTTCTTGGATACCAGGGTGACCCCTTGCAGGGCGCTCTGGTCGAAGCAGGCGAGGTAACGCTGACCCTCCTTGACCTGCCTCGCCAGTGCCAGCATCAAAAGCCGGCGCACCCCTTGCCAGGACTGCGACTGCGCCAGCGCCTCATTGGGGGCAACCCGGATAGCGACACTGTCACCCTCATCGACCAGCGCGGGCCAGGCCTTAAGGGTGACGCCTGCCTGCTGGCGGGCGATCTCCCTTGGCAGGTCGCCAAAGTCCCAGCGTTTGAGGCCATCGCGCTCGATCCCCCCCTCCTCGCTTTGGCTGATGCTTTCCTGGGCCCGCTGCCCAAAACGTTGCTGCAGATCGAGCAGGTCACGCCCCTGCCCCAACACAGTCTCCTCATCGTGAACCCGAATATTAAACCGGTGGTGTCGATCGAGCGCCACCCCGTCCCAGTCCTCAGGCGATAGCCGAACCCCGCTCATTTTGGCCAGCCGTTCTGCCATCGCCTCGGTCAAGGGTTTATCGTCGACCACAAGCGAAGCCATCAGTGCATCCACGTAGTCGGGTACCGGCACAAAATTCTTCCGCAGCTGCTTGGGCAGCGCTCGAATCAGGGCGGTAATCTTCTCCCGCAGCATCCCCGGAACCAACCATTCCAGGCGGAAACGGGGCAGCCTCGGCAACAGTCCCACCGGCACCTCAAGGGTAACACCATCATCTTCCTCGCCCGGCGCAAAGTGGTAGGCGAGCGGCAGCTTCATCCCATCCAGCTCAATAAAGTCGGGGTACTGGGCTTCGGTCACCTGAGCCGCATCGTGCTGCATCAGGTACTCCCGGGTAAGGTAGAGCGCCTGTGGGTGGTCGCGCTCCAGCGCCTTGCGCCAGCGCTCAAAACTCACCGCATCGCAGATTTCGGCGGGGATGCGCTCCTCATAGAAGGCGAACAGCGTTTCCTCGTCCACCAGAATGTCCCGGCGGCGCGACTTGGCCTCCAGCTGGTCGATCTCCTGCAGCAAGCCCCGATTATGGTCAAAAAAACCGGCGCGGGTACTGAACAACCCCTCCACCAGGGCGCTTCGTATAAAGATCTCACGCGCCACCACCGGATCCACCTTGCTGTAATCGATTCGGCGGCGAGGAACAATCACAAGGCCATAGAGCAACACCTGCTCAAAGCCCATCACCTGCCCACGTTTTTTCTGCCAATGGGGCTCAAAGTAGTTGCGTTTAAGCAGGTGACCGGCCAAAGGCTCCAGCCACTCCGGCTCCAAGGCGGCATTGGTACGCCCATAGAGGCGAGAGGTTTCAACCAGCTCCGCGCAGAGCACCCACTTGGGGCGTTTTTTAAACAGCGCAGAGCCCGGAAACAGATGAAACCTTCGGTTGCGAGCCCCCAAATAATCGGATTCTTCGGTGCGCATCCCCACATGGCTGAGAAGCCCCGCCAACAGGGCCATATGAACCGCTCGGTAGCTGGCCGGCTCATCCCCGGCCCTGAGCCTAAAGCCCAGCTCCCGAACAGAGAGCAGCAGCTGACGGTGAAGATCCCGCCACTCCCGCATACGCTGGTAGTTCAATAGCCGACGGCTGCAGTATTTGCGCAACTGCCCCTGGCTCAGGGTCTGGCGCTGCTCCTCATAATGGCTCCACAAATTAAGGAAACCGAGGAAGTCCGACTCCTCGTGCCGATATTCGCGGTGCAGCTGATCGGCTAGCTGCTGCTTATCAGCGGGGCGCTCGCGGGGATCCTGCACACTGAGGGCCGCGGCGATCACCAACACCTCGTTCAACGATTGCTGACGCGCTGCCTCCACAATCATGCGTGCAATGCGCGGATCCACAGGCAATTGGCTCAGCTGTCTGCCCAGCTCGGTGATGCGCCGTTGAGGCGTCACCGCTCCCAACTCCAGCAGGAGGTTAAAACCATCCTTGATAAAGCGGCTATCGGGTGGATCGACGAAGGGGAAAGCCTCAATATCCCCCAGCCCCAGTTTCAACATCTGCAGGATCACCGACGCCAGGTTGGTCCTGAGAATCTCCGGATCAGTGAACTCCGGGCGGGCCAGAAAATCCTCCTCGTCGTAGAGGCGATAACAGACCCCCGAACGGACACGCCCGCAACGCCCTTTGCGCTGGTTGGCGCTGGCCTGGGAGATCGCCTCGATCGGCAGGCGCTGCACCTTGGAGCGATAACTGTAGCGACTGATACGGGCGTAGCCCGAATCGATCACATAGACGATACCCGGCACCGTCAGCGAGGTTTCCGCCACGTTGGTGGCGAGAATGACTCGCCTCCCCTTGTGAGGCTGAAAAATCCGCGCCTGCTCGGCCACACTCAGGCGCGCGTAAAGAGGGACCACCTCGGTATGACGTAGCTCAAGGTGACGCAGTGACTTTGCCGTGTCGCGGATCTCGCGTTCACCACTGAGAAACACCAGCACATCACCGGGAGCGGAACCCTGGCTTCGCTCCTCGCGCTCAATCTCTTCCAATACCGCGCTGATGCCCTGCTGCAGGTCCAGATCCTGGTCCCCCTCTCCGCCATCGATGAGGGGACGGTAACGGGTTTCAACCGGGAAGGTCCGGCCCGAAACCTCAATGATCGGTGCCCGGTTGAAGTGGCGGGAGAAACGCTCGACGTCGATGGTGGCCGAGGTAATAATCAACTTCAGGTCCGGACGCTTGGGCAGCAGCGTGCTCAGGTAGCCCAACAAAAAGTCGATATTGAGGCTGCGTTCATGGGCCTCATCGATAATCAGCGTATCGTAGCGGTTGAGGTAGCGGTCGTTCTGGATCTCCGCCAACAGGATCCCGTCCGTCATCAGCTTGATGTGGCTACCGTCGCTGACCTGGTCGTTAAACCGCACCTGATAGCCCACCGCCCCTCCCAACTCCGAACCCAGCTCCTCAGCGATTCGACCGGCCACCGAGCGCGCGGCGATGCGGCGGGGCTGGGTATGCCCGATGAGGCCATGTACCCCGCGCCCCAACGCCAGGCAGATTTTGGGTAACTGGGTGGTTTTGCCCGACCCGGTTTCTCCGGCCACCACCACGACCTGATGGTCACGAATAGCCTCGGCGATCTCCTCCCAGCGCTGGCTAACCGGTAACGAGAGGTCAAAACGGGGGGTTGGCAGGCTCGTCTGGCGCGCACCCGCCAACGCCAGCGAACGTTCGAGGCGCCGATGCCAGCTATCGGGCAGCGCCCGCTTCTCACGCCGGCACTGGTGCAATTGGCGTCGCAAGGGGTGGCGATCCGCCAGCATCGCCCCATCGACCATCCGTTGCAGCTCTGCCGCTGTTCTATTCACACTCTGTCCCATAAAAAAACGCCCCGCTCAATGGCGGGGCATTCTATCAAAAGCCGGACCGGCGGGTTAACCGAAGTCGCGGGATTTAGCTTGCGGACTTCATTTTGCCCAACTCCTCGTCCCGCAACTCACGGCGCAGGATCTTGCCCACGTTGGTGGTGGGCAGCTCGTTGCGAAACTCCACCATCCGGGGCACCTTATAGCCGGTCACGTTTTCGCGGAAGTAGGCAATCACCTCCTCCTTGCTCAGATTCGGGTTGCTCGATACCGCGAAGACCTTGATCGCCTCACCGGTCTTGTCATCGGGCACTCCAATCGCTGCACACTGGACAACATCCGGGTGTTTGGCCAGCACATCCTCAAGCTCGTTGGGGTAGACGTTGAAACCAGACACCACAATCATATCCTTCTTGCGGTCGACGATCTTGACGTAACCATCCTCCTGGATGGTGGCGATGTCTCCGGTCTTTAGCCAGCCGTCGGAGGTGATGGTTTCAGCAGTGGCTTCGGGACGCTGCCAGTAGCCCTTCATCACCTGAGGGCCACGAACGCACAACTCGCCGACACCGCCAATGGCGACATCATTACCCTCGTCGTCGATCAACTTGAGATCAGTGGAGGGAACCGGAATACCGATGGTGCCCACCTGATTGGCCCCCTGGGGGTTGATGGTGGCGATCGGAGAGGTTTCGGTCATGCCGAAGCCTTCGAAAATCTCACACCCGGTCACCTTGTGCCAGGTGTCGGCGGTTGCCAGCTGCAGCGCCATGCCGCCCGAAAAAGTCGCCTTGAGGCCAGAAAAGTCGAGCTGGCGGAAGTTGGGGTTGTTGCACAGACCAACAAACAGCGTGTTAAGGCCGACAAAGATGTTAAAGCGATAACGCCCCAACTCCTTGATAAAACCGGGCAGGTCACGGGGGTTGGTGATTAGGAGGTTATGCCCCCCGATAATCATCATCACCATGCAGTGGAAGGTGAAGGCGTAGATGTGATAGAGCGGCAACGGCGCCACTGCCAGTTCGCCTTCGCCCAGGTTGGCTCCCATCAGGGCCTTGGCCTGCATCATATTGGATACGATATTGCGGTGAGTCAGCATCGCCCCCTTGGCGACCCCGGTGGTACCACCGGTGTACTGCAGTACGGCCACATCATCAAAACCGACCGACACAGGGCTGAAATGGGCCTCACTACCCAACTTCATCACTTTGGTAAAGGGGACCGACTGGGGCAGCGAATAGGGGGGCACCATCTTCTTGACCCGCTTCACCACCGTATTAACCAACAGGCGCTTGAGGGGGGACTGCATATCACCCACCTCAGTGACGATCACATGCTTGATGCTGGTCTTGGGAATCACCTCTTCTGCCAGGGCGGCCATATTGGCCAGCACCACCAGCGCCTTGGCGCCAGAGTCATTGAACTGGTGCTCCATTTCACGGGCAGTGTAGAGAGGGTTGGTGTTGACCACCACCATGCCCGCCCGCATCGCACCAAACACCGCAATCGGGAACTGGATCAGGTTGGGCATCTGTACCGCGATGCGGTCGCCCGGCTTGAGATCAGTGTGGTTTTGCAGGTAAGCGGCAAAATGCCCGCTCAATGTGTAGAGCTCCTCGTAGCTGATGGTTTTACCCATATTACTGAAAGCAGGCTGGCTGGCGAACTTGCGGCAAGATTCGTCCAACACATCCAGAATGGAACCATAGGGATCCGTACTGATCTCAGGGGACACCCCGGCGGGGTACTTATCCGCCCAGAAGTTTTCACTCATATCTGCTCTCCTCACCAACTCGATCATTATTGTTGTCGCGCTCTGTTGCAGGGCCGCCCTGCGCTGCTTTCCGCTAATAGCAGTCGCGTTTGCGAGCGTACGTCCGACATCGGCACTGAATATTCCGGCACGGAGATTACCAGCTTTCCCCACCGGCTAATAGTCCAAACTCCCATAAAAAACAGGCAAACTTCCTGAAAATCGCCCATTACAGGCAACGACTTGAGTGCGCTGGCATAACGCGCAATTATACCCCTTCAAGCCGTTAACAGGAGCCTCTATGAGCTGGCACCCCCTACAACTGGAGAGCGAATCCTCCCATCCTATCCCGCTTTACCGCTGGGATAGACCCAGCTCCGCCCGGGCGGTGGTCCACATTACCCACGGCATGGCGGAGCACAGCCAGCGCTACGGGGCGCTGGCAAAGCAGCTACAGGCGGAGGGCTATCAAGTGGTGGCCCATGATCACCGCGGTCATGGCACCTGCGCCTCCCCTCACCAGGGCCATTTTGCAGATGACCAGGGATGGTCCCTGGTGTGCGAAGACCTGCGCCGGGTTCATCGCTGGGTAGCGCAGGAGTTCTGCGGTTTGCCCCTGTACCTGCTGGGCCACAGCATGGGCTCCTACATCAGCCTCGGTTACCTGATGCGCGACCCCGAACCTCTGGCGGGGGTCATACTGTCCGGCTCCAACTATGGATCGCCCACCCTCTATCGCATCGCTCGCGGGGTCGCACGGATCGAGCGCTGGCGCCTGGGGGCTCGCACTCCCAGCCTGCTGATGGACCGGCTCGGTTTCGGTAGTTTTAACCGCGCTTTCAAGCCCAACCGAACACCCTTCGACTGGTTATCTCGCGACCCCGAGCAGGTGGACCGCTACCTCGCCGACCCGCTCTGTGGTTTCCCCTGCAGCAGCCAGCTGTGGATCGACCTGCTGGGGGGGCTACTGGAGATCTCAAGCCCCATGCGGTTAACGCAGGTACCCAACCTGCCGCTGCACATCATCGGCGGCGAAGAGGACCCGGTCAGCGCCCCGCGAGGTCTGCACGATCTCTACCGGGCCCTCAAACAACCACCCCGTGAGCAGGTATCCATCAAGCTTTACCCGGGAGCGCGTCACGAACTCTTCAATGAAATCAACCGCGACGAAGTGGTCAGCGAGCTGCTTGATTGGCTATCATCCACTCCCACTCTCTCTGCTAGCTAAGCCTTTCCAAGGAGCCCCCATTGTGAGCAAACTGACCAACTACACCTTCGACGAACTCGCGATCGGAGACACCGCCACCTTCACCCGCACTCTCGAAGAGAAAGACCTGATTCTGTTCGCAGCAGTATCGGGGGATATCAACCCGTTACACCTGGATCCGGAGTTCGCCAGCACCACCCCGTTCAAGGAGCGAATTGCCCACGGAGCCTGGTCCGGCTCACTGATCTCGGCAGCCCTGGCCAACGTCATGCCAGGCCCGGGAACCGTCTACCTTGGGCAAAGCCTCAAGTTTCAACGCCCGGTCAAGTTGGGTGATACCCTTACCGTCCAACTGGAGGTCAAGGAGAAGCAAGAGAGGCGCAACCAGGTGACGTTTATCACCCAGGTGGTCAATCAGGAGGGGAAAACCGTGGTCAGCGGCGAGGCCGAGGTGATGGCCCCCAAGGAGAAGATGACCCTGGAAGCCCCCGCCTTGCCGCCAATCAGGATCGGCTGAGCGCGCCCGCCACGCAGGCGCACTGAATGCCCGGTCAGGCGCCGGGCATCTCCAGCGGCTCCGGGGAGATCACAATACCGTTGTTGTCCGAGTAGAGGTAATCCCCCGGGCAGAAGGTCAGTCCCGCAAAGGTCACGGGAATATCCAGATCCCCAATATCCCGCTTATCGGTTTTCATCGGGTGGACCCCCAGGGCCTTGACCCCGATATCGGTCTGCGCGATCACATCCACATCGCGAATACAGCCGTACATTACAATACCCTGCCAGCCGTTGCTGGCGGCCTTTTCGGCCAGCATATCGCCGAGGCAGGCGCGACGCATCGAACCACCGGCATCCACGACCATCACCTTGCCGTGTCCGTCCTGCTCGACCAGCTGCTTGACCTTGGAGTTATCCTCGAAGCACTTGACGGTGACGATTTGTCCGCCAAAGGAGCGCTTGCCGCCATAGTTGTTAAAAATCGGGTCAGCCACTTCGACCAGCTCCGGGTATTCATCACACAAATCGGGGGTTACGTACTCCACCTTAGTCTCCAAAGGGTATTTAAAAGCGGGGGTAAAGCCCCCCGGGTGAATGTATCGAAGCGGGGCCCGCCAACGGCAGGCCCCACCACCAGCATCAGGAGAGTTCCTTATCCGCCAGGTAGAACCAGGTTTCCATAACCGAATCCGGGTTCAGGGAAACGGTATCGATCCCCTGCTCCATCAACCACTTTGCCAGGTCGGGGTGATCAGAGGGACCCTGGCCGCAGATACCGATGTATTTCCCGGCTTTCCTGCACGCCGCAATGGCGTTGGCCAGCAGCACCTTAACCGCTTCGTTACGCTCGTCGAAGAGATGGGCAATGATGCCCGAGTCGCGATCAAGCCCGAGGGTCAGCTGGGTCATATCGTTGGACCCTATGGAAAAACCGTCGAAGTACTCCAGGAACTGCTCCGCCAGCAAGGCGTTGGCCGGCAGCTCACACATCATAATCAGCCGCAGCCCATTTTCTCCCCGCTTGAGCCCTTGCGTCTCCAACAACTCAACTACCCGCTTCGCCTCACCCACGGTGCGCACAAAGGGCACCATCAGCTCGACGTTGGTCAGCCCCATCTCATCCCGGACCCGTTTCATCGCTTTGCACTCAAGGGCAAAGCAGTCCCGGAAGCTGTCCGAGATATAACGGGACGCCCCCCTGAAACCCAGCATGGGGTTCTCCTCCTCGGGCTCATACAGGCGCCCCCCGATGAGGTTGGCATACTCGTTGGATTTGAAATCAGACAGGCGAACAATCACTTTCTTGGGTGCGAAAGCCGCCGCGATGGTGGAGACCCCTTCAACCAGCTTCTCAATATAGAACTCCACGGGACCGGGATAGCCGGCAATGCGGTCGTCGACATTGGCCTTGATGTCCGCCGGTAGTGAGTCATAGTTCAGCAGTGCCTTCGGGTGAACGCCGATCATGCGGTTAATAATAAACTCCAGGCGGGCCAGGCCGACCCCTTCGTTAGGAATGGCCTGGAAGTCGAACGCCCGGTCGGGATTACCCACATTCATCATAATCTTGAAGGGCAGCTCGGGCATGGAATCGACGCTGTTTTTGCGCAGCTCAAACTCCAGGGCACCCTCATAGATCAAGCCGGTATCCCCCTCGGCACAGGAGACGGTCACCTGCTGATCATTCTGCAGTCGGGAGGTGGCGTCGCCACAACCCACCACCGCGGGAATCCCCAGTTCACGGGCAATAATGGCGGCGTGACAGGTGCGCCCACCACGGTCGGTAACGATAGCGGAGGCGCGCTTCATGATCGGCTCCCAGTCGGGATCCGTCATATCGGTCACCAGGACATCACCCGGCTGGACCCGGTCCATCTCACTGAGGTCATAGATCACCTTGACCGGCCCACTGCCGATACGCTGGCCTATACTGCGCCCTTCAACCAGCACCGTGCCCCGCTCCCGCAGCAGGTAGCGCTCCATGGTCGCTGCATGGGCGCGACTCTTAACCGTTTCAGGACGGGCCTGCACGATGTAGAGTTTTCCGTCGTCACCATCACGGGCCCACTCCACATCCATGGGGCGTCCATAGTGGCGCTCTATGATCAACGCCTGGCGGGCCAGCTCCTCCACCTCCGCATCGCTGATACAAAAGCGCATACGGTCACTCTCGGGAACATCGACGGTATCGACCGAGCGGCCTACGCTGGCCTGCTCGCCGTAGACCATTTTGATCGCCTTGCTGCCCAGATTACGGCGCAGGATGGCCGGTCGGTTGGCCTCCAGCGTCGGTTTATGGACATAGAACTCATCGGGATTCACCGCTCCCTGCACCACAGTCTCACCCAACCCGTAGGCCGCTGTAATAAAGACCACATCGCGGAAACCCGACTCAGTGTCGAGGGTAAAGAGCACGCCAGAGGCGCCGGTTTCACTGCGCACCATACGCTGGATGCCGGCGGAGAGGGCAACCAGTCGATGATCGAACCCCTGGTGTACCCGATAGGCTATAGCGCGATCATTGAAGAGGGAGGCAAACACCTCCTTCACCGCATGGATTACATTCTCCAGCCCGCGGATATTGAGAAAGGTTTCCTGCTGGCCCGCAAAGGAGGCATCCGGCAGGTCTTCAGCCGTCGCTGAGGAGCGCACGGCCACGGCGAGGTTACTATTACCCTGTTGCAGGGCTGCAAAGGCCTCCTCGATCGCTTGTTCCAGCTCGGGCTGGAAGGGCTGATCCATGATCCAAGCGCGAATGGTCGAACCGGCCACAGCCAGCGCATTCACATCGTCTACGTCCAGCTCATCCAGCAGCTCGTGGATACGCTGGTTAAGACCGCTTTCTTCAAGGAACTCCCGATAAGCGTCCGCCGTGGTGGCAAATCCCCCGGGGACACTAACCCCGGCGCCCGACAGATTGCTGATCATCTCACCAAGGGATGCGTTTTTCCCACCGACGACTTCAACGTCGCCCGCACCCAGTTCTTGTAGCGGTAATACATAATCGATCAAGGTGGAACCTCCGGTGATGCGCAGAAAATGTGGCCCACACCGATACTGCGGGTTGCTGGCCACTGCAGGCGCCTGAGTATACCTCAAGGGGAGGTAATTTCACCCTGCGGTTGATACCTACGTACAACTAGCGACCCCGGAATCCGGTCTTTGTACCGCAGGCGCTTTTTGCCTAAGATGGCGCTTTCGCTATAGGAGCCGGACCCTGTATGAAGCGGTACGTATTTTTTATCTCCGACGGAACCGGCATCACCGCCGAGTCCTTCGGCCAGAGTTTGCTGGCTCAGTTCGACCATGTAGAGTTTGATCGCCAGACCCTGCCCTACATCGATACGCCCGCCAAGGCAGAACAGGTAGTGGCCAGAATCAACAGCTGCGCCGCCCAACAGGGAATCCCGCCGCTGGTATTCAGCACTATCGTTGATGAAGCCATCGCGGCCATTGTCTCCAAGGCCAACGCACGCCAACAGGATATCTTCGCGACGTTTCTAGCCCCTCTGGAGCAAGAGCTGCAGCTGCACTCCTCCCACGCCATTGGCAAAAAGCGTAAAATTGACGAGAACACCCACTACTCTGAGCGCATCGACGCCGTTCATTTCGCACTGGACAATGACGACGGCGCCCGCACCCGTCATTACGACAAGGCGGATATCATCCTGATTGGGGTCTCACGCTGCGGCAAAACCCCTACCTGCCTCTATCTGGCCCTGCAGTTCGGCATTCGCGCCGCCAACTACCCGATCACCGAAGAGGATATGGAGGACTTTCGCCTCCCAGCCCCGCTGCACCCCTATCGCCACAAGCTGTTTGGGCTCACCATCGAGCCCCAGCGGCTGGTGGCCATTCGCAGCGAACGACGCCCCAACAGCCGTTACGCCTCCCCTCGGCAGTGCCAGATGGAGATTGCCGAGGTCGCCCGCCTGCTGGAAAAGGAGCGCATCCCCTGCATCGACACCACCCATTTTTCAGTCGAGGAGATCGCCACCCGCATCATTGCCGATGCAGGCATTGCCCGCCGCCTGAAATAGCTCGCCGGGGGCTACTGGCAAGGGCTACTGCCCCCAAATGGCCTTTTTTCCCTGGGCAGATGGGGCGCGATGAGTGAGTCGCCAGCAACGATGGATTTTGGGGTTACGGGCGAAATCCGGGTCCAGGGTCTGGGGACTGATCTCCTCCACCTGATAACGCTGGCTTACCCCCTCATCGAGCTGGAAACGACGGAAGTTGTTGGAAAAATAGAGTACCCCATCCTGGGCCAGCGACTTCATCGCCGCGTCAATCAATACCACCTGATCCCGCTGGACATCGAACACCCCCTCCATACGCTTGGAGTTGGAGAAGGTGGGAGGATCGATAAAGATCAGGTCAAAGGTCTCCCTGTTATCACGAATCCACTCCATGCAGTCGGCCCGTACCAGCTGATGGCGTTCGCTGAAGCCGTTGAGCGAGAGATTTTTACGGGCCCACTCCAGGTAGGTGGCCGACAGGTCGACACTCACCGATGATCGCGCCCCTCCGTGCGCCGCGTGGACTGTTGCAGCGCCGGTATAGCAGAACAGGTTAAGGAAACGCTTCCCCTTAGCCTCCTGGCCGATCCGGCGCCGCATCGGCCGGTGATCCAGAAACAGGCCCGTGTCCAGGTAGTCGGTCAGGTTGACCAGCAGGCGACACCCGTGTTCGACCACCTCCAGCTGCGCCCCCTGTCGGTCCTGGCGCTGGTACTGCTCCTTGCCGCTCTGGCGCTTGCGCTCCTTGAGCACTATGCGGGTGGGATCCACCTCCAGCGCCTCCGGGATAGCAGAGAGCAGCTCCCTGAGGCGCCCCGTCGCCTTGTCCGGATCAATGGACTTGGGTGCCTGGTACTCCTGCACGCAAACCCAATCCCCGTAAAGGTCCACCGCCGCCGAATACTCCGGCATATCGGCATCGTAAACCCGGTAACACTGCAGCTCCTCACGCCGCACCCACTTGGCGAGTTGGCGACGATTCTTGCGCAGGCGGTTCGCCACCATCTGGGCACCTGCGCTCAGGGGCGCTGCTCCGCTCACCCCCTGGGCTCCCGCTTCAGCACCCTCTCGCCCGCGGACAAACCACTCGGGGTCGATCTCGAACATCAACAGGCGTGTGGGCAGGGCCCCATTGAAATAGCTGTATTGGCGCCTCGCCCGAATCCCCATCCGCTTGCCCAGCTCGGGGTTACCGGTCAACACCGCCCCCCGCCAACCGAGAAACTGCTCCCGCATGGCACTCCCCAGATAGCGGTAAAGATAGAGCAGGCTCGCCTCCTCCCCCAACCGTTCACCATAGGGGGGATTAGTCACCAGGAGACCAGGAGTTGCCGCCAACTCCGGACGTTTAAGGGTCGCCAGCTCAGCCACCTGGAGCTGGATACAGTGCCCCATACCGGCGCGTTGGATGTTGTTCTGTGCACGCTGTACCACCTTGCCGTCACCCTCGAAGCCAGTGATTGAAGCGCGATAGCCCTCAATACCGCGAGCCTGGCGCTCAAGGGCCTCCTCGCGCACCCGTTGCCAAACCGCCGGCACATGACCTTGCCAGCCGTGAAAGCCAAAACGCTCCCTGGCCAGGCCAGGAGCCGTATCGGTGGCCATCAGGGCCGCCTCAATCAACAAGGTCGCAGAGCCGCACATGGGGTCAACCAAACTCCCCCCGGCAGTGGCCAACTCGGGCCAGCCGCAGCGGTAAAGTACCGCGGCCGCCAGGTTTTCCTTTAAGGGTGCCGCCCCCGCCTCTTTGCGATAGCCGCGCTGGTGCAGGCTTTGCCCAGAGAGATCAATCGATACGATGGCATGCCCCTTGGCCAGCACCAGGCTGACCCTCAGGTCGGGATTCTGCCGATCCACAGAGGGGCGCTGGCCGCTTCTCTCACGCATCTGGTCCACAATCGCGTCCTTGGCTTTGAGTGCGCCAAAGTGGCTGTTGTTGATCCCCTTGACCTCACCCCGACAGTCCACCCGCAATGATCCGGACGGGGCCAGGTGCTCGGACCAGTCCACAGCGGCGACTCCGCGGTAGAGATCATCCCCGGACTCGACGGCAAAGCGGGTAAGGCGCAGCAGAATACGGTTGGCCAGTCGGGACCAGAGACAGCACCGGTAAGCCACCTCCACCGGCCCCTTAAAGGAGACACCGGCCACGGTCTCGCGGGCCTCCTCAGCCCCCAGCGACAGCAGTTCCTGCAACAGCTGGCCTTCCAGACCCTTGGGACAGGAGGCAAAGAGATCTAGGGGATGGGTCATGGAGGGTACCTGTGAAAAAGGGGCGCATGATAAACCAGAGTAGGCGCCGGTGCGAACAAAGAAAAAGGTCACTCACTCAATGGAATTGCGTCACAAAACAGATACAAATCATAACACAGTGGCTGCATCGACCGGGCTCTGTGAAGCCCCACTCATAATTTGCGGGCCACTCCCGGTAGTATCACCTCAGGTTAATCGCAATGCATAGATAAGCCCGCAGGTGCAGCACCATGAAAACCCAAGCCCTCAGCATCCTCATCGCCACTTTCCTGATGGCCTCTGCTGCCGTCAAGGCGGAGACTCTCGGTAACAGCCTGCACCCGATGCTTAACCTGTCCAATCTTGAGAGCGCGCCAGCAGCCAACGACCTGAGCGATGTAGCACCCAACAGCATCCGCCTTAATCCCAATACCGGCCTGAGCCTCGAATACACCAGCATCGACAGTGACTACGAGATTCAGGACGAACTTCTTGGCACCATTATGCAACTGCGTATAAAACTGGTTTCAACCTTTTAATTCAATAATTTACATAAAACACTTAACTTTCAGTCGAGATTTATCTCCCCACTTTGAATAAGCTTGTGCGAATTTATTCGCAATCAATTCTCGACAAGCCTGCGCCCTTTGGGATAGAAATAATTTACAGGCTACCGAGAAAAGGAGGCGGTAGCAGCATCTGGGTTCCCTCTATTTTCATCGTTATCCCTTCCCCTGACCCAGGTCCCTGTTTTCTGTGTTGTACAAGCCCTCCCCTGGAGGCACCGGGGTTTTGTTCATCGTCATGCTTTTCCAAACCCCCGACGGTAAAGCGGTAATAACATTAATAGCTGAGGCCAAAACAACCATGAAAAGACAGAAAAGAGACAAAATGGAACGTGCATTCGCAAAAGGATATAACACTGGCGTGTCCGGGAAATCACGCGATCAGTGCCCACATGGAACCCTTGAAACGAGACAAGCTTGGTTGACGGGCTGGCGGGAAGGCCGCTCCGACAACTGGGACGGACTCACCGGCGTATCCGGTGTTCATCGTGTGGCAGATATGCACTAACTCCAGACTCTTGACGTCCAGAGTAATTCGTACACCAACAACACAACAAAAAAGGGGCCTTCGGGCCCCTTTGCTATGGCGCTTAGACTGAAGTCAGCCGCGCAGTGCCGCCACTGCTTCAGATGCCGCCGAAATAAGGGCAGGGCCTTTGTAAATGAAGCCGGTATAAACCTGCACCAGGCTTGCACCCGCCTGAATCTTCTCGGCCGCAGAGGCCGCATCACTCACCCCACCGACACCAATGATCGGCAGCCGCCCTGCCAGCTCGTCCGCCAGCATGCGAATAGTGGCCGTAGAGCGGGTGCGGACCGGATCACCGCTGAGCCCGCCAGTTTCAGCCGCGTGCTCAAGACCGGCAACGGGCTCTCGATCGAGGGTAGTATTGGTGGCAATAACCCCATCCATCTCCTGCTCGAGCAATACCTGCGCCAGAGCTCGGAGCTCCTCCTCCTCCATATCAGGAGCGATCTTGATGGCAATCGGCACATAGCGCCTGGTCTGTTGGTTTAGACGGTGCTGTGCCTCTTTGAGCGCTTCCAGTAACGCCCTGAACACATCACCGTGCTGGAGGCTTCTCAGACCCGGGGTGTTCGGCGAGGAGATATTAACGGCGATGTAGTCGGCGTGGGGGTAGACCTTCTCAAAGCAGGTCAGGTAGTCACTCCGGGCTTCCTCAACAGGAGTATCAAAGTTTTTCCCGATATTGATGCCGATAACCCCCTTGTATTGCGCACGCTGCACATTCGCAACCAGGTGGTCAACCCCCTTGTTGTTAAACCCCATGCGATTGATGATCGCCTGGCGCTCAGGGATCCGGAACAGGCGGGGCTTGGGGTTACCCGGCTGAGGCCTTGGGGTGACCGTGCCCAGTTCCAGGAACCCAAACCCAAGAGCACCAAGGCCATCAATGCAATCACCGTTCTTATCAAGGCCGGCAGCCAGCCCGACCGGGTTTTGAAAATCGATCCCCATCACTGAACAGGGCCGGGGAGCCACCCTGGCAGCCATCAGGGAACCCAGCCCCAGGCGCCCGGCCGCCCCCAGCAGGTCCAGGCTCAGGTCATGGGCGACTTCGGGGTCGAGGGTAAAGAGAAAACGGCGTGCCAGTGAATACATATCAGTTCCCAGGTTGGTCGACGGCGCAATTATACGCAGCTACACAAAAAAGGGCAGCCACACCGTTACAGCCGCTCAATCTGCTGAAAACGGCCCTGCTCGTCAAAATCGATACGAAACCGCCCGGCAACACCGTCATGGGTCACAAAGGGCCTGAGGATCTCGCTGGGAAACCTTACGCTTCGCCCATCCGCTGTGCGGGCATGTATTTGCCGAATAACACCGGCATAGTGTGCCTGGTATTGCTGCGCTGGAATCTGAATATCGACTATCACGCTCTGCATTAATGACCCACCCGCTACCGATACAGGCTATTTTTATCAAACGGAGGCACAGGGCTCAAGAGGGCAACAGGGGCGCCAAGCGCCCCTGCCAACACCCCGCGTGAAGCGATTAAGAATGGCTGCTTTGCACCAGGTCCACCAGTTCGCGGTTGGCCACCGTAAACATCGCCAGCTCACAACTCCCCTGGCTGCGAAGGTCAGTCAGCATGGCATCCCAGCGACGAACCAGCGCCGCATTCTGGCTTAACCAGCCTTCCAGCTGCTGCTCCACCTCCAGCTTGGCGTTAGCCCCCTTGAGAATCGCTACGGTCAATGCCCGAAGCTGCCAGTTGAGCTCGTCCCGAATACTCTCTCGAGCCATTGATTGCCACTGGTTGGATGCATCCAGGTTGCCCAACTCCTGAGCAAACCAGTTGATATCCAGCCGATCCCCCAGGGCAAAGAAAAGCCGTGCGACACTGTCCAGGGGCTGCCCGGTCTGGTCGGCCGCCTGAGTAATGGAAAGACTAGCGGAGAGAAAACGCTTGCCCGCTACCACACCGGCCAGGGATTTGGGAACACCTACCGCTACCAACGCCTCTAACCCCTGTTCCCACAGCGTTCTCTGTTTATCATTAAGCAACTTGGAAAACAGCGCGATGAACTCGCTGACCTTGGGGCCGTAATGGGCAACTGCCTCCTGCACAACCAGGTCGTTCCGTTTTATACGAATAAACCAGCGGGTAGCCCGTTGGGTCAGCTGGATCAGCTCTCCCATCATCTCGTGCTGAACCTGGCTACTGACCTTATGGTCCAGCTGCTCAATCTGCTCAAAGTAACCCGCCATCCCAAACACATCCCGGGCAACGACATAGGCGCGAGCGATCTCGGCGGGCGAGGCCCCCGTGGACTGACTCAGTTTATGGGCAAAGGTGATACCCATCATGTTAATCATATGGTTGGCGATCTGGGTCGAGACGATCTCCCTGCGCAAGCGATGGCTCTCAATCAGGGAGCCATACTTTTTCACCAGTGTGCGGGGAAAAGCGGTGTTTGCCTCCTTCGCCAGATAGGGGTCATCGGGCACCCCGGAGGCCAGCAGCTGCTCCTTCAGGTCCGCTTTGCTGTAGGAGATCAGAAGGGATAGCTCAGGCCGTGTGAGCCCTTGCCCGGCGGCCAGGCGTTCGCTAAGCCCCTCATCGTCCGGCAAATACTCGATGGCCCGATTGAGCTTCCCCTCCGCTTCCAGGTGTGCAATAAAGCGCCGATACTCATCCATCCGAACTCGAGCCTGGGACTGGGCCAGCGAAATCGCCTGTACCTGGCGGTAATTGTTCTCCAGCACCAGTTCGGCCACCTCACCGGTCATTTTTCCCAGCATCACATTGCGCTGCTTGGGCGTCATGTCGCCGTTGCTGACCACCCCATTGAGCAGAATCTTGATATTGACCTCATGGTCGGAGCAGTCGACCCCTCCGGCATTGTCGATGAAGTCGGTGTTGGAGGCGCCTCCATGGAGACAGTACTCCACACGCCCCAGCTGGGTGGCCCCCAGGTTACCCCCCTCTCCGATCACCCTGCAGGCCAGCTCATCTCCGTTCACACGAAGCGCATCGTTGGCTTTGTCACCAACATCGGCATGGCTTTCACGGCTGGATTTGACATAGGTGCCTATTCCCCCGTTCCACACCAGGTCGACCGGCGACTTGAGCAACGCTGTGATTAACTCGGTGGGTGTCATGCGCATTTCAGTAATACCAAAGCGGGACTGCATCTGCGGGCTGATGGGGATCGACTTTGCGGCCCTGGAAAAGACCCCGCCCCCCTTCGAGATGAGCGCTCTGTTGTAGTCCTCCCAGCTTGAGCGCGGGAGATCGAACAAGCGTTTGCGCTCCTTCCAGCTGGCTTCTACATCTGGCTCCGGGTCAATGAAGATATGCAGGTGGTTGAAGGCCGCCACCATGGCCAATTTTTGGGAGAGCAGCATGCCGTTACCAAACACATCGCCGGCCATATCACCAATACCGACCACCGAGATCGACTCCTTCTGGACATCGATACCCCGCTCCCGGAAATGGCGCTGGACCGACACCCAGGCTCCGCGGGCTGTAATGCCCATTTTTTTATGGTCGTAACCCGCGCTGCCCCCAGAGGCAAAGGCATCGCCTAACCAGAAGCCGTATTCAGCCGCCAACTCATTGGCAATATCGGAAAAGGTCGCGGTCCCCTTATCGGCCGCAACCACCAGATAGGGATCGTCCTCGTCGTAGCGAGTTACCCGCGGGGGATGAACAACGCTGCCATCAACCAGATTGTCGGTAATATCCAACAGCGCCCGGATAAAGGTTCGGTAGGAGGCGATACCCTCGGCCAGAAATGCCTCCCGATCACTGCTATCCGGCAGGCACTTGGCGAAGAATCCCCCCTTGGCACCGACCGGCACAATCACCGCGTTCTTGACCTGTTGTGCTTTTACCAACCCCAGCACCTCGGTGCGGAAATCCTCCTGGCGATCGGACCAACGCAACCCCCCGCGCGCCACCTTGCCGCCTCGCAGGTGCACCCCCTCGACCCGGGGTGAATAGACAAAGATCTCAAACAGCGGGGCGGGCAGCGGTATCTGAGGTATCTGCCGGGGAGCAAACTTGAAGCTGATATAACTCTTGGGGTCACCGGACTCCCCCTGCTGGTAAAAGTTGGTCCGCAGGGTGGCCTTGATCAGGTCGAGGTAGCGCCGCAGTATTCGGTCCTCGTTGAGCACACTCACCTCATCGAGCGCCTTAACTACCCGCTCTTCGAGCAGGCGCTGCTGCTCCTGCCGCTGTTCCTGAGAGCGTTCCAGGTCGGGATCAAAGCGAACACTGAACAACTCGACAATGGTTCGCGTGATCTCAACATGACTGGCCAGTGTATCGGCAATATAACTTTGTCCGAGCCCGAACCGAATCTGCTTCAGGTAGCGTGCATATCCCCTTAGCATGGCCACTTCCCGCCAACTCAGCTGGGCTGCCAACACCAGGCGGTTAAATCGGTCATTTTCGGCATTGCCCAGCCAGGTCTGGAGAAAGGCATCCTGGAAGATACGGTTAACCTTCATCAGGTCCACCGCCCGGGCCCCGTAGTCGAGCACAAAATCATGGATCCAGATACGTTCGGAGGCCAGCCGCTTGATCACATAGGGGAACTCGCCAATCACCTTGAGTCCCAGGTTTTCAAGCATCGGAATGAGGTCGGATAGCGGCAGAGTGTAACCGTAGTGGTATACCTTGAAATGAAGGTGACCCTCCTGCTCGTCAAGGGACTGGTAAAAGCTCATGGTCAGGGGGTTATCCTCACCCAAGCTATCCAGGTGATCGATATCAACCACCGCCGTCCGGGGTACGAATCGCTCCTTGTAGCTGGCGGGGAACCCCGTTCCATAGCGCGCGAGTATCCTGTTCCCGCTGACCTCCCCCTTGACCTCCAGTACAGCACTACTTAGTTCATCCTCCCAGCTGCGGGATACCTGTACGATTTCACTCAGCAGCAGCTCCCGGTTGAAGCTGGTTTCCACCTCCGGATCCAGACGCAGGTTAAACTGCACCCGGCAGAGGACCGACT
The DNA here is from genome assembly GCF_003864255.1 of Aestuariirhabdus litorea. NCBI lineage: Bacteria > Pseudomonadati > Pseudomonadota > Gammaproteobacteria > Oceanospirillales > Aestuariirhabdaceae > Aestuariirhabdus > Aestuariirhabdus litorea. The sequence goes on from NZ_QWEZ01000001.1 coordinate 1,525,342, forward strand.
CGGAAAAGTAAGTGGTAAATTCGGAGTCCTGGGCATTCAGTCCCCGCTCCAGGATCTCCTGGCTGGCCTCTCGAAAGCTGGTACTGTACACATCCCGAGGTACGTAGATTAAGCAGCTGGCAAACTGCCGCGTACGATCGATGCGGATAAAGAGTTTGATCTGGCGCCGCTCCTGAATCTGCAGAATTTCCGACACCGTTTCAAAAAGCGCCCGGGTTGGAGTCTGGAACAGTTCATCACGGGGAAAGGTGTCCAGAATCTGCTTCAGCTCCTTGCCGTGGTGACTGGCACGATCCAGCCCGCTTTGAGCCTCTACGCAGTGCACCTTCTCCCGCAAATAGGGAATATGGTCGGGACTCTCTGTGTAGACCGGTGAGGTATAAAGGCCCAGTATCCTTGCCTCCTGCCTCAGCTGGCCCTCGCGATCACACAACCGCACCAAAATGCAGTCGGGATAGGCCGGACGATGCACACTCGAGCGCACCGGCGACTTGGAAAAAGAGAGAATTTCGCGATTGTCCGCATCGTAGCAGTGCTTGCTGAGGCGCTTGCTGTAGTCGCTGTAGGCGCTACTGGTGAAGAGCCCTAAGCGCTTTGCCGGTTGCAGGGTAAGGCAGTCAGGGTCCGCCTCGGCATCGATATCCAGCACTTCAAACCCCAAAAAGGTGAAATTGTTATCGAGCAGCCAGCGCAAAAATGCCTGGGTTTCAGCCGAATCCTCCCGGGTCTCTTTCTCAAGCCGCTGAATCAACGCCTCGACCTCCTGGGAGACCGCGGCAAAGCTCGACACCACCAGGGAAACATCCTGCAGGACCAGCATCAATGACTGCTTCAGGCTATCCAACTCGTCATCCGAGGCTAAGCGGTCGATCTCCAGGTAGATCAGGGCCTCCCGGCTCCCCCCCTGCCCGGAGGCCATCACCTCTCGCAGCCCTCCCGCCGCCGAGCGCTGAACGCCCATCACCTTGTTCTGCAGGAAGTGGATGGTGGAGCCCAGCTCATTGAGCCGCATCCTCACCGAGTCGACAATAAAGGGGCTATCCGAGAGAAATATTTGCACCACCGTGTGGGTGGAATGCCAGCCATGGTGCTCGTACACCGGGTTAAACACCTCAATTCTGGGCTGGTCCGCCGGCTTGCTCTGGTATAGCTTCCAAAAGCTGAGCGTACTGCCAACAATATCCGACTTGCTGAAACTCAGCAGGTCTTCAAACCCAACCACGGAGAAAAATTGCCGGACAAAGTGTTCAACCATCTCCGCCTGCTTGTCAGGTACATGTTTTCTGACCTCCGCCACCAGCTTGTCCATGTACTCCTGTTTGTTTTCAGCGGAAAACTGACCCATAAAATACTCCCTATTTGCAACCTGAACGCTGTATGGCAGAGAGAGAAACCCACGCCGTAGTTTAGAATCCGTTAAGCGTAGACCATCCCTTGGGGCGAGGCTCGAAATGCCAACAAACCACGAGATGTTTCCCTTACAAACCATTGAAATATTGGCAGAAAGCCCAATAATAGCAGTAACCCTTCCCTATCGGTAAGCCACCATGTCCCATCGTGAAGCGATCCACAACCTGGAGCTGTTCCTCTCCGAAATCATTCTGGGCCAGCAGCACCTGGTCAATCGCCTGCTCATTGCCCTCCTCGCCGATGGTCACCTGCTGGTCGAGGGGGCGCCAGGACTCGCCAAAACCCGAGCGATTAAGGGCCTTGCGCAGGGGGTTGATGCCCAGTTCCATCGCATCCAGTTCACCCCGGACCTACTGCCTGCTGACATCACCGGCACCGATATTTTCCGCCCGGAAACCGCCAGTTTTGAGTTCCAGAGGGGGCCTATTTTCCACAACCTGGTGTTAGCCGATGAGATCAACCGGGCTCCGGCCAAGGTACAGTCAGCCCTACTGGAGGCGATGGCCGAGCGCCAGGTAAGCGTCGGCAGCACCACTTACCCCCTCCCCCCACTGTTTTTGGTGATGGCCACCCAGAACCCCATCGAACAGGAGGGAACCTACCCCCTCCCCGAAGCGCAGCTGGACCGCTTCCTGATGCATGTAAAAATAGGCTACCCCGATGCCGAAACCGAGCAGCGCATCCTGGCGATAGCGCGCCGCGATGCCCAGGCCGGTACCGATCCGCTGCCACCCGAGCGGGTGTCGCAAGAGCAGATCCTGCAGGCTCGGCAAGAGGTACTCGCGATCCATATGGCACCCGCGGTTGAGCAGTACCTGGTGAATCTGGTACTGGCGACCCGTTCGCCCTCCCACTATGACGAAGAGCTCGCCAGCTGGATCGAGTACGGTGCCAGTCCCCGGGGAACCATCGCCCTGGACCGCTGTGCCCGAGCCCGCGCGTGGCTAAGCGGCCGTGATTTCGTTACCCCCGATGACGTGCAGGCGGTCGCCTATGACACCCTGCGTCACCGCATCATTCTTAGCTACAGCGCCCAGGCACAGCAGATCGATAATGACCGCTTTATCGAGCGGCTGATCGCCTGTGTTCCTGTCGCCTGAGGCTAAGATGTCCGGGGCCTACACCGATCTCCATCAACTGGTTGAGCTGGGTCGCGATGCGCGCACCCTCGGCATCTATAGCGCACAGCATGTTCGCAGTGCCCTCTCAGGCCAGCACCGAAGTCGATTACGCGGCCGCGGCATTGACTTCGACGAGGTCCGTCGCTACCAGGCCGGAGACGATATCCGCAGCATCGACTGGCGGGTGACGGCGCGCAGCGGCATCGCCCACACCAAACTCTACCATGAGGAGCGAGAGCGGCCGGTGGTGGTGTTACTCGACCAGAGCCCGGCAATGTTTTTCGGCTCCCACCTCAATTTCAAATCGGTAACCGCCGCCGAGTGCGCTGCCGCGCTCGCCTGGGCCGCTCTGGAGCATGGCGACCGTATTGGCGGCCTACTCGCTACGGGAGCGCCGGAGCGCCTGTTTCGCCCCTATCGTAGTCGGCAGACCCTGCTTCACTGGTTGCAGGCCATCGTCGACGCCAACCAGCGCCTGACCAGCTCCACCCCCCCTGCGCCCGCCAACTACCTCGCCGACACCCTGGCAAGCCTATATCCCGCCATCGACTCGGGGGCAGCGCTGTTCATCATTAGCGATGGCCTATCCCTCAATGAAGCCTGCGAGCCCCACTTGCACCGACTGGGTAAGCATCACGACCTGCTGTTTCTTCGGGTAACCGACCCACTGGAACATAACCCTCCCGAGGCTGGTCTCTACCCGCTTAAACAGTCACAGGGGCAAGCGATACTGCTGAACACCCGCTCCGCGCGCGTCCGCCAGCACTACCAGCAAGGCTGCACCGAGCAACTGCAACGGGTGGAGCAGCGCCTGGGACGTTTCGGTATCCCCCTGCAGGAGATCGACGCCGGACAGGCTACGCTTCCCCAACTACAAGCCCTTTTCCCGGGACAGCGGGGAGCTGGCCGTGGATAAGAGCCAACTGCTTGAGCAGCTGGCTCCGCTGGCCGAGCCTCCCACCGTCAGCCTCTTGTGGCCACTGGCGCCTGGCTGGTATCTGCTGGGGCTACTCGGTTTGGTTGTCCTCACGGCCGTCTATTGGCTTTACCGGCGCCGCCGGAGCGTTAAGGCACGGAACGCCTACCGCCTGATCGCTTTGAAAGAGCTCGAGACCTGCTGGCTGGAGTTCGAGGAAAAGGGCGTCATCAGCGATTTTGTCGAACAGGCAAACCAGCTACTCAAGCGGGTAGCTCTCACCGCCTACCCGGATGCAGGGGTTGCACCACTCCACGGCGAAGACTGGTGGCACTTCCTTGAGGCCCACTATCCCGGTGGAGAGAGCAGGGAGGCCCGCCAAATCGAGACGGGACGCTACCGCGGCCCTCTGACGGATAACCCGGCGCCCCTCTATCAATACACAAAAAGCTGGATCGAACGCCATGAGCCTTGAACTGGAGTGGCCCTGGATCTGGGTGTTGCTACCACTACCGCTGTTGGTCTACTGGCTCGCGCCGGCTGTGCAGCGCCCCCTCCAGTCTGGCATACAGTTACCCCATCAGCAGCAGGTAGTGGCCTCCGCCCCCATTCGCCTCAGGCCTCGTTGGGGACGGCTGGCCCCCCTCCTGCTGGTGTGGCTGCTGCTCCTGCTGGCCAGTTCGCGACCCGTTGGGGTCGGTGAGGCGATACCGATGCCCACCCTTGCCCGCGACCTGATGCTGGCCATCGACCTCTCCGGCAGTATGCAGACCCGCGACATGCAGGTTGCCGGACAGCCGGTGGACCGACTGAGTGCGGTGAAGCGGGTGATGCAGCCGTTCATCGCCCGCCGTGAAGGGGATCGGCTGGGTTTGATCCTGTTTGGTTCCCAAGCCTACCTGCAATCTCCCCTTAGTTTTGACCGCAAGAGCATCAGCATACTGCTGGATGAGACCCAGATCGCCATGGCCGGGCGCGAAACCTCCATCGGCGATGCCATCGGCCTGGCAGTCAAACGCCTGCGTGACCGCCCCGCCAGCAGCCGGGTGCTGATTCTGGTCACCGATGGTGCCAATACCGCGGGGGAGATCTCCCCCTTGCAAGCGGCT